>DKVN01000081.1:0-169 GCA_002491225.1 Faecalibacterium sp. UBA7177
CTCGGGGGTGACGAAGGGGCGGGCCGCGTCGTGGATGGCCACCAACTCTCCCGTGGCCGCCCGCACCCCGGCGGCGGCGCTCTCGGCCCGGGTGGCCCCGCCCCGCACCAGCCGCACCGGCTTTTTGCAGTTTGCCGCCAGCTGGCGGGCCAGGCTGTCGTCCGGGCCG
>DKVN01000081.1:467-8505 GCA_002491225.1 Faecalibacterium sp. UBA7177
GGTGACCAGCACCAGCTCGCCGATCAGCGGGTGGGTGTCGAACGCCTCGATGCTGTGCTGCAGCACCGGCTTGCCCCGCACCCGGCAGCTCAGTTTATCGAAGCCCATCCGCCGGGACGCGCCCGCCGCCACCAGTACCGCCGTTGCCGTTTTCATCCGATGCAGCCCCCTTTTTTGTGCGTAAGGGGTCCGCGGGGCGGCACAGTCTGCTGCTGTCCCCGCGGGTTTGGCCCCCACTCGCTGGCATCCCTTAACAGGCCCTATTATACAGGGTTTGGGGCAAAAAATCCACCGTTACGACGAGATCGGGCTCTCTTTTGAAACGAGGAAGCGGGGGAAAATGCTACAAGTGTGGGCGGCGGCACGGACGGAGGATGGGCGACAGGGAAAAGCGGCGTCCCGCACCGGGGCCCAAAGGGCCTTTGGCGCGGAACGCCGCTTGCGCTTGGATGTGTTTTTTTGGGGGGGCTGCGGGCCCGGCGGGGCACGGGGGCGCAGGCCGCGGGCGGCTTACGCCCGCTTCTGCTTTTTGTCCAGCCGCATCCGGTCGGCGATCATGGCGATGAACTCGGAGTTGGTCGGCTTGCCGCGCAGGTTGTGGATGGTGTAGCCGAAGTAGCTGTTGAGGGTGTCGACGTCGCCGCGGTCCCACGCCACCTCGATGGCGTGGCGGATCGCCCGCTCCACCCGGCTGGCGGTGGTGCCGTTCATCCGGGCGATCTCGGGGTAGAGGCGCTTGGTCACCGCGTTGATGTATTCGGGGTCCTGGGTGGTGAGCAGGATCGCCCCGCGCAGGAACTGGTACCCTTTGATGTGGGCCGGCACCCCGATCTGGTGCAGAATTTCGGTGACCACCAGCTCGTCGCTGTCCGCCGGGCGCATGATCCGCGGCGCGCCCGCCGCCTTGAGCACCCGCGCGGCCAGCACCGTCTCGTCAAACGGCTTGAGGAAGTAAAAGGCAAAGCCGCTCTCGAGCAGCTCCTGCTCCATCTCCTCGCTCTGGAACGAGCCGGTGACGAAAAAGGTCGTCTTGCTGTCGGTTTGCTGCTCGTACCGCTGCTTGACCGTGATCGCGTCCAGCCCCGGCATAAAGGCGTCCAGCAGCGCCGCGGCCGGGCGCAGGGCCAGCAGGGCGGCCAGCGCCTTTTCGCCGTCCTTTTCGCAGACGGTCACCTCAGCGCCCTTTTGCTCGAGTGCTGTTTTGCAGAGCGCGGTGACCCCGGCCCCGGTGTCGGTCATCAGAAAGCGGATCGTTTCCATCGTTCGTTCCTCCTGTTTTTTCGTGGGGCGGGGCGCGGCGCGCGGTTCGCGGGCTGCGGTTGGCGGGCTGCGATCCGCTGATCGGGCTGCCCTTCGCGCGCCGTCCGGCCGTCCCATCGTTTTCCCTTTGCGATGGAAATTTTACCATATATTTCCAATTATTGCAAGTACTTCCAGAAAATATTTTCCAGATTTTTCCATTTTCTTTGAAAACAGGGCTTTTGCAAAGTGGCGGCTGCTTACGCCGCCGGGTCGAGTGCGGCGTCCTCGGGTGTGTCCCCGGAGCCTTGGGCCGGGTCGTCGAGGCTGTCGGCGGTGGCCAGCATGGTCTCGGCAAAGATGCCAAAGCCCCGGGTGGGGTCGTTGACCAGCACATGGGTCACCGCGCCCACCAGCCGCCCGTTCTGCAGGATGGGGCTGCCGCTCATGCCCTGCACGATGCCCCCGGTGGCGGCAAGCAGCGCCGGGTCGGTAATGTGCAGCACGAGGTTGCGGTTGGGGTCCTCCTCCGAGAGGGAGACCCGCTCGATCTCGGCCGCGTACTCGTGCGGCTCGCCCCCCGCGATGGTGGTGAGGATGGTGGCCGGGCCCTCCTCGACCTCCTGCGCCTGGGCCACCATGCACTCGACCCCCGAACCGGGCGCGAGGGTGCGGATCCGCCCGTACACCCCGGTGGGGCCGTTGATCCGGATATCCCCCATCGCGAGCTCGGTGAGGAAGGCCCCCTTCAGCTCGCCCGGGCTGCCCGCCGCCCCCACCACATAGCCGGTGATCGAGACCGGCACGATCTCGCCGCTGCGCAAAGCGATCCGCTCGCCGGTGTCCACGTCGCTGATCGAGTGGCCCAGCCCGCCGTAGGCGCCGGTGGTGTTGTCCACAAAGGTCAGGGTGCCGATGCCGGCCGAGGAATCCCGCACCCACATGCCGGTCTTGTAGCCCTCGCCCGTCTCGTCCGGCACCGGGGTGATCGAGGCGGTCATCCGCTCGCCCTCGCGCAGGAACACCACCGTGACCGGGCTGCCGCCGCTGCTTTGCAGCGCGTCGGCCACCTCGTCGTTGTTTTCGGCGGGCTGGCCGCCGATCGAGATGAGCAGGTCGCCCAATTTCAGCCCGGCCTCCTTGGCGGGGTTGCGGTAACCCAGCGGGGTGCGGATGTCGGTAAAGCCGACCACCATCGCGCCGTCCGAAAACATCTTGATGCCAAACGGGGTGCCGCAGACCGCCACCGCCCGGCGGTCCACCACCACCGCGCGCACGGTGCGCACCGGCACCACCCCCCACAGCGAGAGGGTGACGTTGCGGCTCGAGCCCACCTCCTGCGCCCCGGCGGCGCTAAGGCCCTCCTGCCGCAGCGGCTCCAGCCAGGGCATCTGGGCGATGGTGAGCGGCTGGCCCTGCGGCACCAGAAAGGTGTCCGGCAGATGGAACCGGATCCAGCCCACGAGGCCTGCCAAAACGGCGGCACAGCAAAAAAAGGCGGTGAACACCCGCCGGAAAAAACGTCGGATCAAGTGGCTTCTCCCCTCCCCTGGTACGGCCGCCGCGTGAGGGCGGCGGCTGGCGCGGCGGGCACGGCGGCCCCGGGCGGCAGCGGCACAAGGGCTGTGCCCGCCGCGCCGGAAAGGCCCCGCCGGGCCGTTCTACAGAGAACAGTATGCGCCGGACGCGGGGGTTTTATCGCATCCGGCGCGGGAGAATTTATGGGGCGGGGGCGGCCCGGCCGATTGACAAGGGGGTCTCGGCCTGTTACACTAAGGTTGTTTTGGCGGGGGACGCGGCCGGCCGCGCCCGAGGGCTGCCGGGCCGGGCAGCGCGGGCCGCGGCAGGGCGATGCCCCTCACACCGCGCGGGTATGGCGGAATTGGCAGACGCGCAGGATTTAGGATCCTGTGGAGTGATCCATGTGGGTTCGAGGCCCACTACCCGCACCAAACCAATAGAATCCGAACCTTTTTCCGGTAGGAGAGGGGTTCGGATTCTTTGTTTCTTTCAGGCGATTTGAGGAAACCCATTTTGTGAATGGCGTAAGCAAGCGGTCTGAATCAAAGCCGCGGAGGCTGCGCAAAAAGAAATTGACGAAATAGAAAAGGATCGGGATTCTGACCCGGAACAAACCGGGAGCAAATTTGCCTTTCAGCCGAGAGTGTGGCAAGGAAATATGGGCTCCACATAATATTAAGGCAGGCTGCGGGCCCCTTTTTGGGGTCGCAGCCTGCCCTATCTATTTTATCGTCTTTCTGATCGCGGCATCAAAACCCTGCCGCCGGGATCCGGCGGGTCAGCCGCGGAAATTCGCGGGCTGGTTTTTTTTGAGCTCTAAAAATTCCTTGTAAAACGGCATAAAGGTCTCGGCGTTGCGCACGACGCAGCCGGTCGGCTTGTGGGCGCGGATCAGGTCCCCGCACATGCCGCAGGTCATGCAGACGCGGGAGGGGTCGATGCGGCCGGTGCGGACGATCTCGTTGGCAAAGTCCGGGTCGGCAAAGGCCATGCGGCCAAACAGCATCCCATCGCAGAGGCCCTGCTCCACCGCGCCCGCGGTGTAGAGGTCGGCGTACTGGCGCAGATAGGTGGGGGCGGAGGCGTAGATGGTCATCTCCGGCACCGCCTGCTTGAGTGCGCCGATGCCGTGGATCATCCGGTCCAGCCCGAGGAAGGGGTGCTCGTCCGGCTGGTATTTGCCCTTGTCAAAGGGGCGGGTGACGTGGGTGGTGGCGTAGGGGTTGCCCATGGTCAGATCGACCATCCGCAGGCCGTAGTCCTCGTAGAGCTCCCGCACCAGGCGGATCGGCTCGGCAAGGTCCGGGGTGAGGCCGCCGCCCTCCCGCACCCCGAAGCCCCACGGGTAGGCATACCCATCGTAGATGCCGAGGCGGCTGGTGACCATAAAGTGCTCATCCTCGTGCGCCTTGGCCGCGAGGATGCCGTTTTTGAGCAGGCGGGTGCGGTTTTCGTAGCTGCCGCCGTACTCGCCGGGGCGGGTGTAGGCCGAGGAGAGCTCGGCCAGCAGGTAGCCGTGGCAGCTCTTGATGTCCACCGCATCAAAGCCCGCCTGCTTGGCCAGCAGGGCCGCCTCGCCGAACTTTTCCTCCAGCATCTTGAGATAATCGTCGCTCACGATGCAGGAATCGTCCGCCGCGCGGTACTGCTCGAGCTCCGGGTGGCGGTAGGCGATCATCGGCGCGGGGCGGTTGTCCGGGTTGGAATACCGGCCGCTGTGGTTGGCCTGCATCACCAGATAGGGCGCATGACCGTTTGCCGCAAGGCCCGCCTGCTTGACCGCCTCGGTCAGGCGCTTGTAGGCATCGAGATTCTCCCTGCAGAGCAGCAGCTGGGTTTTGGAGGAGCGCCCCTCCTCCACGATCGAGATCGCCTCAAACCAGATGAGGGCGCTGCCGCCCTTTGCCTCGGCAACATAGCGGCGGGTGGTGTACTCCGAGGGGGAGCCGTCCGGGGTCGAGTCGGCCCCCTCCATCGGGGCGATGCCCAGCCGGTTGGGCAGCTGCACATTGCCAAACGTGATGGGGGTGCCGAGGACGGCGGTGGTCTTGGCAAAGGGCAGGTTTACCCCCAGTGCGGCGGCCGTCGCCTGCACCTCCTCGAGGCTCTTATAATGGAAACGCTCGTGCGGCATCGAAAATCACTCCTTTTTTGCTCTGCGGGGCCGTCTGTGCGCAGGCGCGCTGCAGGGCCCCTTATCCAAACACCCCCGCCAAAAGCGGGGTCAGAATCAACACCATTGCCAGCGATGGCAGCATGTCGATCAGCGGATACTCGCGGATTTTGGACATCCGCAGCCCGGCGGCCATGGTCAGCAGGCCGCCGCAGGCGATAAAGTTTGCCAGCATCGCGGCGTCCATCAGCGGCATCAGCACCCTGGCCAGAAAGAAAAAGAGCACAAAGATCACCAGCTGCGGAAGCGCGATCAGGCTGACCGCCACCCCCATGCTGCCGCCAAACAGCACCGCGACGAAAAAGTCCAGCATCGCCTTGGAAAAGATCTGCGCGCGGTCGCCGCTGATGCTCTCGACCATCACGGCGTAGAGGCCAAATCCGCTGGCACAGAAGACGGCAGCGATGGTGACATACTGCGGCAGGTCGAACCCCTCCGGCGTCGGCACCCGCTGCAGCCCGGCGCGCAGGCCGCGCACCACCCAGTCCTCGAGGTGCGCGAGGTGCCCGAGCAGGGTGCCCGCGATAACCGCGAGGGTCACCACCGGCATCTGGGCCGCCTTGATGACCGAGAGGATCCCGTTGCAGATCGCGGTCAGCCCAAACACCCGGGGCAGCATCTCGCGCAGGTCCTCCCCGATCCACCGGCGCAGGCAGCTGCCCAGCAGCCCGCCCGCAAAAACGCCGAAGCAGCAGCTGAAAAGGCCGATGGGCAAGCGCGCCGCCCCCTTTCTCAGGTCTTGAAACGTTGGCCGCCGCAAGGGCCCGAGGCCCTGCCGCAGCACGCTCAGTCGATGTTGCCGGTCTCGCGGAAATCCCGCCAGACGTTCTCGAAGAAATCGTCCTCCTCGGGCAGCGGCCGCACCGGCCGCCAGCGGCAGGCGCAGCCGTCGGGCTTCCAGCAAAGCTCCTGCACCAGGTTGCCGCGGCTGCCGTCGTCCAGCACAAAGGCGAACATCCCGGGCAGCTTGTCGTGCGGTTTGCGGCCGGCCGGGTCGGTATAGAGAGCGCTGCCCCGGCTGCGGCCGCCCTGTTCGATATAGTCCAGCATGGCCGAAAGATAGGCCGTTTGAGCGATGAGGATATCCCGCAGCCGGAAGAGCCAGGGCAGCTCGGCCGCGCTGCCCGCCCGCGCCTCGGCGGGCAGGTTTGCCAGCGCCTGCTGCGTTTTGGCAAGGCAGCTGCGCAGCTGCGCCTCGTTGCGGATCGCCCCGGCACACTCGCTCATCCGGCGGCCCGCCTCGGCGCGCAGCCGCCGCAGGTTTCCGGCCTCGCTGTCCGCGCCGCCCGCGGCCAGCGCCGCGTGGGCAAGGCCGCCCATCTGCTCAAGCGCCGCGGCGGCGGTTTTTGCAAAGCCCGCCAGCCCGGCCTCGTCCGGCAGGCCCGCGCGGCGGGCCGCGATGTACTGGGCGGCGCGGGTGCTGCCCACCTGCCCCGCGTTGAGGGCCGAGCCGCCCGGCCGGTAGACCCCGTGGGTCGCGGCCGCCTCGCCCACCACAAAGAGGCCCGCGAGGCCGGACTGCCACCAGCAGTCCACCGCGATGCCGCCGTTGTTGTGCTGGGCGCAGACCGAGACCTCGAGCGGCTCGCGGGCCAAATCGACCCCCTTGTCGCGGTAAAACGCCACCGCGGGGGCGTTCATGTGCTGCAGCCGCTCGATGGGACTGCCAAAGCAGGCCCCGGCGCGGCGCAGGTACTCGTAGGCCTCGGTGTCCAGCTGCTCAAAGGAGAAATCGCCCCAGGCGGGGTTGGTGCGGTAGTCCAAAAATACCCGGCGGCCGCGGCACCGCTCCTGATAGACTAAGATGTCGATGAGCGAGCTGCCGCCGGACGCCTTGCGCACGTCAAACGGCCACTGGTAGCCCTTCAAAAACAGGCGGCTGAGCAGCTCGGCGGGGGTGTCGAAGAGGTCGAACAAAAACTCCCGCTCGCCGCTGCCGTCCTCCTCGCAGGAGTAGACCCGCGGCAGCACCTGCATGTAGGTGCCGGAGACGTTCCACCGCGGGCGGATGGAGGCGAGGCCGAACTGCCACTCGGTGAGGTTGCGGCCCTGCGCGCCCGCCTCGAGGGCCAGCCCGGTGGCGCCGTACTGGCTGATGGGATAGACGCTGTCCGCGTAGATGCCGGCCGGGCCGCCGGTGGCCCAGACGATGTTTTTGCAGCAGATGAGGGTGAAGCGGTCCGCCTCGCGCTGCGCGCCGATCTTGAGGCAGAGCAGCCCGTACACCCGCGCGCCGTCGCTGAGGATGCGCACGACCAGAGCGTTATCCAGCATCGGGATGCCGCTTGCCTGCGCCTCGGCCTCGAGCCGCTCGGTCATCTGGCGGCTGGTGTAGGGGCCGACGCTGGTGGCCCGGCGGCGGGGGTCATGGTCGGTTTTATAGCCCACATACTCGCCGTACCGGTTGCGGGGGAACGGGACCCCCAGTTCGACCAGCCGCAAGAACCCTTGCGTGGAGAGGGCCGCCTCGCACAGGGCGATGTCGCCGTCGACGCACTGGCCCTCGAAGAGGCTTTTGGCCATCTCGCGCACGCTGTCCGGCTCGCCGCCCGAGAGGGTGAGCTTATAGTAGGTCTGTTTGTCGCTGCCGGTGTTGCGGCTGGTGCCGCCCACCCGGCTCTCGCTCACCAGCAGGATGTCCCGCTGGCCGTACTGCCACAGCCGGTTTGCGGCGTTGTACCCGGCCGCGCCGGTGCCCACCACCGCCGTGGAGCATCTGAATACGTTTGCAGAAAATCCGTTTGCGGAAACTCTCTCTTCCGGCATGCCGATGGCCCCCTTTTCTCTGAGACGCTGCGCCCCTGACGGGGCAGAGCGGCCCCTTACAGCCGCTGGATGTGGAACCCGCCGTCCACGTCGATGTAGTTGCCGGTGGTGTAGGCGAACCTGTCGCTGCACAGGGCGCTCACCGCGCCCGCCACATCCTCCGGGGTGCCCCAGCGGGCGATGGGGAAGGTGTTGTTGGCGATGAGCTTGTCGTACTTTTCGGTCACGGCGCTGGTCATGTCGGTGGCGATCACGCCGGGGCGCACCTCATTGACCAGGATGCCCTCGCTGGCCAGCCGGTCGGCATACAGAGTAGTCAGCATCGAGACCCCCGCCTTG
>DKVN01000178.1:0-3895 GCA_002491225.1 Faecalibacterium sp. UBA7177
GCAAGGGAGGAACCAACAGGAGGCGGAAAACAGGACAGGGCAAGGACCGGCCCTTCCCCGGCGTGTGGAGCAGGGGAGGGGAAACCACAAATATGATTTAGTAAACCGCCGGAAACGGCGGGACACAAAGCTATGGGGGCTAAGGCCCGCCGGGGCGGCATCTTCGCCGCCCGCGCGGGTGATGCCAGCCCGGCCGCACCAATAGGGCAATCGCGTCAGGGCCGCCCCAAACGGCCCGGCGCGCCGCCGCCCTATGCGTGGCAAACCGCGGGAAACCGCGGGACGCAAAGCTATGGGGGCTACCGCGGGAGAGGCGCTTTCTCTCCCGCCACGCCAGCCCGGCTGCCGGCTTTTCTTTGCATCGATGTGACCCATAGAGCAAAGAAGGGAAGTCGTAAGTATGAAGCAACATTCGTTTGGCAAACGGCTCGCGCCGATGCTGCTGGCCCTTGTGGTGCTGGCGGGCGTCTTCAGCTGCCCCGTCTTCGCGGCGCAGCAGGAAACCCCGGCCGCCCAAAGCCAGAGCGGCACCGCGCGCAGCAGCCAGCAACCGGAGAGTACCGCCGGGGAACCCGCCCCCTCTGAGGAGGACGGCGAGGCCGCCCCACAGACCGTCCCCGCCCAGCTGAGCGGCATCAAGGGGACCGACGCCGCCGAGATCGCCTTGGGCGAGATCGCCAAGTCTGCCGCGCGGGAGGGCTATCAGTTCCTCTACGCCGAGCTCGGCAGCCTGCAGGTGGTCACGGTCGGTTGGGACGACGAGCGCCAGGAGCTCTCCTGCCGCACCCTGGCCGGTGACACGGTTCAGTTCGACCCGCAGCAGGACACCCTGCTGCTCTACTACCAGCAAAAGACCCAGCCGGTCTTCCGCACTGCCCAGGTCGCCGCCTCCGGCCAGGCGCAGCACCCGGCCACGGCCGCGCATCTCGCCGCGGCGCATTCTGCCCACGGCGGCATGCTCGTCTAAAGGCGGGCCGCCCCCCTGTTTCGCTCCTCTCTCTGCCGCACCCGGCCGCGCTGGCCGGGGCAGCGGTGCCTTTGCGCGCCGCCCCGCCCCGCCAGCGCGGCCAAATTTTCGGGCCAGCGGCCCGTGCCAAACCGCTGCCGTGCGGTAAAAAACGCGGCAATACGCAAAAAGCAAAATCGCCTTACCGCGAAAGGAGGGGATCCCCATGAACCGGGATCTCACAGTGGGAAAGCCCGAAAGCGTGCTCTGGCAGTTCTGCCTGCCGCTCTTCGGCAGCATCATTTTTCAGCAGCTTTATAACATTGCCGACAGCCTCGTGGCGGGCAAGTTTATCGGCGAAAACGCGCTGGCCTCGGTGGGCAACAGCTACGAGATCACCCTCATCTTTCTGGCCTTCGCGGTCGGCTGCAACATGGGCTGCTCGGTCATCGTCTCGCAGCTGTTCGGCGCTAAAGAGACCGGCCGGATGAAGACCGCCGTCACCACCGCCTACCTTGCCAGCGGTGTGCTCTGTGCGCTGCTGATGCTCGCCGGCATCCTCGGCTGCGGGGGGCTGCTGCGGCTCATCAACACCCCCGCCGAGGCGTTTGCCGATTCCAAGCTCTATCTCGATATCTACATCTGGGGGCTGCCCTTCGTCTTTTTCTACAACATCGCCAACGGCATCTTCTCGGCGCTGGGCGATTCCCGCACCCCCTTCGTCTTTCTGGCCTGCTCCTCCACCGCCAACGTGGGGGTGGATATCCTCTTTGTCACCGCCTTCCAGATGGGGGTGGCGGGGGTGGCCTGGGCCACCTTCCTCTGCCAGGGGGTCAGCTGCGTCTTGGCGGTCGCGGTGGTTGCGCGGCGGCTGCGGCGGATGGAGTGTGCCCAAAAGCCCCCGCTCTTTTCCTTCGAGCTGCTGCGCGAGATCGCGGCCATCGCCATCCCCAGCACCCTGCAGCAGAGCTTTGTCTCGGTGGGCAACATCATCATCCAGGGCGCCATCAACGGGTTCGGCACCGGGGTCATGGCCGGGTACTCGGCGGCGGTCAAGCTGAACAACCTGGTCATCACCTCTTTTACTACCTTAGGCAACGGCATCTCCAACTACACCGCCCAGAACATCGGGGCCAAAAAGCTCGGCCGGGTGCGGGCGGGCTTTGGGGCGGGGCTCAAGCTGGTCTGGGCCATCTGCCTGCCCCTCACCGCCCTCTACCTGTTGGGCGGGCGGCTGCTGGTCGGCTTCTTCCTCACCGACCCCACCGAAACCGCCCTCTCCACCGGCATCCTCTTTCTGCGCATCCTCTCGCCCTTCTACCTCGTGATCTCGGCCAAACTGGTGGCGGACGGCATCCTGCGCGGGGCGGGCCGAATGAAGCAGTTCATGGTGGACACCTTCCTCGATCTCATCCTGCGGGTGGCGCTGGCGGTGCTGCTGGCCCGCACCGCGCTCGGGGCCACCGGCATCTGGTGCGCCTGGCCCATCGGCTGGGTGGTGGGCACCGCCTTCGCGGTGTACTTTTACCGCACCGGCCCCTGGGCCAGCGCCCCGGCCGAGCCGGAGGGGTGAAGAGCGCCGGGCGGCAGAGCAATCCGGCTTGCCGGTCAGCCCCCGCGGCCTGGCCTTGCCCCCAAAACCAAACACAGCGCCGCCCCCTGTCAGCCGTGCAGAGGGGCGGCGCTGCCTTTTCTTTTTGGGCGGCCGCGGCGGGCGGCCAGATGAAACTGTCAGGCGGGCGTCTCACTCGTACCGCAGCGCCTCGATGGGGTCCATCCTGGCGGCCTTGCTGGCGGGGTAGTAGCCAAAAAACACCCCGATCGCCATCGAAAAGCCCACCGCCAGCAGGATGGTCGAGAGGCTCACCCGGGCCGGGGTGCCCAGCAGCCCCGCACCGAGGCTGCCCAGGGCCAGCCCCGCCAGGATGCCCAGCAGACCGCCGATCAGGCAGATCAGCATCGCCTCCACGATAAACTGGGTGCGGATGGCGCTGTTTTTGGCCCCCAGCGCCTTGCGGATGCCGATCTCGCGGGTGCGCTCGGTGATCGACACCAGCATGATGTTCATCACCCCGATGCCGCCCACCAGCAGGCTGATGCCCGCGATCACCCCGATCGCCAGCGAGATGGTGTCCAGCACCGAGGTGATCTGGCCCATCTGGCTCTGCAGGTTGTAGCTGCGCACCTCAAAGGTGGGGTTGGTGCGATAGTAGTGCTGCTCAAAAAAGTCGTCGATCCGCCCGGCCAGCGCGTCCCCGTCCACCCCGGCGGCCGGCATCACCGAAAAGGAAAAGTACCCTCCTTTGCCGCCCCAGCTCAGCTCCTGCTCGGTCGAAAGCGGCAGATACAGCTCGGTGGAGGTGTCCCGGGTGGAAACCGGCGTACCGCCGATAAAAACGCCCTGCATCTGGTAGCGGTACACCCCCACGATGGTAAACTCCTCAATGTTGCCCCGAAGCTCCAGCGAGATGCTCTGCCCCAGCGCGGCCTCGATGTCGCCGCCAAACATGTTGTCCACCAACAAATCGCTCACGATGGCCACCCGCCGGCTGCCCGCGTAGTCCCGCTCGCGGAAGCTCCGCCCGGCCAGCAGTTCGATCTGCCCGGCCGCAAAAAAGCCGTCGTTCACCCCGGTCAGCTCCACATTGGCGTAGAGCCGTCCGTCCTGTACCCGGCCGCTGTCGTACCGGTCGGTCAGGATCACCGCCTTGACCTGGCCCGCAAACCGCTGCGAACAGGCCTCGATCATCTCGTCGGTGAGCAGATCGTCCAGGGTGTAGCCGTAGCTGCTGGGGTAGTTGCCGTTCTCGTCCGGCCGCGGCTCCACCCCCACCTGTAAATTGTTGCCCCCCAGCGAGACCAGGCTGTCGCTGACCGAGGCGGTGAGCGAGTTGCCCACCGTGACGATGGCGATCACCGAGCCGATGCCGATGATGATGCCCAGCATGG
>DKVN01000178.1:4197-9827 GCA_002491225.1 Faecalibacterium sp. UBA7177
CCAGCATGGTCAGCAGCGCCCGCAGCTTGTTGCTCCAAAGGCTGCCCAGGGCTAAGCGGATATTCTCAAGCATCGCCGCGCACCTCCCTGCCCCGCCGCTCGTCCACGATCCGCCCGTCGAGCAATGTGAGGATGCGCGGGCACTCCTCGGCCAGCTTCTGGCTGTGGGTGATCAGCAGGATGGTCTTGCCCTGCTCCCGGTTCAGCCGGTGAAAAATGTCCATCACGGTGCGGCTGGTGGCCGAATCCAGCGCGCCGGTCGGCTCGTCGGCCAGCAGCAGGGCGGGGTCGTTGGCCATCGCCCGGGCAATCGCCACCCGCTGCTTCTGCCCGCCCGAGAGTTCATTCGGCTGGTGGCGGGCCCGGTCGGCCATGCCCACCGCGGTCAGCAGCTCGGCCGCCCGCGCCGCCCGTCTGCGGGGCGCAAGCCCCGCGTAGAGCATCGGCAGCTCGACATTCTTCTGCGCGCTGGTGCGGCCGATGAGGTTGAAGTTTTGAAAGACAAAGCCGATCTTCCGGTTGCGCACCTCGCTCATCTTTGCGTCCTTCTGGGCCAGCAGATCCAGCCCGTCGAGGGTATAGCTGCCCGCGGTGGGGCGGTCCAGCGCGCCGATGATGTTCATCAGGGTGGATTTGCCGCTGCCGGATTCCCCCACAATGGCCACAAAATCCCCCGGCCAGACGGTCAGGTCGATGCCGTGCAGGATCTCCAGTTCGTTCTCTTTGCCCTCATAGTACCGCTTGACGATGCCCCGCATCTCGATGATCGGCGCGGCGCTCTGCTCTGCCATCGGCTCAGCCCTCCCCGCCCGCGGGGGCGGGCTCGTCGGGGGCCATGCTGCGCAGCTGCATCCCCTCACTCAGCCCGGCCCCGCTGATCTCGACCGCAAGGTCGCTCTCCAGTCCGGTCGTCACCGGCACCGGCACAAACTGCACGCTGCCGTCCGCCGCCGTCTCTTTGGTCCAGACCACCGGGTTGCCCGCCTCGTCATAGCCCACCGCGTCCAGCGGGGCCACAAAGACCTTCTGGCGGCTCTCGAGGGTGATCTCGGCCCGCCCGCTCATGCCCAGCCGCAGCGCGCCGGTGGCCTCCGGGATGGCGATCCGCACCGGGTAGACCGTCTCGCCGTTCGTCCCGGCGGCGGCCCGCGGGGCGATCCAGCAGACCTCTCCGGCAAAGGCATCCCCCGCGCCCGAGGTGATTGCGGCCGGCTGCCCTAACTTGATCTGGTTGATGTCGAACTCCTTGATGTTGACCGCCAGTTCCAGCGCCCCGGTGTCCTCAATCACCGCCAGCTCACCCGCCGCCGCCCCGACCTCGGCCGTGAGGCTGGTGATCACCCCGGCCTGGGGCGCGGTGATGGCGCACTGTGCCCGCTGCCGCCGCAGATTGGCGAGCTCGCTGTCCGACACCTGCTCCTGCGCCTGCGCCGCGTTGATGAGGGCGTCCTGCGCATCCTCAATCGCGAGGCTGTCCTGCCGCAGCAGCCGGTCCAGCTCAGTTTGGGGCAGCTGCTGGGCGTTTTCCTCGTCGATCGCCTTCTGGTTGCGGGCGTCCTGCAGATGGCGGGCGGCCTGGTCCACCGTCCGCTGTGCCTGTGCCTGCTGGTCGGCCAGGGTCTGCTCGGCGGCGCGGATCTGGCTGTCCAGCCCGGCGGTGTCCAGCGTGGCGATCAGGTCCCCGGCCGCCACCGTGTCCCCCTCCCGCACCGCCACCTCGGCCACCGGGTAGGGCAGGGTGGTCGTCACCCGGGCGGTCCGGGCCGAGGCGATGCTGCCGCTCACCTTCAGGCCCACCCGCAGCTCCTGGCGGGTAAGGGCAAAGGTGGGGGTCTCGCGCAGCTGGGCCGCGGCGGCCGCGGCCTCGGCCGGGGCCGCCACCAGCGCGCGGTAGGCGGTGAGCCCCGCCGCCAGCATGGCCAGCAAAAAAAGACAGATCAGCGGCTTTTTGTGCCGCCGCAAAAAGGAGAAAACGCTGCTCATACCTTTTCACACTCCCTGTTGGATGGACCGGCCGCGGCGCGAGCTCCGGGGCCTGATCCTACCCTATATAACGTGGCAAGGGGCGTGTTTTTTTCAGGGTTTTCGGGGATTTTTTTTACAACCCCAGCAGACAAAAAGGCCCGCCCTCGCATCTGTGGCAAGGGCGGGCCTTTTGTTTGCCGGGGATGGGCTCAGCGATCCAGGGTGTCGTACAGATACTCGACGTCAAGACCCATGGTGCTCAAAAATGCCATGCAGGCGATCGCCAGCTCTTTGCGGCTGAAAAAGTTTTTCATCTGAAAAGACCCTCCTTATGGTCGAATCTTCTCCGCGCGGCGCTCCTCTATCCGCGCCGCCCGGCTGTGCGCCGCGAAGTGGTTCGCGGCGGATGGTGTTCCGCTTTCCCCTCGGAACGGGTTTGATTATACATCGGCGTTTTGCACAATGCAAATGTGCGTATTTATCTATGTTGCACAAAATTGCACAAGAGGATTCGCGCCGGGGCAAAAACAGCAGGGAGAAATTTTTGGAAGCGGTGGGCAAATAGTGAGCATCTTGCACAACACACGGTCGGGAATTTTTGCCAAATCGACGAATCTTCTGCACATACGGCATCGGGCCGCGGTGGCGAGGGGGCGCTGGCGGGGCGGTCGGGAAGCTATCGTGGGCCGCGGCGGTGGGGGAGAGGGCGTAAAAAAAGCAGCAGCGCCTTATAAAAGACGATGCTGCAAAAAATTCAGAATGAAAAGTTCACTCCAGCGGCACAAGATCGCAAAAGACGGCGCGGGCTTTGCTGGAGAGGGGCAGGTCGCGGTGGTAGCGGCCGAACATCCAGCTGCGGTAGTCGACACTGAGCAGCAGCTGGTCAAAAAAGGCGTGCAGCCAGTTGGTCTGCTCCCGCTCCATGGCGGTAAAGGCCAAGAGGCGCGCGGGGGCGTCGTGGGTGAGGATGTAGTCCACCTTTTTGTCGGCGGCGGCGAGGTTTTCGGCGCAGCGCTCGAGCTCGTCGGTGGTGGGCATCTCGGCACGCCACCAGTTGACCCCCTCCTCGCGCTCGTCCTTGTCCTCGCTTTCGCCGCCGCCAAAGCAGAGCAGCCGCTTGCCCTCGACCTGCAGGATGCTGCCCCGCAGGATGTAGTAGAGGTTGCCGCCCAGATGCCGCGCGCGGCCGCCCTTATAGTCCACCAGCGGATAATCCCGCAGCAGATCGAAGTTTTCGTGGCAGCCGTCGATGAAAAGCAGCTGGTAGTGGCGCTTGGTAAGCCATTTCAGGGCCTTTTGCTCCTCCTTGCTGTCGTCCCACAAAAAGCCAAAGTCGCCCAGGACGATCAGGGTGTCCTGCCGCTTTAAGCGGCGCACCGCCCGCTCCTGAAAGCGGCGCAGGTCGCCGTGGGTGTCTCCGGTGACATAGATCAAACCCTTCTGCCTCCTTTGCCGCTGCATCCGGCGGGCAAAATCTGCCCAAACTGTCTGGGGCGGGGCGGGCCGCGCCGCAGCGCCGGAACCTATCAGGCCGCGCCGGGCCGGAACCAAAACACGCCAGGCCGCGCAAATCGCCCCAAACTACTTTTCCATTCGCAAAAAGCCTGCTATAATAGGATACGGCGCACCGCTGCAGCGCAGCAGCGCGCCAACCCGCGCTAACCCGCGCCGGGCCGCATCCTGCAGGCCCGCGCCCCGCGCGCCGATCCATCAACATTTTACCAAGTTTCGAGGAAATTGTCTATATGAAAAAGCATTTTCACGGCGCACCGCGCTTTTTACGCCGCTGCGCCGCCTGTCTGCTGGCGCTGGGGCTGCTGGCCGGGCCCGCAGCCCCGGCGGCGGGGGCGGTGGGCTTTACCCCCACCTGCGAGGTCAGCGCCGAGGCGGCGTACCTGGTCAACACCGACACCAACCTCATCATCTACGAAAAAAACAGCGAGCAGCCGCTGCCCGCCGCCAGCCTGACCAAGCTGGTCACCGCGTCGCTGCTGCTCGAGCGCTACGGCGACGACATGGACACCCCGCAGCTCACCGCCTACAGCTACCTGTTCGACTACGTCTACGGCAAAAACGCCAGCCACGCCGACATCCGGCAGGGCGAGGTGCTCTCGCCGCGCACCCTGCTCTACGCGATGATGCTGCCCAGCGCCAACGAGGCGGCCTACATCGTGGCGCACGACCTCGGCAGCGGGCAGATCGACAACTTTGTCAACCAGATGAACGCCTTTGCCAGCCGCCTGGGCTGCACCGGCACCCGCTTTTACGACCCCTGCGGCCTGGACGAGCGCAATGTCACCACCGCGCGGGATGCCTACCTCATGATCCGGTATCTGATGGAGTTCGACATCTTCCGGGAGGTGTGCGGCTCGGATGAGTACATGATGCCCGCCAACACCCGGCACGAGTCGCCCTACCGCATCGACAACACCGACCGGATGGTGCAGGAGAACTACGGCGGCAACTACTACCGCAGCTACGCGCAGGGCGGCAAGACCGGCAGTTTGGGCGAGTGGCAGAACTTTGCCAGCTGGCACAACCAGAACGGCGAGACCTACATCTGCGTGGTGCTGCACAGCCCGGACAGCTGCGACCCCTACGAGTACCCCACCAAGCGCCCGGCCCTCTACGAGACGGGCCAGCTGATGGACTGGGTGTTCGACAGCTTTTCGATCCAGCCCGCGCTGGACACCGAGCAGCCGATCGAGGAGATCAAGGTGGACTATTCCGCCGAGGCGGACACCGTGATGCTCTACCCGGCGGACAGCATGATGACCATCCTGCCCAAGGACGCGGACGGCAGCGTCACCCAAAAGACCTTCCACCTGCCCGAGTCGATCCCCGCGCCGGTGCGGCAGGGGGACGTGGTGGGCACCGTGACCCTCTCGCTGTCCGGCGAGGAGATCGGCACGGTGGAGCTGCTGGCCGGGCGGGACATCGAGCGCAGCGAGCTGCTGTTTGTGATCGCCAGGATCGGCGAGTTTTTCGGCAGCCTCTACTTCCGGGTGGTGGTGATCCTCAGCCTGATCGCGGTGGCGCTGTATCTGGGGTTCTTTGTCTGGAACAGCTTCAAGCGGCGCGGGGCCAAAAAGGTGCGGCGGCGGCCCTATTGAGGCGGGCGGCCCTGCTGAAGCGGCGGCCCCGTTTCCCGCGACCCTCTCTGCAACCTTCTCTGCGGCCCCCTTTATATAATATGTAAGGCGAGGCCCCCGGCCCCGCATAAAATGGCATCACCCGGCGCACAATAAGCGTCGGGTGATGTGTTTGGAACGGATGGTATTATTCTGCATTGGGGCGCTGGGGTACGGCGGGCTGGAGCTGGCCGTGCGCGGCTACACCCACTGGACCATGCTGCTGGCGGGCGGCATCTGCCTGCTGGGGCTGCGGCAGATCAGCCTTGTGCTGTCCGGCGCGCCCTTTCTGGCCCGCTGCGCGGCGGGGGCGCTGCTGATCACCGGCGTCGAGCTGGCGGTGGGGCTGCTGTGCAACCGCTGCCTGCACTGGGCGGTGTGGGACTACTCGGACCAATGGGGCAACCTGTGGGGGCAGATCTGCCCGCAGTTCAGCTTTTACTGGTTTCTGCTCTCGATGCCGCTGCTCTGGGCACTGGACAAAATGCGCCCGCCCGCAAAGCCGGAAAACTTGACAAAGCAGGCGGGGCGGGG
>DKVN01000178.1:10126-10499 GCA_002491225.1 Faecalibacterium sp. UBA7177
CCAATAAGGTAGTTGGTTGGCCCCTCGGTTAGCTACAAAGAAGTAGCCGCGCGATTAGGGACGGGCGGCTACTTTCTTTTTGCCTGAAAAACCAGGTTAATGATACCGATAACTACAAGGCAAAGCTGAAACAGCTCCGACAGAGTAATTGTCATGATCATCACCCCCCTTCAAGGAAAGGGGGCAAGAAAGATAGTTCGCAGCCCCCTTTATGGATAGAGGGGGCAACCGCATACCGTTATTGACGAGCGCCAACAGTATAATATCATGCATCGACAAAAAGTGCAATATGCGCAAGCTTGACAAAGCAGGCGGGGCGGGGTATACTATAGATAACGAAGGGCGCTCGCCAATAAGGTAGTTGGTTGGCCCC
>DKVN01000178.1:10599-24786 GCA_002491225.1 Faecalibacterium sp. UBA7177
GGGCGGCTACTTTCTTTTTGCCTGGAAAACCAGGCTGATGATACCGATGACTACAAGGCAGAGCTGGAATAGCTCTGACAGAGTGATCGACATGTTCATCACTCCCTTTCAGAGGAAACGCCCAAAGAGAAAGCCGCTTGGTTTGTGCCAAGCGACTTTCTCTTTGCCCATGTGTTAGCAGATTGCACAATTACAGGGCGATATGAACTACCCTTGCTNNCCAATAAGGTAGTTGGTTGGCCCCCCGTTGTGTTACAAAAAGAGTAACCGCAAGGTTGGTGGCCGGGCGGTTACTTCTTTTTTGCCTGAATAAACAGGTTGATGATCGCGATGATCACCAAACAAAACTGAAAAAGTTCTGATAAGGTAATCGTCATCTTCACCACCCCCTTTCGGAGAAAGGGGGCAAAAGGAAGTCCTCGGCCCCCCTTCAATAGGGGGGCAACCGCATACCGTTATTGGCGAGCGCCAATAGTATAATAGCATATATCGACAGAATGTGCAATCGAGGATGCAGCCGCTGGGGTAAAGGCCAGGCGGCTATTTCTTTGCTCTGGTGTTAGCAAATTGCACAAATGACGCGCTCAAAATAGCTCTATACTTGTGCAACAAACCAAATCGAAAAAAGTTTCTCCAAAAGTGAGCAATTTGGGGTTTGAAAAGAGACTAATGGTATAGAGGGGCTTGTGGGCCTGGGCTTTGCTGTGGGGTTTTTGCGGGGCGCGGGCTGCCATCGGCAGGGGCCTCGGCAGCGGACTTGCCGCGAACTCGTCACGGCCCCGGCAAACCCCATCAACCCGCACAGAAACCGCTCGAAAAACTGTGCAATGTGCCAAATATGAACACTTTGCAAAATTTTTTTGAAAAAAGTGAGCAATTTGGCCTCTGAAAAAAGACTAATAGAGTAGAGGCACCTCAAAGGGCATCGGCACGGCGGCCCGGCGGCTTTACCGCCTTGGCAAAACCGGCACACCGCCCCGCAGGGTGCGCAAAAAGTGGCGGAGGGCATGCGGGCCTGCGGGCCCGCGCTCCGCAAAACTTTCTCGCTTTTCGCCCGCTTCCCTCTCGCGCTTACCTTATATAAGGGAAACGGCCCGAATAGATGGTCAAGGGGGATAACCAAAACATGACCGAAAAAGAACTGCACCGCCTCAAACGTCCCGATCTGCTGACCTTGCTGGTCGCGCAGGGGCGCGAGGCCGGCGAGATGCAGGAGAAGCTCTCCGCTACCACGAACGAGCTTCACCAGGCTGACCGCCAGGTCGAGCGCCTGAAAGCCCGGCTCAACGACAAGGACGAGCAGCTCGCCCGCCTCAAGGACAAACTTCAGGACAAGGACGCCCAGATCGCCCGCCTGAAGGACCGGCTGGACACCAAGGACGCCCAGATCGTGGCGCTCGAGGCCCAGCTGGAGGACCTGATCAGCGGCCGCTTCAGCCAACTGCAGAACGCCGATTCGCTCCGCGAGATTGCCCGGCGGCTCGACCTCATGCTTCGCACGGCGCAGGCGGTAGCGGACAGTTACTTCAAAAATGTCCTGGCGCTGCCCATCCCGGCCAGCCACGGCGCACCCAAAACCCCGGCACCCGCGCCCGCCGCACAGCCGGAGGCCCCGCAGCCGCCGCAGGGACAGTGGAGTTTGAATGACTCTTAAAAATCCGTTTCAAAAGCCAGCACCGCCGGAGGCCGTTCCCCCCGCCGCCGCGCCCACGCTGGATCAACTGGAAAAGGAGCTCAAAACCACCGAGTACCGCTCCAATTTCAGCCGGGTGCTGCGCAGCACCTTCGCATCCCTCTTAGTGGTCGCCGCCATCAGCGTTCTGGTGGCCGTGCTGCTGCTGCCGGTGCTGCAGATCCACGGCACCTCGATGACCCCTACCTTATATGAGGACGACATCGTCGTGGCCGTCAACTCCAAAAAATACCAGCCCGGCGATCTGATCGCCTTCTACTACAACAACAACATCCTCATCAAGCGGGTGATCGCCACCTCGGGCGATTGGGTCGAGATGGACGAAAATGGTGTGGTCAGCGTCAACGGCCACCCGCTGGATGAGCCCTATGTCAATGAACTGGCCTACGGGGAGTGCAACATCACCTTCCCCTACCAGGTGCCCGATGAGCGGTGCTTCGTGATGGGCGACCATCGCGCCACCAGCATCGACAGCCGCAACACCGCGGTCGGCTGTGTCAGCACCGAGATGATCGTGGGCCGCATCGTGTTCCGGGTCTGGCCGCTGAACATGATGCAGCCGCTCAGCTAACAACCGCCGCGCCGGGACGCGGCAATGCCCGCCCGGCGCAGCATGCGTCGCGAAACCCCCAGTTCCACGTCAGAAAGGAGACGGCATCATGGATTCTCCCAAAAAGCAAGCTTCCAAGATCCTGCGCGACAAAAAGATGTACCAGCGCTGGCTGGCCATCTTTATGTGCCTTGCGCTGGTGGTCACCTCGGGCACCGTTACGGCCCTGAAGCTGACCGGCCAGGCCTGGACCGGCACCGAGCAGGTGCTCACCTGCACCTATCAGCCGCACCAGCACACCCCCGAGTGCTACAACGAGGCGGGCGAGCTTGTCTGCGGTCTGTCGGACAAGGTGCTGCACACGCATGACGCCCGCTGCTACGACGCCGAGGGCAACCTGGTCTGCGGCATGGAGGAGCTGGAGGAGCACAGCCACACCAGCGCCTGCTACACCGAGCACCGCGCCCTCATCTGCGGCCAGGAGGAGCATGAGGCCATCCCCGAGCATCACCACACCGAGGATTGCTACACCGTTGTGACCACCGAGGAGCGGGTGCTGACCTGCGGCCTCGAGGAGAGCGACGGCGAGCCCGCCGTGGAAGCGGTGCCCGGCCATGTGCACACCGACGCCTGCTACGCCATCGAGACCAAGAGCGTGCTCGTCTCTGAGGAGAGCGTTGCCGAGGACGGCACCGTGATCCCCGCCGTCTATGAGAACCAGGAGACCAAAACCCTGATCTGCGGCATGGCCGAGGGCGAGGGCGCTGTGGAGGGCAAGCCCGCTGTGGAGGGCCACCACCACACCGACGCGTGCTGGACCATGCAGGAGGTGCAGCATCCCGAGCTGACCTGCGGCCTGGAAGAGAGCGACGTGGATGTCCCCGAGCATCACCACACCGACGAGTGCTACGCCATCGAGATGGTGCTGACCTGCGACAAGCCCGAGGTGATCGCCCACGAGCACACCGATGCCTGCTATGACATCCAGAAGGACGCCGACGGCAACGAGATCAGCCGCACCCTCACCTGCAAGCTGCCCCAGCTGGTGGCCCACCAGCACGGCGACGAGTGCTTTACCGAGGTAGCGCTCGAGGCCGAGGGCACCTACTGCGGGCTGGAAGCCCACAAGCACACCGGCAGCTGCTACATGGAGGTCAACGGCGAGCTGGTGCTCACCTGCGGCAAGGAAGAGCATGTCCACACCGATGAGTGCTTCATCGAGCCGGTGCTCTACTGCGGCAAGGAGGAGCACACCCACACCGAGGAGTGCTACGACGCCGACGGCAACCTGATCTGCGAACTGGAAGAGCATACCCACACCGCCGAGTGCTATATCGAGCCCGAGATCGAGCCGGTGGAAGTGACCGAGACGGTCGCGAACCGCTTCTACAATGTCGAGCTCACCGCCGTTTATACCGGTGAGCTGGCCGAGGAGGACGAGCTGGCCATTGTGGCCGCCACCACCAGCCAGGAGGAGATGGAGACCGAGCGCGACTACGCCTACAGCAGCCAGGTGCCGGACAGCAAGGTGCTGCCGCTGGGCCGCACCGAGTTCATCCTCACCAAAAACGGCGAAGAGGTTGACCGCAGCGAGTACGCCATCACCGCCACCATCATCCCCAGCCGCGAGAGCGTTGCCTATCTGGCCATGAGCCAGAGCAACACCGACATCATGATGCTGGACGAGGGCGGCGAGCCTGGCGGCGAGCAGACCATCGTGGTGAGCAGCGGCTTCACCGCCTACGAGCTGGAGGACGGCAAGCTGGCCCCTGTGGGGTATGTGGAGGCCAAGCTCGACGAGATCGACCTCGACACCTACATGGCCGAGGCGTATGACGAAGAGGGCAACCCCACCTACGATGAGACCCTTGCCATCCACGCCCATCTGAGCGGCAGCGACTTTATGCTGACGGCCGGGGTGGAGGAAGATGTTATTCAGACGCTGGCGGCAGCCGGAGACCAGAGTAAATACAGGGGCGATTTGAAGTTTTGGTGGGATGGATACAAAAAAACAGGCAAAAACAGCTATGGACATGACGAAGCCCAGGTAGAATCGGTATACATGCACCATACAGATTCTGAAGGCGTTAAGGATCAAGATCGTGGGCCGGTTAAGATTAGTGAAGGCGTTGGACACGACAACACTTATATTGGTAACAGCAGAATTCAGAATGCGCCGAATGGAACTGTACTAAGTACGGTTTATCCTGATGCTGTTGCTGGATTCAAAGATTTGTCGCCCACAGAGAAAGACCAAGCGGAGCGTATTATTATCACACATGAAAGTGAGGGCCTTGGGGATAGCACCCGGACGGACACAATAGATCGCGGCGACTTAGACTGGTCTGCTGCAATGAATGCGAGTGTTGGTGGGAATTGGAAATTCCCAAGTTTCATCGGCAGCACAACAAAAAGTATTTCAGGAATCCGGTATCAAAAGAATGGCGTGGACTATGCGACCTTGGAAATCACTCCGAAGCCCGGATATTATGTAGAGCATGTGATGATCACCTGCTTCTTTGATCCTAATTATCCTGGAAGTAGCTCAGGCGAGGGCTGGAACCCATATGCATGTGGATTCTTAGTCGAGGGCAGTGATATCTTTGACAGGAGTTTCACACCGACCGCGAACACAAAAGTTTCTATCCCGGTTGAAAGCAGATGGTTTGCCCACAGCGCAGACGCTTGCGGCTTCTATATCCTGATTCGCACTGCTCCTATCCCTGCTCCGTTGTTTGTCAAGTATGACAATGGTCAGATGCTTGATTCCAACAAGAACGATATCACTGAAGAGAACGCGGCCTTTGCAGGCACAAGCTGGCTTCAGGGAGGTCGTACAACCGAGAGCAAGAGGATTAGTAACGATGGCCTGACCGATCAGATTTACAAGGGTGAAGGCAACAACTGGGATACGACCCCGGGTCAAAGCGATTTGAGTTACACTGCAGCAGGTATTTCGCCAGCAGCAGAAAAGGTGGCACGCGAAAACGGATATCAGTTTGCTGGCTGGCAGCTGGAATATTATGTTGTAGCTGCTCAAAACAAGAAATCAGATCAGTTTGGAACGTGGTACTACAAGACTTACGATGGCACAGATGTATACTTGTCTCAAAACAAACCTGAAGAGTACGATAGCAGCAACTACCTATCCATCTACTCCAACAGCAAGTATTGGTTCAAGGTTAATGACAAGATCACCGGCAGCTTCGACAATGTCCAGCTGTATGGTGCATACGGCAGCACGTTTGGCGACATTGGCGAGTATGGGCATATCAACCTGATCACCAACGCGAAGCTGACAGCCGTCTGGGAGAAGCTTCCGCAGCTGGAGGTCAGCAAGACGGTTGCAAACTCGGCAAACGACACGACCGGAACGGGCCCGAGAACCTTCACGTTCGAGATCCGCAAGGTCGAGAACGGCACCGAGACCCCGGTCGATGGATTCAACTTCCACGTCACGAGCCGGACAGTGAATGGCGATATCCGAACCGAAGAGGTTCCCCAGACGGGCGCCCGCTTCACGATCACGGTTGCCGGAGACGGCACGAGCCAGCCGGTCAAGATCACCGGGCTTGATCCCAACGGCACCTACAAGGTGGTTGAGATTCCTGATTCTAATGTAGCACCGGAAAACCGCCCGACCGTGACCTACAAGCTGGATGCCGAAGAGCCGAATTCCGAGAGCCACACATTTGTTGCGAGCAACACGGATAAGCATGAGGTCAATGTCACGAACGACTACGCTGCTCAGCCGAAAGACCAGCTGGTCTGGATCATCAAGGTGGATGCCAGCGACAATACCGTGGACAGCTGGCCGACTCTGGCGGGTGCGAAGTTTACGCTGACCAGCACTGATTCGTCGGTTGAAATCCCCGCAGAGGCGCGGATCGTCGAGACCACAGGCGATGACGGTATCGCGTTTGAGGGCAGGCTGCTGGAAGGCACCTACACCCTGAAAGAGGATAAGGCCCCGGCCGGGTACACCGGCGCGGCCGATTCGATCACCTTTAAGGTGGATGAGCACGGCGTTACCGTGACAGGGAACGCTGACCTGACTGTTGCGGGTGCGTTTGCGGTTCACGAGGACCCGGATGACCTGACCAGCCCGATCATCCGCTACGAGATTCGTGTGAAGAACACGGTGACCCCGGCGCTGGTAAAGGCTGTGAAGGTCTCTGACCAAAACCCCGAAACCACGCTGCAGGGCGCGCACTTCGACCTCTACAAGGTGGTTGAGCAGGGCACAGAGAACGCCGAACCCATCAAGGGCCTGACCGATGTCTACGGCATTAAGGTTGGCGACGATCTTGTCACGAATGCAAACGGCGAGATCACACTTACCGACACGACCCTGACCAGCGGCAGCGGCCTCCAGTTCAACCAGCACTATTACCTCGTTGAGACCCAGGCTCCGGCCGGGTACAATGGCAGCGATCAGCCGATCGAGCTGTACTATTACAAGGTGACTGGCACCCAAAAGCTTGAACTTGAGGTCAAATCGTCCGATGGCTCTGCTCTGAAGGCGACGTGGACTGCACCCACGGAACAGAATCCGTACTGGATGGTGAAGGTTCCCAACAGCACTGGCACCGAGATGCCGCATACGGGCGGCATGGGCACTGGGTTGTTCACGGTTGGCGGCGGGCTGCTGATGGTTTTGGCGGCTGGGCTGTACTTCTGGAACAAACGGCGCATCTCCGAAATGTAAGCCACTCACGCACTACCCCCGCAGCATGGGCTGCACACTCTACCCTGTTTACATCCGGCGGCTTCGGCCGCGGGTTGTGAAGCCAGGGGGCGGCACTCCGGCACTCCTTTAACCCGTTGGGCCGTCTCCACTTGGGCACCGGGCCTCGCCGGACACCCCACCCCGAGCGAAAGCTCCTCCGGCGGGGCCCGGAACCCCAAGTTCTATACATTGTTTCCCATTCGCGTTCGCATATCCACCCAGCTGGGCCCCCCAGCGCAAGGCCCCGCCAGCAGGTGCTGGCACCCCCCGCCGGGCTTCCGGTGAGGCTGTCCGAGCCGGACCCCCGGCAAAACAACATCTCAAGAGTTTGAGAAAGTGAGGAATTATTCATGAAGACGACAAAACGTCTGCTCTCCTGCCTGCTCGTGCTGGCAATGATGTTCGCCCTCGCGATCCCCGCGTTTGCGGCGGGTGGCACCATCACAATCAAAAACACCGAAGCTGGCACCGTGTATACGCTGTATAAGCTGTTCGATGTTAAGAAGAGCGAGGCCGATACGGTTTCTTACACTTTGGTAAATGGCCTGACCGAGACTGACTTGGCGGGCAGCCCCTTTACCGTTGAGGCTGGACATATTGTTGTGGATAAGACCGGCGCTCAGCCGAGCGATGACTGGTTCCAGACGGTTGCCGCAAAGCTGACTGCGGTGGATACAAAGACATCTGACGGCAAGGATGTTGTCTTTACCACCAATAAGGATGCCTATTACTTCATCACCCGCAGCACCAGCCAGACTGTCAGCGCACCCGAGTTCAACGCGGAGACGGTTGTGAGCAACATCACCATCTTCGACAAGAACAATGACAACGATCCGGTTCCCGGCAAGCCGGAGGACGAGCGCTACAAGACCACCGACAAAGGCGCGGACATCTCGGTTGACCTGGGCGGCAAGGTGAACTTCACCGTTAGCTTCAACACCAGCAACTATGCGAAGAACCCGGCTCATGAAACCGATGCGAGTGCTCCCGCGTTTGTGACTGTTGATAAATACACCGTTTTGGACACTCCGAGTGGCATCGATATCGACCTCGACAAGCTGACGGTCACTGTCGGCGGCGGTCAGATTGAGAAAACCGCCTATACACCCACTAAAGCTGATGATGGCAAGGTCACCGTTGAGATCCCCTGGAAAACAGCCGAAGGCAACCCGATCTACGCGCAGGGCGCGGAAGTTGTGATCAGCTACGAAGGTACTGTCACTGAAAAGAACGCTACCAACAGTGCTACCATTACCCCGACCGTCAATGGCGAAGATGGCACCCCGAAAGAGGATCCGACTCCTGTCAACGTGAAGTCCGCTGATATCGAGATCACCAAGGTTGACCAGGAGAACCATGCTACCCTGCTGGATGGCGCGAAGTTCGTGCTGATCAACAAGAACTCTGGCAATGACTATGGTAAGTTCTACAAGTATACTCCCGCAACCGCTGATACTCCTGCAAAGGTCGAGTGGGTTGACGACGAAGCGAACGCCACCGAAGTGACCACTGGTGCGGATGGTGTGAAAGGCATTGCCACCTTTGAGGGTCTGGCTGCCGGTAACTATGAGCTGAAAGAGACGGTCGCCCCCAATGGCTACAACCTCATGGATCGGCCCTTTGCTGTTACGGTCAATGAAGATGGCAAGGGCGAGACCTACGCAGTTAGCTGCGATGGTGCTACCATTGAGAACGCCCGCGGCACCCTCCTGCCCAGCACCGGCGGCATCGGCACCACCATGTTCTATGTTGTCGGCGGCATCCTGGTCGCGGCTGCGGTCGTGGTGCTTGTCAGCAAAAAGCGCATGGGCGCCGAGCAGTAAGCTCACATTAAAGTAGCGTATCACGCGCAAAACCGCTAAAACACTTTACAACCGGGGGCGGGGGCCCGCCCCCGGTTGGGGCGGTGAAATAAAGGAATGAGCAGGCCCAAACCCCGCAACTCTCGTTCCTTTATCTCACCGCCCGGCACACACACCGTAACAAGGGCAGGTGACAGCCTATCAAACCCAAACTGCAAAGCCTGCTGCGCCGCCTGCCGCTGGGCAAAAAGCCCCCCGGCCACGCCAAAAAAAAGCAGTCGAGGGGCAGCCGCATCGCAAACATCGTCCTCTTTACCATGCTGGGGGCCGGGCTGGCCATCATGCTCTACCCCACGGTGAGCGACTGGTGGAACAGCTTTCACCAGTCCCGCGCGGTGGCAAGCTACCAGGAGGCCATGGCCGAGTTTGACGACACCGACTACGACGCCCTCTTCGCCGCCGCCGAGGCCTACAACGACCACCTCAAGGCGCTCAGCTTCCCCTTTACCGAGTACGACCAGTTAGACGAGGAGTATTACAGCGTGCTGGACATCAACGGCAGCGGCATCATGGGCACGGTGACCATCCCGGCCATCAACGTGCAGCTGCCCATCTACCACGGCACCTCGGACAGCGTGCTCAACGTGGCCGCGGGCCACATCGAGGGCACCACCCTCCCGGTGGGCGGCGAGGGCACCCACGCCGTCATCAGCGCCCACCGCGGGCTGCCTTCCGCACGGCTCTTTACCGACCTGAACAAGGTGGTGGAGGGCGACCTGTTCATGATCGACGTGCTCAACCGCACCTTCACCTATCAGGTGGACCGGATCCTGATCGTGGAGCCGGACCAGCTGGAGGCCCTGAACATCGAGCCGGGCATGGATTATGTCACCCTGCAAACCTGCACCCCCTATGGCATCAACACCCACCGCATGCTGGTGCGCGGCCACCGGGTGGATAACCTGGAGGTCAACGACGTGGTGATCACGCCGGACGCGGTGCGGGTGGCAAGGCCGTATGTGATGCTGGCGGTGGGCCTGCCGCTGTTGCTGCTTACCATTTTGTTTTTGCTGTTCGGCAGCGGGAAACCCCGCAAAAGCCACAAGCAGCTGCTGGAGGAGCTGAAAAAACAGCCCGCCGACCCCGGCAGCGAGCAAGACCCCGAACAGTAAACGATAGAACCCCGGCCTGACCGCCGCAAAACCCCGCTTTCAGGCAAACCCTTATGAACACCCTTCGACGATCAAAGAGGAGGAAACGCTTATGGAACAAAAACTGCAAAACCGGTACGGAAGGTGGGGCCGCGCGCTGTGCTTTGCCCTCGCGCTTGCACTGGCCGCCCTGCTGAGCCTGACTGCCCTTCCTTTGACCGGGGTTTACGCGGACGAGACAGCGCCGAGCATGCCTCGCACTCCGCTGGACTGGGAGCAGGAAGCCACCCTGCAGCTGAAGCTGCCGGAGGATCTGGTGACCGATGAGGCCGACCGGGCCTCGCTGGAGGAGGATCTGCGGGTCGATCTGTACAAGATCGCGGGCGCTGTGAAGGTGGATGGCTATGACATCTACGCCTTTGTGCTGAACGACCAGCTGCCCAAGGCCGTGCAGGACGGCATCCGAACCTTCCTCGAGGGGCAGGATTCCTGGGTGGTGGATACCACCGGTGGGGTGACCACCTTCCGCTATGTGCCTGACCGCAGCTCCGGGATGATCCTGGACGACGGCAGCATGGCCGAGCTCTCCAAGCTGGCGGCGGAGCTGATCTTCGCGAATGATAATACGTACACCGAGGTTAACGCGGCGATGTTTGGCACCGAGCATCCGGTCGATTTTGGCCTGTATCTGGCGATGCCGCACAGCAGCAGCCTGACCAGGGATCAGTATCAGGTGAAGATGCCGATCAAGGATCAGTCCTACGGCTACAACCCCGCGACCTTGGCGATCGCGCCGAACAACAGCTACACCTTCGCCCCGCAGCTGATCTCGGTGCCCTCGCTGGGCGGGCTGATCGCCGCCGACACCGCCGCCGACGCCCCCACCGCGTGGGATTACACGGTCGAGGCGGTTGCCAAGCCCGAGGAGCAGCCCCGCTACGCCAGCCTCTCGCTGAGCAAAACGCTGAACAGCTTCAACGGCCCCGCAAACTTCGTGTTTGAGATCACCGCCGTGCAGAACGGCGAGATCGTGTTTGAAAAGCAGGCCGCCTTCAACTTTACCCAGACGGGCACCCAGACCGTGCAGGTCGATGGGCGGATCCCCGCGGGCAGCCAGGTGACGGTGGAGGAGCTTTACTCCGGCGCGACCTACAGCTTCAAGGCGTATGAGGTCACGAATGCTCCGGTTTGGAGCACCGACGGCGACAAGCTGGTGATCGAGAGCATCCCGGCCGGCAATGTCGTGGTGGCCCCCTGGGATGAGGACGACCGCACCGCGGACAGGATGACGATCGAGACCGGCGTGGTCGTGGCCGCTAACGCGACCAACGAGCCCAACAACAGCAGCAACAACGGCAACGGCGTGGTAAACCGCTTTGACAAGGGAACCGGCGGAACCGACTGGTACGGCTGGAACTGGACACAGGACTTTGTGGTTCCGCTTCCGACCAACACACCGCAGCAGTAAGGAGGGTGACAACCAATGAAACAGGCACATAAGCTTTTGGTGCTGGTGGCGCTGGTGCTCGCCCTGACCACCATGCTGCCTACCGCGCTGGCCTACTTTACCACCAACGCCACCGCCGCGGGCAGCAAGAACGTGGCGGTGAGCACCGGCAGCACGATCACCGAGGATATCGTAGATCACAGCAAGATCGTGACCATTACCAACAACGGCACGCAGGCCGTGTATGTGCGGGCACAGTGCTTCGCCATCGACCAGCTTGCCCCGAACTTCGACAAGAACAAGGCCGAATGGGAGGCGGACGGCGCGTGGTTCTACCACGGCGACCCGGTGGAGCCGGGGAAGAGCGTGACCTTTGAGGTCGTGCTGAACAACCCCGACCCGATGAGCGACGAGCTCGACCAATTTGACGTTACGATCGTGTACGAGACGACCCCGGTGCGCTACAACAGCAGCAACAAACCGTATGCTGACTGGACCCAGGACCTGAACGCGCCGGACAGCGGCAATTAAGGAGGGGAGCGAACCATGAAGAAGCTTCGTAAATTTCTCGCGACCCCCGGCGTAAGCCTCTGCGCCATCGCGCTGGGCATCCTGCTGCTGGGCACCTCCACCGTGGGCGGTGCGCAGGCCGCGATCACCTACTACTCCGACCCCTATCAGGCCAATGTCGAGCTGCAGCAGATCCGGGTGCAGCTGAACGAGAACGAGACCCCCAATGTCAGCAAGCTGTCCATGGACAAGGTCATGGAGAATGGCGAGGCCCTCAAGCTGGGCTACGCCTACCAGGAAGAGCTCTCGGTGACCAACCCCACGGCCAAGGAGAACAACACCAGCAACATCACCGAGTATGTGCGGGTGACCATCCGGCGCTACTGGACGAATGCGGCGGGCGACAAGCAGTACGACCTGGACCCCAGCCTCATCGAGCTGCGGTACGGCGACAAGCTGCTGGGCACCGACGTACCGGGCGGCGACTGGATCGAGGACACCAACGCCCGCACCCCCGAGCGGATCGTGCTTTACTACACCAAGCCGGTTGCGCCCAATGATACGGTGAAGATCAAGTTCTGCGATACCCTGACCATCAACGAGAAGGTGGGGCGCACCGGCACCCGCAACCCGGACGGCAGCATCACCTACACCTACAACGGGATGCAGTTTAAGGTGGATGTCCAGGTGGACGCGATCCAGAACGGCCATGTGCAGGCCGCCGCCCTCAGCGCCTGGGGCACCAACATCAGCCTGAGCGGTGATACCATCACCAAGATCGGTTAAGGAGGAGTGAAACATGAAAAAAAGTTTCAAGCGGTTTGCTGCCATCCTCCTTGGGCTGGCACTGCTGGCCACCAGCGCCACCGCGGCTTTCGCGGACGGCACCCAGTCCCCCGCCGTCACCTTTGACGGCGCCAAGCTGGGCGCAAACTACACGGATAAAGAGATTGCGGGGCAGATCCACTCGATGCAGCCGGGTGATTCCAAGTCCTTCGAGGTGGAGATCCGCAACGACACCGGCTCTCCAGCCGCTTTCTCGCTGAACAACTCGGTGATCCAGTCGCTGGAGGAAACGGCGGAGGCCGATGCCAGCGGCGGCGCGTACACCTACGAGCTGGTATATAACCCCGATGACCCGACGACCCGGCAGGTGCTGTTCAGCAGCGAGCGGATCGGCGGCAGCCAAACTGGCGCCATGGGCGCCAGCGCCCGGCGCCGCGCCCCCCGCGCGGGCGGCGCGTCCGACGGCCTGCACGAGATCGACAGCGCGGTGGGCGACGAGAACATCAAGAGCTTTGAGGTCAACGGCATGACCTACCGCTATCTGGGCACCCTGGGCGCCCATCAGAGCGGCCGGGTGCGGATGACCGTCTCGCTGGACGGCGAGACCCAGGGCAACAACTACCAGAACAGCCTTGCCAGCCTGCAGCTGCTGTTTGCGGTGGACCCGGTCACCTCCACCAGCCGTAACGAGACGGTGACCAACCGGGTGAACCGGGACGTCACCACCGTGGTGCAGACCGGTGAAGGCAGCGACCGCCTGCCCTTTGTGCTGGCTACCGGCATCAGCGGCCTGCTGCTGCTGGTGCTGGGCATCCTGGGCATGATGGACGGCCGCAAGGCCAAAAAGGCCGCCCAGAAGGCGCTTTGCCTGGCCCTGGCCCTCACCCTTGCCTGCGCCGCCCCCGCCATGCTGGGCAATGTGGCCCGCGCGGCGGACACCCCCCAGTATATGGTGCGTGTCTCGGCGGGTGCGCAGGGCACCTTTAACAGCAAGCTGGTTGGCGATCTGGGCGAGCTTTCGTCGGACAAGACCGTTTGGACGGTTATGGTCAAAGCGGGCGAGACGCTGAATATTCAGAACATCGCGGCCCATGTGCAGCTCAACGACGGCGCGGACAGCAAGTACTATGTGCTCTGCCTGCGCGAGGCCGGCGCGGACAACCAGAGCGAGAGCGCGGTGTTCAACCCGGCTTCCAAGATCACGCAGGACACCGACCTGGTCGTTGGCTACGGCGTGGTGGGCGATATGGTCAGCTATACCGTCCGGTATGAGGACGCGAACGGCAACCAGCTGCTGGAGCCGGATACCAGCCGGGTCGGCAAGGTCGGCGACAAGCCGATGGTGCCCTTCCGCTACATCGAGGGCTATGTGCCTCAGGCGTACAACCTGACCCTGACCCTGGACGCGGATGCCTCGCTGAATATCTTTACCTTTGTGTACACCCCGATCCCCGAGAATGTCACCACCACCACCCTGACCGAGCTGGTCGGCGGCGGCGTGGTCGTGATCCCCGGCGCG
>DKVN01000165.1:0-2339 GCA_002491225.1 Faecalibacterium sp. UBA7177
TCCGAGAGGCGCTGCTTGGCCTTTTCGCCCTTTTCGCCGCCCTCCTTGATGTCCAGCGCCAGCTGCACCTCCTCCTCGGGGGTCAGCAGCGGCACCCGGCCGATCTCCTTGAGGTAGACCTTGACCGGGTCGTCGATGTTGACCCCCTCGGCCGAGAGGCTGCTCTCGATGTTGTCGACGCTCTCGGGGGTGAGGGAAAAGTTTTCGAGCTCCGGGTCCGGCTCGTCGACGATCTCGATGTTGTGGCTCTCGAAGGTCTCGTAGAGCTTGTCGATCTGCTCAAGGTCGAAGCCGCTCTCCTCGAGGGCGTCGTTGATCTCCTTGGTGGTCAGCTTGCCATTGCGTTTGCCGGTCTCGATCAGCTCGCGCACGATGTTGCGTTTTTCTGGCATAGATGGTGTTCTCCTTCTGGGAGGCTGGGGGTTTGGCCGCGGCGTGCGGCAAAAATTAGCCTCGTGTTTTTATCCTTTCCTGTCCCGGAGGGTCTGCAGATAGTCCTCCAGTTCCTGATTGGTCATCTCGTTGGCCCGGCTGCTCTGGGGCAGGCTTGCCTCAAGCCGGGAGACAAACAATTCCACATCCTGCTCTGCAATGGGCACCTCGGCGCTCTGGGCCAGCAGCTGGCTTAAATACACCAGCTCCTCCTCGCTCAACAGCGGGCTGAGGGCGCTGAGGTTGAGCGGCTCACCCCGCTCCTCCACCGCGAAGATGGCCCGGCAGAGGCTTTGGGCCTGGGGGGAGAGGAAGCGCTCCGGGTCGATGCGGCCCATCAGGCGGGGCACCCGGGCTGGGTCCCGCAGCATGGCCACCACCAACTGCTGCTCGGCAAAGGCGATGCCGAGGGCCCGGTTGTCCGCGTTGGCGGTGCCGTAGGGCAGCTTGATCTGGGCGGCCGCACCCTGATGCAGCAGCGCCTGCTGGCGCTCGCGCTCGGCGCGGCGGGCGGTTTTGCGCACCTCTCCCTGCAGCTGGCTGAGGATGGCGGTTTTGGAAATGTTGGTTTCCTCGGCGAGGCGGCCCGCGTAGACGTCCCGCTCGGTGGGGCTGACCGCCCCGGCCAGCAGCTGGGTCGCCTGCCGGATATAATCGAGCCTGCCGGTGTCGGTGGCGAGATCCACCCCGGTGCGGATCCGGCCCAAGCGGTACTCGATGGCGTTGTCGGTGCTGTTCAGCAGCTGGGCAAACCGCTCGGGGCCGAACCTTTTGATGAACTCGTCCGGGTCCTTGGCGTTGGGGATGTTCAGCACCGACACCTTGAGCGGGCTGCCCGCAAAGAGGCCGAGGCTGCGGGCGGTGGCCTTCTGGCCGGCCTCGTCCGAGTCGTAGCAGAGCACGACCTCATCGGCGTACTCGCTTAGCAGCTTGACCTGCTCGGGGGTAAGGGCGGTGCCGCAGGCGGCCACCGCCGTGTCAAAGCCCGCCTGGTGCAGGCTGATGACGTCCATGTAGCCCTCGCAGAGGATATACCGCCTGCTCGCGCTTTTTTTGGCGAGGTTCATGGCGAACATGGCCCGGCTTTTTTTGTAAACGAGGGTCTCGGGGCTGTTGACATACTTGGGCTTCGCGTCCCCCAGCACCCGGCCGCCAAAGGCGATGATGTTGCCGCGCAAATCGAAGATGGGGGTCATGACCCGGTCATAAAAGGCGTCGTAGAGGCTGCCCTCCCGACCCTCGCGGCGGCTCTGCTTGACGATGCCCGCCGCCAGCAGCTCCGAGTCCATATAGCCCTTGCCCTTGAGGTGGCGCAGGCAGGCCGAGTAGCCCGCGGGCGCGTAGCCCAGCCCGAACCGCCGGATGGTGGCATCCGAGAGGCCCCGGCCCCGCCAGTAGGCGCGGGCGGCGGCGGCCTGCGGGGTGTCGGCGTTGAGGCTCTGGTAGAAAAAGCGGGCGGCGTCCTTGTTGATGGCCAGCACCCGGCTGCGCAGGCGGCCGGTCTGGTCGTCCTCCTCGGGCATCGGCATCCCGGCCCGCCCGGCCAGCAGCTTGACCGCCTCGACATAGTCAAGGTTGTTGATCTTTTTGATGAAGGTGATCACGTCGCCCCCCGCGCCGCAGCCAAAGCAGTAAAAGCTCTGGGTCTCGGGGTAGACGAAGAAGGAGGGGGTTTTTTCGCCGTGGAAGGGGCAGAGCCCCGCCTGCAGGCGGCCCTGGCGGCGCAGCTGGACATAGCCTGAGACGACCTCGGTGATGTCGCTGCGGCGCACGACCTCCTGGATATAATCCTGCGGGATCAGGGGCAGTCTCCTCCTTTGCTGGGGCCTTGGGTGCTGCGGCTCGGCGGCTGGTGGGCCGGCGGGCGGGGCGCGGCGGGCCTGCCGGATGTGGCGGGGGGCGCCGGC
>DKVN01000165.1:2620-2842 GCA_002491225.1 Faecalibacterium sp. UBA7177
GATGTGGCGGGCGCCGCGGGCCCGGCAGCTGCCGCGCTCACAAAGTCCGCCATTTTTGCGGAATGAACAGCTGCTCGAAGGTGCGGGTGGCGAACTCGTCGCTCATGCCGCTGATGTAATCGGTCACCGCGCGGTCGGTGCCCTCGCGGTAGGCGATCTGCAGGTAGAGGTTGGGCAGCAGCTCGGGCTGGCTGACAAACCGCTCGTACAGCTCGCCGATCA
>DKVN01000165.1:3195-3399 GCA_002491225.1 Faecalibacterium sp. UBA7177
CACATAGACGGTGCTGTACATAAAATCCCGCAGCAGGCTGAACGCATCCTGCACCTCGGGGCTGAAAGCGAGCGTCTCGCCCTGGGCGCTGTGGGCCACCAGATCCTCGATCAGACGGGTGATCCGCTGGGATTTGGTGCTGCCCAGCACCGCGATGGCCTCTTTGGGCAGGGCCTCGGGCCGCAGCACCCCGGCGGTCTGGGC
>DKVN01000057.1:0-263 GCA_002491225.1 Faecalibacterium sp. UBA7177
GCCGCCGCGCGGTAGCTGATCATCTCCGCGCCGGGCAGCGGGGCCTTTGCCGCGGGGTCGCGGCTGGCGATGAGCACCCGCGCCGCCCCGTTCGCCCTTGCCACCGCGAGGGCGGTTTTGCAGGTGCCGCCCGCCCCTAAAATCAGCACGGTGCGGCCGGAAAGCCGGATGCCGCGGCTTTGGAGCATATACTCCATGCCCAGAAAGTCGGTGTTGTAGCCGGTCAGCCGCCCCGCCCGGTTGACCACCGTGTTCACCGCCCC
>DKVN01000057.1:600-5192 GCA_002491225.1 Faecalibacterium sp. UBA7177
TCGTCCAGCTCGTCGCAGTAGGGGATGACCAGCTGCTTGTACGGCACCGTGACATTGATGCCCCGGAAGGCCCGCCGCTGCAAAAAGGCGCGGGCCTCGGCCTCGGTGGGCAGCGGGCAGAGCTGGTAATCGTACCCGCCGAGCATTTTGTGGATGGGGCCGGAATAGCTGTGCCCGAGTTTCGCGCCGATCAGGCCGTATTCGAGCGCCGGAGGCGCGGAAGGCTTGACGTCTTTTCCCTGTGCCGTGTCCAATTGCCCGCTCATGGCGTCTCCCCCTTTTGCGGCGGCTCGGTTTGCGGGGCCTTTTGCGCCGGCGCGGCCGGCTTTGGGGCCGGGGCCGCCTCGCCCCCGCTCTGCCACAGCAGGCCAAACCGCTGGGTCAAAAGGTCCAAAAGGCCCAGCGCCACGGCGCTGTCCTGCACCACCCGGGCCCGGTGGAGGATGCAGGGGTCGTGCCGCCCGGCGATCTGCAGGGTGGCGCTTTGGCCCGCCGCGAGGTCCACCGTCTGCTGCGGCTTATAGATGCTGGGGGTGGGCTTGACGGCGCTGCGCAGCAGCAGCGGCATACCGTTGCTCACCCCGCCGTTGACGCCGCCGTTGTGGTTGGTGGCGGTGCGCACGATCCGATTTTCGGGCCCGTTTTGTGGCCCGTTTTGGCCATCCGGGCCGTCTGGCCCCTCCGCAAAGACAAAGGGGTCGTTGGCCGCGCTGCCCCGCAGCCCGGCCATGCCAAACCCCGCGCCAAACTCCACCCCCTTGACCGCCGGGATGCTGAAGAGCAGGTGGCTCAAAACGCTCTCGACACTGTCAAAAAAGGGCTCGCCCACCCCGGCGGGCAGGCCGAGCACCGCGGTCTCGAGGATGCCGCCGACGCTGTCCCCCTCGGCCGCCGCCGCCCGCACCGCTGCCCGCATCGCCTCGCCCGCCGCGGCATCCAGCACCGCGAAGGTCTGCTCGGCGTTCAGCGCGTCGATCTGGGCCGCGAGGACCGCCGGGTCGGTGCAGGGGGCAAAGGGGGCGTCCGGGATGCCGGCACATTCGGCCAGATGGGTGCCGATGCGCACCCCGCGGGCGGCCAGCACGCTCTGGCAGAGCGCCCCCGCCGCCACCAGCGCCGCCGTGACCCGGCCGGAAAAGTGCCCGCCGCCCCGCGCGTCCTGCCAGCCCAGATACTTTGCGTTGGCCGCATAGTCCGCGTGGCCCGGCCGGGGCATCCGCTTGAGGGCATCGTAGTCCGCCGAGCGGACGTTCTGGTTCTCGATCAAAAAGGCCACCGGGGTGCCGCAGGTGCGCAGGATCCCGTCCGGGCCGGGGCAGACCCCGCTCAAAAACCGCACCGCGTCCTGCTCGGTGCGGCCGGTCGAGAGGCCGTCCCCCCGGGCGCGGCGCTTGTCCATCTGGCGGGCGATGATCCCCTCGTCCACCGCAAGGCCGGGGGCAAGCCCGTCCAGCACCGCCCCGATGGCCGGGCCGTGGCTCTCTCCAAAGATGGTCAGGCTCACGGCGCTGCCGAATGTATTCTTCACCCTTCGTGCCCCCTCATTCGCCCTGCCCGGGCGCGGGCAAAGCCTTGCCGTACACAAGCTCGCGCAGCGCCTCCACCGGCACCTTATCCAGCCGCCAGCAGCCTAGCCCCGGCACCTTCACGAGGGTAATCTGCCCGCCGCCGGCCTTTTTGTCGTGCAGCATCTGGGCCAGCACCTTCTCCTTGTTGTACCCGGCCCGGGCGGGCAGGCCCAGCTTGCGGTAGACCGCCCGCACCCGCTTTGCCAGCTGCCTGTCCTCGATCATCGGCAGCATGCCCAGCGCCACACACTCGCCGTGGTAGTAGCCGTTTTTGCGGCGGCCCCGCACCCCGCGCACCGCCTCGATGCCGTGCCCGAGGGTGTGCCCAAAGTTGAGCGCCGCCCGCTGGCCGCGGTCGGTCTCGTCCTGCTCGACGATCTTTTTCTTGACCTGCAGGCTCCGGTAGAGGATCTCCTCGATCTTCTCCTCGGGGTCCTCCCGCTCGAAGATGCCAAACAGCTCCGGGTCGCAGATCAGCCCGGCCTTGACCGCCTCGGCCAGCCCGTTGACGAACTGCCGCCGGGGCAGGGTAGCGAGGGTGTCCGGGTCGATGACCACCAGCTTCGGCTGCCAGAAGGCCCCGATGACATTTTTGGTCTCGCCGAGGTCGACCGCCACCTTGCCGCCGATCGAGGAGTCGATCTGGGAGAGGGTGGTGGTGGGGCAGTTGATGAAGTCGATGCCCCGCATGTAGGTGGCGGCCACGAACCCGGCCAGGTCCCCCACCACACCGCCGCCCACCGCGGCGATCAGGTCCCCCCGGCCAAGGTGTGCGTCGAGGGCGGCCTGCTGCAGCCGGGCAAAGACGGCAAGGCTCTTGCTGGCCTCGCCCTGCGGCACCGTGACGATGGTGCCCTCCCGGCACTGGGCCCGCACCGTCTCGGCGTATTGGGCGGGCACCCCGCTGTCGGTCACGATCAGCACCCTGCGGTCGAGGTCAGCCAGCTGGCCCACCCATTGCAGCGCGCCGCGCTTGAGGATGATGTCATAGCTGCGCTCGTGCAGCCGCATGCTCAGTTTCATGGTTCGCCCCCCAATCTCTCGTGTTTCCGCGGCCGGCCGCTGCGCCCCTGCGGGATGCGTTGACCCAGTGGGCTGGCCGCCCCGTTTTACGTTTCGTTGTTTTGTGCCGGTTTTATCCAGATTGTTTGTTGCTTGTCCGCTGTTTTGGCCCGCCGCGCACTCAGCGATTGAACACGCCGAGGATGCGCACGGTGCGGCAGACCGTCTCGAGGGTCTCGATCAGCTTCTGGCTGTCCGCGGCGGTCACATCCCCCACCAGCTCGGCGTAAAAGTAGTACTCAAAGGGCACGTGGGGCATCGGGCGGCTCTTGATGCACTCCATGTTGAAGCCCGCCGCCCCGATGGCCTGGATCACCCGCGCCAGCCGCCCGGCCTTGTGGTCGACCGTGAAGAGCAGGCTGAACCGGTTGCCCGCGGCGGGGGCCTCCCGCCCCACCACGATAAAGCGGGTGGTGTTGTCCTCGTCGGTGCTGATGCCCGCGGCCAGAACCTTGAGCCCGTAGAGGGCCGCGGTGTCGGCGCTGGCGATGGCCGCCTTGCGCTTGTCCCCGCATTCGGCCACATACCGGGCCGCCTCGGCGGTGTTGGGCCGCTCGTGGGCGGGCAGGCCGAGGGTTTTCAAAAACTTTTCACTCTGCCGGATGGCCTGCGGGTGGCTGTACACCTCCCGGATGTCTGAAAGCCCCGCCTCGGGCAGCCCGAGCAGGTTTTGGGTGACCGGCAAATCGTACATCCGCACCACCGAGAGACGGTGGCTGTAGCAGAGGTCGAGCACGGCCGGGACATCCCCGGCGTGGCTGTTCTCAAACGGCAGCACCCCGAACTCGGCGTCCCCGCGCTCGACCGCCTCGAACACCTCGGCCCAGGTGGGGCAGGCCAGCGCCCGCGCGTGGGGGAACAGCCGGGTCAGCGCGATCTGGCTGAAGGCCCCCTCCACCCCCTGGTAGGCCACCGCGTCCCGGCCCAGCACCGCCGCCTGGTACTGGCGGGAGACCGCAAGCTGCGCTTTCAAAAAATCCTCATACCAGGGCCGCAGGGCCTCGTTTTCGATGTAGCCCAGGTTGCGCTGCAGCATCGCGGCCTCCCGCCCGGCATCCAGCACCGGCAGGCCGTGCGCCTGCTTATAGGCCGCCACCTGCCCCACCGCGGCCATCCGCTGGGTAAACAGCGCGGCCATCTGCCGGTCCACCGCGTCGATCGTCTGCCGCGCCGCCTGCAGCTCGTCCATCTTTGCCACTCCCCTGTCCTGTCTATCTATGTCGTAATCTTAATTATACCGCTCTCACCAACCTCACCCTGCGCCTCCGGCTTGGGTTCGCTAAGTGTTCGGGTATCTGTGTTCCTAACCTCGGCCTGCGCCTGCGGCTTGTCCTCGCTAATGAACACATTATACCATAAACCGCCCTTTTTGTGAACGACCTTTTTCAGATACATGCACGGCCAGGCTGCCCGCCTGGCCGCCGTTTTTGTGCGGCAAACAAAACGGCGGGCGCAGAGAGCATTTTGCCCATCTGCGCCCGCCGCGGCAAGCCGGATTGTTGTTCACGGGTTGACATAGTTGCGCACCAACGCCTGCAAGAGATCATCCCGGTCGATCTTGCGGATCAGCGAACGGGCGTTTTTGTAGGTAGTGATGTAGGTAGGGTCCTCCGAGAGGATATAGCCCACCAGCTGGTTGACCGGGTTATACCCTTTTTCTTTCAGCGCATCGTAGACCTCCTGCATCACAGCACGGATCTCGCGCTCACGCTCATCATAGATCGAAAAAACGGCAGTTGGATCAGACATGGCAGGAACCCTCCTTTGCCTGACGCCGCAGCGGGCCTTTCTGTGGCGGCTGCGGGCATCATTCCTCTGTTTTACACTATTCCAATTGTATTATACACAAAAGCAGGAGAAAACGCAAACGAATTTTGGCTAAGGACAGTGAAAAAGAAATCCCCATAGACGAACCCGAATGTTCGTCTATGGGGCGAATGGTCAGACCGTCTAAAAAGCGGT
>DKVN01000005.1:0-175 GCA_002491225.1 Faecalibacterium sp. UBA7177
AGACGATCTCGTCCAGCCGGTTGAGGAACTCGGGCCGGAACTGGCGACGCAGCAGCGCGTCCACCTCAGCGCGGGCCGCGTCGGTGATGCGCCCGTCCTCGATGCCCTCCAAAATCTGGGCGCTGCCGAGGTTGCTGGTCAGGATCAGGATGGTGTTCTTAAAATCCACCGTCCG
>DKVN01000005.1:484-1769 GCA_002491225.1 Faecalibacterium sp. UBA7177
CGTCCGGCCCTGGCTGTCGGTGATGCGGCCGTCGTCCAGCACCTGCAAGAGGATGTTGAAGACGTCCGGATGCGCCTTTTCCACCTCGTCAAACAGCACCACGCTGTAGGGGTGGCGGCGCACCGCCTCGGTCAGCTGGCCGCCCTCCTCGTAGCCCACGTATCCCGGAGGCGCCCCGATCAGGCGGCTGACGCTGAACTTCTCCATATACTCGGTCATGTCGATCCGCACCAGGTTCTTCTCATCGTCAAACAGGCACTCGGCCAGGGCCTTCGCCAGCTCGGTCTTGCCCACGCCGGTCGGGCCCAAAAAGAGGAAGCTGCCGATCGGGCGGTTCGGGTCCGCAATGCCCGCGCGGCTGCGCAGAATCGCCTCCGCCACCCGGTTCACCGCCTCGTCCTGCCCGATCACACGCTTGTGCAGGGTGCCCTCCAGCGAGAGCAGCTTCTCGCGCTCGCCCTCCACCAGCTTTTCCACCGGGATGCCCGACCAGCGCGAGACGATCCGCGCGATCTCATCCTCGGTCACCTTGTCCCGCAGCAGGTTGTCGGCGCTGTTCTGGGCCGCCTCGGCCGCCTTTTCGGCCTCCTCCAGCTGCTTTTGCAGGGCGGGCAGCTTGCCATATTTCAGCTCGGCCGCCTTGTCGAGGTCATACTCCCGCTCGGCCTTCTCGATGGCCGCGTTCACCTGCTCCATCTGCTCGCGCAATTCGCGCAGCTTGCCGATGCCGTCCTTCTCGTTCTCCCAGCGGGCCTTCATCGCGGTGTACTCGTCCCGCATCCCGGCCAGCTCCTTTTGCACCGTGGCCAGCCGGTCCCTGCTCATGGCGTCGGTCTCCTTGGCCAGCGCAGCCTGGGCGATCTCATGCTGCATGATCTTGCGGCGCAGATCGTCCAGCTCGGCCGGCATGCTGTCCAGCTCGGTCTTGACCATCGCGCAGGCCTCGTCCACCAGGTCGATCGCCTTGTCCGGCAAAAAGCGGTCGCTGATATACCGGTCCGACAGGGTCGCCGCCGCGATCAGCGCGCCGTCCTGAATCTTGACCCCGTGGAAGACCTCGTACCGCTCCTTGAGGCCCCGCAGGATGCCGATTGTGTCCTCCACCGTCGGCTCCTCCACCATCACCGGCTGGAACCGACGCTCGAGGGCGGGATCCTTCTCGATATACTTGCGGTACTCGTCAAGGGTCGTCGCGCCGATGCAGTGCAGCTCGCCCCGCGCCAGCATCGGCTTTAAGAGGTTGCCCGCGTCCATCGCGCCGTCGGTCTTGCCCGCGCCCACGATG
>DKVN01000005.1:2083-3206 GCA_002491225.1 Faecalibacterium sp. UBA7177
CACGATGGTGTGCAGCTCGTCGATAAAGAGGATGATCTGCCCCTCGCTCTTTTTTACCTCGTTGAGCACGCTCTTGAGCCGCTCCTCAAACTCGCCGCGGTACTTGGCCCCCGCCACCAGCGCGCCCATGTCGAGGCTGAACACCTTGCGGTCCTTGAGGTTTTCCGGCACGTCCCCGCGCACGATCCGCTGGGCCAGCCCCTCGGCGATGGCGGTTTTGCCCACGCCCGGCTCGCCGATCAGGCAGGGGTTGTTCTTGCGCTTGCGGCTCAAAATGCGGATCACGTTGCGGATCTCGGCGTCCCGGCCGATCACCGGGTCCAGCTTTTGCTTGCGGGCCAGGCTCACCAGCTCCTGGCCGTACTTCTCCAGCACGTCGTAGGTGTCCTCCGGGTGGTCGCTGGTCACCCGCTGGCTGCCCCGCACCTCGGCCAGCGCCTTCAAGAACTTCGCCTTGTCAATGCCGAACTGCTTCGCCAGGGCCGCGGGCGCGCCGCCGTTTTCGAGCAGGGCCAAAAAGAGATGCTCGACGCTGATATACTCGTCCTTCATCGCCTCGGCCTCGCGCCCGGCCGCCTGCAGCACCGTGTCAGCGGCCTGCGAGATGTAGACCTTGTCCGGCTCCCGCCCCGGGCCGCTCACCCGCGGCAGGGCGCCGATCTTCTCCTCGGCCGCCCGGGCAAAGGCGGCGGGGTCGGCCCCCATCCGCTGCAGCAGCTGGCCGATCAGGCCGTTTTCCTGGCTGCAGAGCGCGGCGAGCAGATGCTCCGGCGCGACCTGCTGGTTTTGATATTCAATGGCAAGGCTCTGTGCCGCCTGCAAAGCCTCCATCGTCTTTTGGGTAAACTGGTTGGCGTTCATAACCAAGCCCTCCTTTGTGTTGGCAAATAGACTGCCGAACTGCTGAAGCGCCTTTCCGCCGTCTGCCGCCCCCTTGCAGAATTCCCTGAAACCAATGGAGTTTCGCGAGAAAACGGGGCAGGGGAGCGATGGCCTCGTGCGATTTTAGCACTCTAACTGCTCGACTGCTAATATTGTACCGCGCCGCCCGCCCGCTGTCAAGCCCCCCGGCGAAAAAATTTGCAGCGCGGCGGGCAAACCGGGTGGTGAGATGAGAAAACAA
>DKVN01000005.1:3420-8515 GCA_002491225.1 Faecalibacterium sp. UBA7177
GTTTTCTTGTCTCACCGCCCGGAGTGTGGTACAATAAGCAGAACAGCGTATGATAATAGTATGGGGCAGCGCCCCAAAGGAGGAATTTTGATGGATCGCGACACCCTCTGCATCCAGGGCGGCTACACCCCCAAAAACGGCGAGCCGCGGCAGCTTCCGATCATCCAGAGCACCACCTTCCAGTACGCCACCGGCGAGGAGATGGCCAAGCTCTTTGACCTTGAGGAGAGCGGCTACTTTTACACCCGGCTGCAAAACCCCACCAACGACGCAGTGGCGGCCAAGATCTGCGCGCTCGAGGGCGGCACCGCCGCCATGCTGACGGCGAGCGGCCAGGCGGCCACCTTCTACTCGGTCTTCAACCTCGCCTCCTGCGGGGACCACATCGTCTCAAGCGCCAGCATCTACGGCGGCAGCTACAATCTGTTTGCGGTGACCATGAAGCGCATGGGCATCGAGTTCACCTTTGTGGATCCGGACTGCACCCCCGAACAGCTCAACGCCGCCTTCCGCCCCAACACCAAAGCGGTGTTCGGCGAGACGATCGCCAACCCCGCCCTGACCGTGCTGGACATCGAAAAGTTCGCCGCCGCGGCCCATGCCCACGGGGTGCCGCTGATTGTGGACAACACCTTTGCCACCCCCATCAACTGCCGCCCGTTTGAGTGGGGGGCGGACATCGTCACCCATTCCACCACCAAGTATATGGACGGCCACGGCGCGGGGGTGGGCGGGGCGATCGTGGATTCCGGTCGGTTCGACTGGACAAAATACCCCGATAAGTTCCCCGGCCTCTGCACCCCGGACGAGAGCTACCACGGGGTGACCTATACCGAGCGGTTTGGCCTTGCGGGGGCCTACATCACCAAGGCGACCGCCCAGCTGATGCGGGATCTCGGCTCGATCCAGAGCCCGCAGAACGCTTTCCTGCTCAACCTCGGCCTCGAGAGCCTGCACGTGCGGATGCGACGCCACTGCGAGAACGGCCAGGCGGTGGCCGAGTTTCTGCAAAGCCACCCCAAGGTCAGCTGGGTCAACTACTGCGGCCTGCCGGGCAACAAATACTACGCGCTGGCGCAAAAATATCTGCCGAACGGCAGCTGCGGCGTGGTCAGCTTCGGGGTGGCGGGCGGCCGCGAGGGCGCGGCCCGGTTTATGAAGGAGCTGCGCCTCGGCGCCATCGAGACCCATGTGGCCGACGCCCGCACCTGCTGTCTGCACCCGGCCTCGACCACCCACCGCCAGATGAACGACGCCGAGCTCGCCGCCGCCGGGGTCAGCCCGGACCTCGTGCGGATGTCCTGCGGCCTCGAATCCGCCGCGGATCTCATCGCCGATATCGGGCAGGCGCTGGAGAAGGTGTAAGGAGGCGGGCAGGCCCGCAGGTTGGGGGCGCTGCCCCCAACACCCCCGCCAAGGGGCGAGGCCCCTTGGAACCGCAGATTGTCCGGCCAAAAGCTTGGCCGGACGGGGGAATACACAGCTGGCAAACCAGCTGCCGGGCGGCACAAGGCTGCCCCAAAAACAACAGAGTAAGGATATAAGGAGCAATTCATCCCATGCCGCTTATTATCCCCCAGGCGCTTCCCGCCTATGCCGCCCTCGCCGGCGAAAACGTCTTTGTCATGCACGAGGAGCGCGCCCAAAGCCAGGAGATCCGCCCGCTGCGCATCCTCGTCCTCAACCTCATGCCCACCAAGATCGCCACCGAGACCCAGCTGGCCCGGATGCTCGCCAACAGCCCGCTGCAGGTCGAGCTCACCCTCCTGCACACCGCCACCCACGAGGCCAGCCACGTGCCCGGCGAGCATCTGGCGTCCTTTTACAAAACCTTCGGCGAGGTGCGCGATCAACGGTTCGATGGCATGATCATCACCGGCGCACCGGTCGAGAACATCCCCTTCGAGCAGGTGGACTACTGGCCCGAGCTCTGCCGCATTCTGGAGTTTACCAAAACCAACGTCTACTCCACCCTCCACGTCTGCTGGGGGGCGCAGGCGGCGCTGTACTACCACTACGGCATCCCCAAGCGGGCACTGGGGCATAAGCTGTTCGGGGTCTTCCCGCATGAGGTGCTGCGCCCCGCAAATCCGCTGGTGCGCGGCTTCGACGAGGTGTTTTACGCCCCCCACTCCCGCCACACCGAGAGCGACCCCGCCGCCATCGCGGCCTGCGGCGCGCTGCGGCTGCTGGCCGCCTCGCCCGAGGCCGGCCCCTACCTCATGAGCACCGAAAACGGCCGCCAGATCTTCGTCACCGGCCACCCGGAGTACGACCGCACCACCCTCGACGCCGAGTACCGCAGGGATCTCGGCAAGGGCCTGCCCATCGCAATGCCCAAAAACTACTACCCAGGCGACGACCCCGCCCGCCCGCCGGTCTTCCGCTGGCGCAGCCACGCCTACCTGCTCTACACCAACTGGCTGAACTACTACGTCTACCAGTCCACCCCCTACGACCTCGGCGAACTGGCGGAGCTGTGAAGCGCCCATAAAACAAAAAAATGGCCCCCGGCGCGCTCGAAGCTGCGCGCCGGGGGCCTGTATTTGGGATCGGGAGGATCCCGGCCCAAGCCCCGCTTATTTCAGCTCCTCAAAATCCGAAGCCGGGTGCTTGCAGATGGGGCAGATGTAGTCCTCCGGCAGGCTGTCTCCCTCGTAGACATACCCGCACACCTTGCAGACCCAGCGCTTTTTGTCGCTCTGCCCGGCCGCGGGCTGGGGCCTGGGCTTGATGTGTGCCTGGTAATAGGCGTAGGTGGCGCTGGGGGCGTCCGAGAGGACGTCGCCGTCCACCACGTCGGCCACAAAGAGGGTGTGGGTCCCGAGGTCGGTGGCCGAGACCACCCAGCCGTTGATGTAGGCGTTGACCCCCCTGGTGGGGCGCAGAACCTCGTTTTCCCCCCGCACCGTGTCGGCGTACCCGGCAAACTTGTCCGCCGTCCGGCCCGACTGGAAGCCGAAGCGCTGGAACAGCGCAAACTCCGCCTCCTCCGAGATGACCGACAGGGTGAACCGCTTGCTGTTCATCAGCAGGTCGTGGGTGTAATTGTCCTTGTTCACCGCAAACAGGATCCGGTTGGGGGTGGTGGTCACCTGCATGCCGGTGTTGATGATGCAGCCGTTGTCCTTCTCCCCGTCCCGGGTGGTCAGGACAAACAGGCCATAGCTCAGGGCGTACATGGCTTTTTTGTTTTTCATCGAAGCGCTTCCTTTCCAATGGGATGTTCTGTCTTGAGCATACTACACCTGTCCAAAAATGTCCAGAAAAAGCGGGGGCAGCACCGCGCTCATTGGACAAAAAGATCGCAGAAACGCATTTTTATGACGGCATCACACAGAAACCGTACTGTCGGGAGGCCCTCTGCGCGGGATGCCTCGGCAGAGAACAGTGCCGCAGGGAGACCATAAATCATTCTTTTGCCTGTGCAACCGTATGGTTTTTGTAGGTGTTCCAGGTGGGCTCATAGGTGGCAACAGCCTGATTTCCCCACATGTCCCATCCCTCGCGGCTCCCGCGGGCGAACAATTCAATTCGGTTGGGCAGGCTGCAGGATTCGATGATCGGGATAATTTCGTCCGGCTTCCTGCTGTGCTCACGCTTCTGAGAGCGGATCAGATTGACTTGTGAGCGGGCCGGGGATAAGGTTCGGTTGGGCACGCTTTTCTTTTTGATGCCAAAAAGAAGAAGCTCGGTCACATTGCGAAAATAAAACCCGACCCCCCTCCCATCCGGCATACCGTCCTTGCGAACCTTTTCCCAAACAATATTCCCTTTGTACTCAAAGCCCCAGGCGTCCATAACGGCCAACCCCTCCGGGAGTAGCGCGTTGGGAACCCAAAGATATAAATGCGCCTTACTGTCCGCTATCTCAGAAACCGGCAGCGCCTTAATATCCGCAAGCGGCATTGTTTCGTATCGCGTCAGCCTCTTGTGCTCGGGGGCCACCTTCCCGGTGCGGTTTTGAAATTGCCAGGGCGGGTCGGCATAGATGGTATTGTATTTTTTTTCGTTCGTAAAGGAGAGCAGATCCCTTGCGGTGAGCTCCAGATTAGTCATACCTGTCAACGCACTCCTTTCCGATGCCGACGGCCAGAATGGGGCAGCCACCATTGCGCCTGCTGTCAAGGCGGTACAGCAATTTTCCCATCCAGGTGGTGGACGCCCCATACTTGGTGATGATGCCAAGCTCCCTGAAAATCTCGTTCAATTCCTCAGACCGGGTGACAATCACCCCAACATCAATGAGCCCGCAGTCAAAATAGGTTCGCATTGCAAGCAGGTCGCGGTCAAACGTCTGATCCTTGCTGTTCCATTCAAGGTCAAAGGCAACCCGATTCTTCAAAAAATCGATATTGTGACCATCAATATAGCCCTCGATGGTTTCAACCTCAAATGGCTGGCCCGAAAATCGTCCTCTTCGCTGCGCGGTCTGACGAGGATACTTTTTCACAATCAAATCTCCGGAGATGCGAATTTCCCGCCACCCATAAGGGTATAAAACATCATCAAATTTTTTGGGGATCGGTGATTCGTTGCCCCCGGCTTTGGAAATATCATCCAGCGTGAGCTTCAGATTTCTCAAAGCTTCCTGTATTTCGTGCCATTCATCCGCAAAGCTTTCATGCAGAATTTCGAGGGCGTGCCCATAGTCAAAAAACTCATAGCGGGATTGAATGTCCGGGTCAATATATTTTTTGTTTGCAATCATGTATTGTCACATCCTCTTCACTGCATCCCTTGCGCGCCCGGATGATTTTCGCCTTCGCTCTCTTCCTCCCAGGTACGCGCGGCCAGATGGTAGCGGGGGCGGCTCTTGGCTTCGAGGTAGGTCTTGCCCACATACTCGCCGATCACCCCGAGGCAGAGCAGCTGGATGCCCCCCATAAAGCAGACGATGCAGACCGTGCTGGCCCAGCCCTGCACCGTGCCGCCGGTCAGCGAGTCGATCACCGCCCAGAGCACCCCGATAAAGCTCAGCAGCGAGACCAGCAGCCCCAGCCCGGTGATCATCCGGATCGGCTTGATCGAGAGGCTGGTGATCCCGTCCACCGCCAGGGCCAGCATCTTTTTTAAGGGGTAGTGGCTCTCGCCC
>DKVN01000005.1:8656-13031 GCA_002491225.1 Faecalibacterium sp. UBA7177
GACCAGCAGCCCCAGCCCGGTGATCATCCGGATCGGCTTGATCGAGAGGCTGGTGATCCCGTCCACCGCCAGCGCCAGCATCTTCTTTAAGGGGTAGTGGCTCTCGCCCGCAACCCGCACCGCGCGGTCATAGTAAACGCTGGTGCTCTTGTAGCCCACCAGCGGCACCATGCCCCGCAAAAAGATGTTCACCTCGCGGTAACCGGAAAGCTCCTCCAGCACCCGGGCGCTGAGCAGCCGGTAGTCCGCGTGGTTAAAGACCACCTGCGCGCCCATCCAGTTCATCAGCCGGTAAAAGCTCTCGGCGGTAAAGCGTTTGAAAAAGGTGTCGGTGTCCCGCTTCTTGCGCACCCCGTACACCACCTCGCAGCCGTCGAGGTAGGCGTTTACCATCTCGTCCATCGCGTCGATGTCGTCCTGGCCGTCACAGTCGATGCTGATCGTGATGTCGCAGCGGCTGCGGGCCTCCATCAGCCCGGCCAGCAGCGCGTTCTGGTGGCCCCGGTTGCGGCTGAGGCAGAGCCCCTCAAAGTGCTCGTCCTGCGCCGCCAGCTTCTGGATGATCGGCCAGGTGTCATCCTTCGAGCCGTCGTTCACAAACAGCACCCGGCTGTTTTGGCTGATCTTGCCCGCGGCGGCAAGGCTTTGGAGTTTCGATAAAAAGCTCCCGCTGGTCAGCGGCAGCACCTCCTGCTCGTTGTAGCAGGGGATCACGATGTACAGTACAGGCAGTTTCAAAATGTCAGACCCTTTCTCGCCAAATCGTTTGCAGTCCTGCTCATATTATAGTAAAATAGGCGAAGCATTACAAGCGCCGGATGCGAAGGAGACGCAGAACCGGTGCTCAGGAGGGACTTTTTTGATGAAACGCTTAAAACGCTGGTTAATATCTCTGCTCGCGGCCGCCCTGGCTTTATCGCTGGCCGGCTGCGGGCAAAGCGCCGCCAGCCCGGCGGCCAGCGCGCCTGCCGCCAGCACCCCCGCCGCCTCCGCGCCCGCCGGGAGCGCCCCGCCCGCGGCCCAGCCGCTCACCCTGCCGCTGCGGCTGGGGGCGCTGCGCGGGCCCACCGCCATGGGCATGGTGCGGCTGATGCAGAACAGCGAGACCGGCGCCTCGGCCGGGCAGTACGAGTTTCAGGTATCCGGCACGGCGGACGAGTTGGTGCCGCTGCTGATGCAGGGCGAGCTGGACGCCGCCGCCCTGCCCGCCAACCTCGCCGCCGCCCTGACCGGCAAGGCCGATCTGCAGGTCGCGGCCATCAACACCCTCGGGGTGCTCTATGTGGTCAGCACCGATGAGAAGATCGAAAGCTTTGAGGACCTGCGCGGCCGCACCCTGCTCTCGACCGGCAAGGGTACCACCCCGGAGTATGTGCTGGATTACCTGCTGGAGCAAAACGGCATCGGGCTGGATGAGCTGACCGTCGAGTACAAGAGCGAGGCCGCCGAGGTGCTGGCCGCCCTCGAGGCGGGCCAGGCGGACGCGGCGGTGCTGCCCCAGCCCTATGTCACCACCGCGCTGAACAAGCTGGACGGCCTGCGGGTGGCGCTCGACCTCACCGGGGAGTGGGCGCGGGTCAGCCCGGATTCGGCCCTCGTCACCGGGGTGCTGGTGGTGCGGCGGCAGTTTGCCGCGCAGTACCCCGAGGCGGTGCGCCAGCTGCTGGCCGAGTACGGCCAGAGCATCGCCTGGGTGAACGAGAACACCGCCGAGGCTGCCCAGCTGGTGGCCAACTACGGCATCGTGCCGGATGCGGCCATCGCCGAGCAGGCCCTGCCCGCCTGCAACATCACCTGGATCACCGGCAACGAGCTGCGCGAAACGCTCGGCGGCTACCTCGCCGCCCTCTATGCGCAGGACCCCGCCGCGGTGGGCGGCAGCCTGCCGGGCGATGACTTTTACTATGTGGAGTGACCCTGCCCGCCCGGCGGGGCCATCCGCCGCGGATGCTTCGCCCACCGCGCCCGGCCCGGCGGCCCCGGCGGAACCAGCGAAACCGCCCGCCCCGGCGGGTCCAGCGAAATCAGCGAAACCGCCCGCCCCGGCGGGTCCGGCCCGCCCATCCTGCCGGGCCCGCCCGGCCCTGCGCCGGGCCGCGGCGGCCGCCTTCTGGCTGGCGGTCTGGCAGCTGGGGGCGCTGGCGGTGGGCCAGAGCCTGCTGCTGCCCGGCCCGGCCGAGACCCTCTGCCAGCTGCTGCGGCTGCTGGCCAGCGGCGGGTTTTGGGCCCGGGTGGCCTTTACCGCCCTGCGGGTGCTGAGCGGCCTCGCCCTCGGCTGCTGCGCGGGGGCGCTTCTGGCCCTGCTGGCCGCCCGCAGCGGGGCGGCGCGCACCCTGCTGGCCGTACCGGTGCAGCTGCTCAAGGCGGCCCCGGTGGCCAGCTTTATCATCCTGGCCCTCTTGTGGGTGCGCAGCCGCTGGCTCACCCTGCTCATCAGCGTTGTCATGGCCCTGCCCATCCTCTACACCGCCCTGCTTGAGGGCCTCCTGCAGGCCGACCGGCAGCTTTTGGAGATGGCGCGGGTCTTCCGGCTGCGGCCCTGGGCGGCGGTGCGTGCGGTCTGGCTGCCGCAGCTGCTGCCCTACGCGGCGCAGGCGTTTCGCCTCGCGCTCGGCCTTTGCTGGAAAAGCGGGGTCGCGGCCGAGATCATCGCCCTGCCGCAGGGCAGCATCGGCGAGGCCTTCTACGCCGCCAAGCTCACCTTCGCCACCGGCGAGCTCTTCGCCTGGACCGCGGCGGTGCTGCTGCTCAGTGCGCTCTGCGAGCGGCTGCTGTTGGCGCTGCTCGGCGCGGCGGTGCGGCGGGTCTGCGGGGCCCCGCTCGCGGCCCCGGCCCCTGCGGAAGGGCGAAAGGGGGTGGGCGCGCCATGATGCGCATCGAACTGAAAAATATCTGCAAAAGCTACGGCAGCCTGCCGGTGCTGCGGAGCCTCTCGGCCACCCTCACCGGCCACACGGTGCTTTGGGGCCCCTCGGGCTGCGGCAAAACCACCCTCGCCCGCATCCTCTGGGGGCTGGAAACGCCGGACGCCGGACAGGTGATCTTTTCGGGGCTCGAAAGTGCCGAACAGCCGCAAAACCCGGGGGAGAGGCGGCAGACCGCGACAGCCCGGGCGGATCAAAAAAACTGGAAAACCTGCCCCCGCCTTGCCGCCGTCTTTCAGGAGGACCGGCTCTGCGGCCAGCTGACCGCGGTGGAAAACGCCGCCCTCGTCTGCCCGCGCGGCAGCGAGGCGGCCATCCGGGCCGCCTTTGCCCGGCTGGGCATGGAGGGCAAGGCCCTCGCCACCCCGGCGGCGCTGCTCTCGGGCGGGCAGCGGCGGCGGGCCGCGCTGGTGCGGGCTGCAATGGCCGACGCCCCCGGCGCGGTGCTGGATGAGCCCTTCCGCGGGCTGGACGAGCCCACCCGCGCCGCCGCGATCGCCTTTGTCCAGGAGGCGTTCGCGGGCAAATTCCTGCTGCTGGCCACCCACGACGCCGCCGAGGCCGCGGCCTTCGGCCCCGCCCGCCTCACCCTGCCGCTGCTGGCGGGCGGCTCACCGGCAAACGAGCGGGGCTGAACCCCCGCCCCAACAGCAAAAAGGAGGCATGGCCGCGCGCTTTGGCGGCCATGCCTCTTTCCGCTTGTTTTCCTGTTTTCTTGCCCTGACCCTGACGCCTGCGGCGCGGTCAGCCCCGCATCATCACCGCGTTCAGGATATCGCGGGAGTTCGGCGGCGGCTCGGCCCGGAAATGGCTGTAGCAGTACTGCAAAATGGCGTTGCGCTTGACCAGCCCGATGAAGATCTTGCGGTCGTCGACCACCGGCACAAAGTTCTGGGTCATGGCGGCGTCCACCAGCTCATCCATGGTGGTGGTCACCGGCACCGGCTTATAGTCCCGCTTGTGGGCGATGGCCGACACCGGGATGTCCTCGGCCGCCTCGATCGACAGCCCCACCATCTTTTTGATGCCCCACAACAGGTCCCCCTCGGTGATGCTGCCCACATACTCCCCCGAGCGCTTGAGCACCGGAATCGAGGAATAGCGGTGGTGCTCCATCTTTTCCAGCGTCTGGCGCAGGGTAAAATCGTCATAGATAAAAGCGACATCCTGTTTTGGCGTTAAAAAAAACAGCAGGTTCATCACACAGTCTCCTTCTGCGGGCGGCCGCCGGTTGGGCGGGCCGCCCGTTTCTTGCAGGGTTATTGTAGCAAAGGTTTATGAAAAAAGTATGAAATCGCTGCACGATTTGGGGAAGATGCCTGAAAATTTTGTGAAATTTGACGTTTTTTCCGCGTGCCTATATGGGCCGGGGAGTGACTACAGCGCAAATCCCATCCGTCCGGGCGGGGGATATTCCCCTGCGAAAACGCCCCCTTCGGGGGCTCTTAAAC
>DKVN01000005.1:13253-18877 GCA_002491225.1 Faecalibacterium sp. UBA7177
GAAAACGCCCCCTTCGGGGGCTCTTAAACCATTCGCAGGGAAACATCCCCCGCCCGGACTTGCGCTCTGAACGCTGCCCCCACTTGTTGCATCCCGCCGCTTTGTGTTATAATCGGTTCATCGGCCGCTCCGGCGGCCGGGCCCAACGCCAACAACACCGACCAGACCAGAGAGGAGGGGGACAAGCCATGCCCGCACGCCGCACCCGGCGCTTTGCGCGCGTTTTTGCGCTGCTCCTTGCGCTGCTCTTCGCGCTGCCCCTGCCCGGTTGCGCCAATGCCCTGCCGGACCCTGCGTCCTCCGCAGTGCCCGCATCCACTGCCGCGCCGGAAGAGAGCGCCGCGTCCTCCGCGCCGCTCACCCAGGCCGAGCCGGGCTTTCTCACCCTCGGCACCATCCCCTCCGAGGGCTTCAACCCCTACCTCGTCAACTCCCAGCTGGTGGTGCAGGCCGCCAGCCTCCTGTTTGAAAAGCTGGTCGAGATCACCCCGGACATGGAGCTCGAGTACCGCCTCGCCCAGGCGGTCGACTGCATCGGCGAGCAGGTGGTGGTACACCTGCGGGGCGGCTGCTTTTTTGCCGACGGCAGCCCCATCCGGCCCGAGGACGCGCTGGCCAGCCTCAACGCGGCCCGCGCCAGCGCCTGCTACGGCGGGCGGCTGGCCGGCATCGAGGAGGCCAAGCTCGAAAACGGGGCCCTCCTGCTCACCCTCGCCCAGCCGGACTCCCTCTTTGCCTACCTCTGCGACATCCCGGTGCTGAAAGAGAGCGAGGTCGCCCTCGCCCAGCCCACCGCCAGCGGGCGGTACACCTACGGGGCCGAGGGCGAGCTGGTGCGCAGCAACCACGCCCCCTTCCCCCAGCAGGGGCCGGACCGCATCCTCTTAGCCCAGGTCAACGGCTACGACGCGATGGTCTCGGGCCTCGCGGTGGGGGCGCTCAACCTCTACGCCGCGGCCGACGGGGCCGACGCGGTCTCGAGCATCGCCAGCCAGCAGAGCTTTTACCGCACCAACAACCTTGTCTTTCTCGGGGTCAACGCCGCGGGGGAGGATGAGGGTAAGGCCCCGCTGCTCGGCACCGGGCGGGGCCGGGCGCTGCTCTCCCGGCTGATCGACCGGCGCAGCCTCGCCGAAAAGTGCTTTTACGGCCGCGCCTATCCCGCCACCGGGGCGATCAACGGCTTCTACCCCTGCGTCAAGGGCCTCGGCTCGATTCTGGCCGAGCAGGACACCGCCGGCGCGGCGGAGGAGTTCGCCGCCCTCGGCTACCAGCTCGACCCCGTCTCAGGCTACTACCAGGACGCCGCGGGCCGGCCGCTGCGGCTGCGGCTGCTGGTCTACGGCGGCAGCACCTACAAGCGGTACGCCGCCAGCCAGCTGGCCGAGCAGCTGGCCGCCCAGGGGGTGTATTTGGAGACGACGGTGGCCGATGATTTCGGCGCGTATCTCGAACAGATCCAATCCGGACAATTTGACCTGTACATCGGCGAGGTAAAGTTGTATAATAATATGGATATCGGCCCGTTTTTAGAGGGCGGGGCCGCCAGTGTGGGCATCGTGCAGAGCGAGGTGCTGCTGCAGGCCTGGCAGGAGTTTCGCGCCAATCTCAGCGCGGCGGGCAGGTTTGAGGAGGCGTTTGCCGCCGAGATGCCCTACCTGCCGCTGGTCTGGGGCATCGGCACGGTGGTGTCCAGCCGGGCGGTCAGCGGGGTGAGCTCCTCGATCAGCAACCTGTTCTACTCGCTCGAGGAGCTGGCCATCGAGCCCTGAGCCGCCCTTTTGGGAACGTCCCGGTTCTGTCTTCTCTGTCGCGGGCCCCGCGCGCCGCTTTTCTGGCGCGCCGCGAGTCTTGCCCCCCATACCAAAGGAGTGATGCAGCATGATCACCTATACCAACCCGATGGGCAGCGTGAGCCTCACCGGCAGCTATTTTGCCGAGCTGGTGGGCCAGGCGGCCCGCGGCTGCTACGGCGTGGCCGACCTTTCGCCCGCCGCCCCGGCCGAAAACCTCAAGAGTATCGTTTTGCACGGCGGCCTCGCCGAAAAGGGGGTCAAGGTGACCCAAAAGGAGGGCCGCCTGTGCATTGATCTGCACATCAAGGTGGGCTACGGGGTCAACATCGCCACCATCGTGCGCAGCATCACCCACAGGGTCAAGCACGAGGTCGAGTATGCCACCGGCCTGCGGGTGGCGCGCATCGACGTCTCGGTGGACGACATCGCCGCCGAATAACCGCCCCGCAGTACAACAGCCGGACGGCCCGCCCCACAAAAGAGCCGGGCGGCCCGCCGCCCACCCTGCACCGCCCACGGGGCGGAGCCACCAACTTGAAACGTAGAGGTGTAACAAAAGATGATCACAGGAAAAGTTCTGCGCGACGCCATCCTTTCGGGCGCCAACAACATCGCCAACCAGCGCACCCGGGTGGACGAGCTGAACGTCTTCCCGGTGCCGGACGGCGACACCGGCACCAACATGAGCATGACCATCGACGCCGCCAGCAAAGAGCTTGCGGCCCTGCCGGACGACTGTACGGTCGCCCAGGCCGCCAAAACCGCCGCCTCCGCCATGCTGCGGGGGGCCCGCGGCAACTCGGGCGTGATCACCAGCCTGCTCTTCCGCGGCTTTGCCAAGGCGCTCGAGGGCAAGCGCACCGCCGAGGCAGCCGACCTCGTGGCCGCCCTGCAAAAGGGGGTTGAGGGGGCCTACAAGGCGGTGATGAAGCCCACCGAGGGCACCATGCTCACGGTGGCCCGCGTCGCCAGCGAGGAGGCCGCGGCCAGCGGCATCGCCGACACCACCGAGCTGTGGGAGCTCATCCTCGCCGCGGCCCGCCGCGCCCTCGAGCGCACCCCCGAGCAGCTGCCGGTGCTCAAAAAGGCCGGTGTGGTCGACGCGGGCGGCCAGGGCCTCGTGATCATCTTCGAGGGGATGCAGGCCGTTTTCAACGGGGGCGACATCCTGCCATGCGAGGAGGCCGCCACCCGCAACACCGCCAAGCTGAATTCGAGCGCGGCGGGCAAGGGGGTCTTTGCCGACGATTTGATGAAGGTGGAGGACATCAAAAACGGCTACTGCACCCAGTTTCTTGTCAACAAGAACCCGGGGGTCAGCAGCGACAAGCTGCGGGCCTTCTGTGAGACGAACGGCGACAGCGTGGTGGTCATCGAGGACGACGATGTCATCAACTGCCATGTCCACACCGCCGACCCCGGCAAGATCCTCAGCCACGCCATCCGCTACGGCTACCTGACCAATTTCAAGATCGAGAACATGCACGAGCAGTTCCTGGCCCGGCAAAAGCAGGGCAAGGGGCTGGAAAAGCAGAAGGAGGCCGAGGCCAGCGCCAGCGCCAGCGAGTTCATCTACGCCGCGGCCGACCCCGAGCGGGCCTACGGCTTTGTGGCCGTGGCCGCGGGCGAGGGGCTGCACGCCGCCTTTACCGACCTTGGGGTGGACGCGGTGGTCAGCGGCGGGCAGACCATGAACCCCAGCACCGAGGACATCGTCTCGGCGGTGCAGAGCGTCCCGGCCCAGACCGTGTTTGTGCTGCCCAACAACAAAAACATCATCATGGCGGCCGAGCAGGCCCAGAAGATCGCCGACCGCCGTGTGGTGGTGCTGCCCACCCGCACGGTGCCCCAGGGCATCACCGCCATGCTCAACTTTGACCCCGAGGCCACCATCGACAACAACACCATCGGCATGATGCAGGCGGCGGACAAGGTCTCGACCGGGCTGGTCACCTTTGCGGCGCGCAACAGCGATTTTGACGGCCGCAAGATCAAAAAGGGCGAGATCATGGCGCTGGAAAACGGCAAGATCGTCAATGTGGGCAGCGACATCACCAAAACCACCTACCGGCTTGCCCGCAGCATGGTCAAAAAGGACACCAGCTTCATCACGGTCATCTCGGGCTGCGACGTCAGCCCCGAGGAGGCCGAGCGCACCACCGAGCTGGTGCGCGCCAAGGTGGGCGGCGACATCGAGGTCACCCACATCAACGGCGGCCAGCCGGTGTACTATTATATGATCAGCGTGGAGTGACCGGCGTAGAGTACCCCGCGCACCCAAAACCGCGAAATGAGGGAGTAAGATGGGCCTGTTCAGCCGCAAAAAGAAAAAGCAGCCCGCACCGCCCGCGCAAACCGCGGATGTGACCCTGCTGATCTGCACCAACAACCGAAACACCCTCGAGTCTCTGATGCCGGTGGTGCTGGATCGGAGGAACCTTGCGCCTAGGCCTGCCCTGTCGAGGAGCGCGGAGATCCTGGAGCAGTATCAGGCCGACCGGCCGGATCTTGTCATGATCGACAACGATCTGGACGGTCAAAGCGGTCTCGAAGTGCTGCGCGCACTGCACGAGGCCGGCCCGGGGGCGGTCATCGTCTTTCTTGCCGCCTTTTATGAATCCTCCGCGCAGGAGATGCTGGCAAAGGCCCTCGCCTATGGCGCCAATCAAATTCTGGCAAAGGACAGGGAGGGGAATGTCCCGGCCGATAACGTCGGCAGCTGTCTGGACAAGGTACTGGCGGCCGTGGCCGAAAAAAAGGCGGCTGAGCTGTAAACGAAACCAACCTCATCAGCGGACGGGGCAACCCGCACGGTGAGAGGAGAAAACAAAGAGTCCGAAGGACCTGCGGCTTTGTTTTCTTGTCTCACCGTCCGGCACCCGCCCGCTGATTTTGGCAGAGGGGGCTTTGCGCAAGAGCCCCCGCGCGCAGGAAAGGAGAAAACCCCGAAAGGAGGCGGCCGCCATGAAGCCGGACACACCGGTGCAGTATCTGCGGGGGGTGGGGCCCAAGCTGGCCGGGCGGTTCGCGCGGCTGGGCATCGGCACGGTGGGCCAGCTGCTGGCCCACTACCCCCGCCGCTATCTCGACTATACCCACCCCTACACGGTGGCCGAGGCCCCCTTTGACCTCGACTGCGTGGTCGAGGCTGAGGTCTTTTCCAAAACCGGCCCCACCCGGCTGGCCGGGGGGCGCACCATGCACCGGGTGCTGGCGGGGGACGGCACCGCGGCGCTGGCCATCACCTGGTTCAACAACCCCTACGCCACCGCCAAGCTCGCGATTGGCGAGCGGTACCTCTTTGAGGGCCGGGTGGGCGGCAGCCTCACCCGGCGCGAGATGGTAAACCCTTTGCAGCGCACCCCCGAGCAGGTCGAGGCCCAGCCGCTCATCGCCGTTTACCCGCAGACCGAGGGGCTCGGCAGCGGGCAGATCGCCCGGGCGGTGGCCGCGGCGCTCGAGGGGCTGGACGAGCCCCTGCCCGAGCCCCTGCCCGAAACCCTGCTGTCCCGCTACCGGCTGCCGGGCCGGATGGAGGCGGTGCGGGCCATCCACCGCCCGCGCAGCGCCGAGGAGGCGGCCGCCGCCCGCCGCCGGCTGGTGTTTGAGGAGCTGCTCTGTTTGCAGCTGGGCCTGCTGCTTTTGCGCGGGGCGCACAGCCGGGCGGCCAGCGCGCCGATGCACCCGGTCAGCCTCGAGCCCTTCTGGGCTGCGCTGCCCTTTGCCCCCACCGCCGCCCAGCGCCGGGCGGCCGGGGAGATCACCGCCGCCATGGCCTGCGAGGCCCCGATGAACCGCCTCTTGCAGGGGGACGTGGGCAGCGGCAAA
>DKVN01000005.1:19147-23594 GCA_002491225.1 Faecalibacterium sp. UBA7177
GACGTGGGCAGCGGCAAAACCCTTGTGGCGGCGGCGGGCATCTACATGGCGGCCCAAAATGGCTACCAGAGCGCCCTCATGGCCCCCACCGAGATTTTGGCCCGGCAGCACGCCGAGAGCCTGCAGGGCCTGCTGGGCCCGTTCGGTCTGCGGGTGGCGCTGCTCACCGGCGGGATGAAGGCCGCCGCCCGGCGCGCGGCCCACGCGGCCATCGCGGCGGGGGAGGCCGATCTTGTCGTGGGCACCCACGCGGTGCTGACCAGCGCGGTGCAGTTTGCCCGGCTGGGCCTCGCGGTGGTGGACGAGCAGCACCGCTTTGGGGTGCGCCAGCGTGGGCTTTTGGCCGGCAAGGCGGGCGCGCCGCATGTTTTGGTCATGAGCGCCACCCCCATCCCGCGCACGTTGGGCCTTTTGCTCTACGGAGACCTCGACATCTCGATCCTCGACGAGCTGCCCCCCGGCCGCAAGCCGGTGCGCACCCGGCTGGTGGCGGGCGAGCGGCGGCGGGATCTCTATGGCTTTTTGGAGCGCCAGATCGCGGCGGGGCATCAGGTGTACATCGTCTGCCCGCGGGTGGGGCAGGACGGCGAGGAGCTGGAGGCCGAGGATGAGGATGGGGCGGCGGTGAGCGCGGTGAAAAGCTACTACCGCCAAACCGCCTGCGCCCTGCTGCCAAACCGGCGGGTGGGGCTGCTGCACGGGAGGCTGCGCGGAGCCGAAAAGGACGACGTGATGAAAAAATTCAAGGCGGGCGAGCTGGACGCGCTGGTCTCCACCACCGTGATCGAGGTGGGGGTGGACGTGCCCGCGGCCACCGTGATGGTGATCGAAAACGCCGAGCGGTACGGCCTGTCGGCTCTGCACCAGCTGCGGGGCCGGGTGGGGCGGGGCGCGGCCGAGAGCTGGTGCTTTCTGGTCAGCGACCATCCGGGCGAGACGGTGCGGGAGCGGCTGCGCTTTTTGTGCAGCACATCGGACGGCTTCGAGATCGCGAAGTACGACCTTGAGCACCGCGGCCCGGGGGACTTTTTCGGCGAGCGGCAGCACGGCCTGCCCACCCTGCGGCTGGCGAATTTAGTAGCGGACACCCGCGCGCTCGAGGAGGCCCAGCGCTGCGCCCGCAGCCTGCTGGCCGGGGACCCGCAGCTGAATGCCCCAGAGCACGCCGCCCTCGCCGACGAGGTCGAGGCGCTGTTCGAGCGGGCGGGGGCGATGAATTAGGGCAGCGCGGGGAAACCGCAGAGGGGAAGGGAAGTCAAAAGCAATGACAGGCACGATCGTAAACGCCGCCGCGGTGGTGGCGGGGGGCCTTGTGGGGCTGCTGGCCCGCCGCGGGGTCAGCAAGCCGATGGAGCAGGCCCTCAACCAGGCGCTGGGGGTGGCGGTGGTGGTCATCGGCATCAACGGGGTCGTCACCAATATGGTGTCGGTAAACCCGGACGGCAGCCTCTCCTCCAGCGGCGAGCTGCTGCTGGTCTTCAGCCTGGTGCTGGGCATGGCGGCGGGCGAAGCGCTGCATATTGAGGAGCGGCTTGCCGGGCTCGGCGGGTATGTCGAGCGGCGCTTCAGGCTCTCGGGCTTTGCGGCCAGCTTTGTCTCGGGCACCCTCATCTACTGCGTGGGGGCCATGGCCATCGTGGGCAGCATCAACGATGGGCTGCGGGGCGATCCCAGCGTCCTGCTGGTCAAGGCCACCCTCGACGGTATCTCAAGCATCGTGCTGGGGGCCACCCTCGGCCCGGGGGTCATCTTCAGCGCCGTCCCGGTGCTGCTCTATCAGGGGGGCATCACCCTCTGCGCCGGGGCGCTCGAACCGCTGCTCACCGGCGAGCTGCTGCGCCAGATCTGCGCCGCCGGGTTTGCGATGGTGGGCTGCATCGGGGTCAACTTTCTGGGCGGCAGGATCAAAACCGCCAACTTCCTGCCCGGCCTGCTGGTGCCGCCCCTCTGGGCGCTGCTCCAGAGCCTGTTGCCCTGACGGGCGGGCGCAGAAAGGCGCGAATTGCCGTCCGTCCGCGCGGGGGATATTCCCCTGCGAAAACGCCCCCATTCGGGGGCTCTTAAACCATTCGCAGGGAAACATCCCCCATGCGGACTGTGTTGCCTGCAACAAAAAGACCCCCGGCCGCGCCCCTGCAGCACGCAGGGGCAGCGGCCGGGGGCCTTTTTCTTTTTGCAAAACGGAAAAATCACCGCGCCAGCGAGCCCATCGGGTCCCACGGCTCCAGCACGGTCGGCTCGGCCTCACAGGCGGCAAGCTGCGCCCCGGTGAGGTACTTTTTATGTACCACCACCTGGTAAAGATACTCCCCAAACCAGGCGTCGCTCATCACATAGTAGCCGTCCCTGCCGGGCTCCTTGCCCCAGCTGTTCTCCACCCGCCAGCGGGTGGGCTGGCCGTCCTCGTCGAGGTCCACCCCCTGAAACACCATCGCGTGGGTCATCAGGCTGTGGCCGTAGTCCAGCCGCTCGGCCTTGGTCATGCCAAACCGCACCCCCAGCAGGCTTTCCAGGTCCTGCACGGCGGGGTCAAGGATGCCGTCCTCCCGGTCGGCCCGCTTGCCCACGTCGCAGCCAAACCAGACCGGCTCGCCGTCCCGCAGCTGGGCGATGGCCGCCCGCCGCAGTTCGTCGATCGGCAGGTTCAGGTAGCGCACCGGCCGCCCCTCCTTCACGTTGCCCAGATACCGCACGGTGTAGCTGCGGCCAAAGGGCTTGTCCGCCGTGGGGGCGTTGATCAGGCTGACATATTCCCGCAGATCGAGCCCGACATATTTTTGATAAAAGGCCTGCGGGGTGAGCCCGGCCTCGCGGGTAAAGTGGTCGTCCTTGTCCCGCCAGGCGAGGGTAAAGGTTTTGGGCGGCTGGCCCAGCGCGATGCAGAGGATGCGGTACACCTCCTCCATCATCCCGGCCTTGGCAGTGCGCAGCGCATCGAGGCTCTCCCCGGCGGCGTGGCGGCGGCGCAGGATGCAGGCGTCCTCCCGCAGCTTTTCGCAGAGGATGCCGTTCAGCTCCCGTGTGGCCGAGGAGCAGGCGCTCTCGGGGTAGGCCTCCTTGGGCAGCACCCCGTACTTTTCCACCAGATTGCAGATCATGTCCCACTGGCCGCCGTCGTTGACCGGCGCGGCGAGCAGAAAGCTCAGCAGCCGCCCCTCGCGCGGTTCATCCAGCGTCTCGAGGATGGTCTCGAGGAAGTAGTTGGATTTTTCCAGCTGGTCGCAGAAATAGAGGTAGCTCTGGGAGAGCTCAAACTCTTTCAGCTTGTACTCCCGGATGAGTTTGGCCCGCATCACGTTCATGGCGGCAAACAGCCAGCAGCGGCCGCTCTGCTTCTGGTTGGTGATGCTGCCCTGCTCCAGCTGGATCGAGTAGGTGTGCGGGTTTTGCTGCACCGAGGCGCGGGTTTTGGCGCTCTTCAGCAGGCCGTTGGTGGTGGCGGCGTGCATCGCAGCGAGGTTGGCGCGGTCAGCCGCGAAGCTCTCGGCCAGCTGGGCCTGCCGCGCTAAGGAGATGCTCTGTTCGGGTGTCAATGTCATAACCTCTTTTCCAAAAAGATGCTTGTCTATGAACAGCGCGGGCCGCCCGTTGAGGAAGCGCCGCGAAACAGCGCGAAACGGCCCGACGCCCACCCCCGATTATACCAGATGCCGCCCCGCGCGGCAAGCCGGAACGCACCCGCATTCCGCCCTTGTCAAAAAAGGCCCCTCATGATAAAATGCAAGCGATCTCGCGGCCGTTCGCCTATTTCGGCCGGGGGCTGCTCCGCGCGGCGGATGCGGTGCCCACGGTGGCCGCGGCTGCCTCACTCCACCCCGGCCAGCGCCCGCACCACCTCGGCGGCCAGCAGCAGGCCCGCCGCGCCCGGCACAAAGCTCACGCTGCCCGGCACGTTCCGTTTCGGCCTGCCCGGCCGCTGCGGCGCATCCGGCCCCGCGGTGCTATCCGCGCCCGCCGCGTCTGCCGCATTCTCCGCCGCCCCAAACACCGCCCGCGGCGGCTCGGTGGAGTACACCACCCGCACCCCGGCGAGACCCCGCCTGCGGCACTCCCGCCGCATCACACGGGCCAGCGGGCAGCCCTGGGTCTCCTCCAGCAGCCCCACCCGCAGGCACTCGGGGTGCAGCTTGTTGCCGGTGCCCATGCAGCTGATGGCGGGCAGGCCCGCCGCAGCCGCCCGCTGCAAAATCTCCAGCTTGGCGCTCACCGTGTCCACCGCGTCGATGATGTAACTGTATCCGCCAAAGGGAATGTCCGCCCGCTGTCCCGGCGGGGCAAAGGGCAGCCGCTCCGCCGTCTGTGGCCCGTAAAACAGCCGCACCGGGGTGACCCGGCAGCCCGGCGCGATGTCCGCGATGCGGGCGGCCTCGGCCTGCACCTTGGGCAGGCCCACCGTGCTGCGCAGCGCGATCAGCTGTCGGTTGAGGTTGCTCTCGCTCACCGTGTC
>DKVN01000005.1:23959-24410 GCA_002491225.1 Faecalibacterium sp. UBA7177
ATGCCATCCTCCCCCAGCAGCAGCCGGGTGCGCTCCTCCATCGGCATCTTTCGCCCCCTCCTTTGGGTCAAAAAAATTATGGTTCCTCCCGCCGCCCGCGCCCGTCCAGCCAGAGCAGCACCGCCGCCAAAGCCACCAGCAGCCCCACGGCAAGCAGATCCCAAATATCCAGCACCGGCAGGTTCAGCGCAAGGCCCAGCAGGGTATCCTCGGCAAGGCAGGCTGCAATGGCCAGCCCCGCGCACACCGCCCCCGCCCGCAGCGGGCGGGCCTTGAGGCGCGCCGCCGCCGCAGTGCAGCCCCACAAAAAGGCAAGCCCGGGCGCGGCCGCAAGCAGCCCAACCGTCAGCACCGGCGGCACCTCGGCCCCCGGCATCGGCCCGCGCAGCGGCCCGGCCAGCACCCGATCCAGCGCCCACAAAAAGGGCGCGATCAGTGCGGTCAGCCAGCC
>DKVN01000018.1:0-292 GCA_002491225.1 Faecalibacterium sp. UBA7177
CTTCCTTGCAGCTGCGGCCGCACAGCGAATTTGCGGTTCTTCGCAGGCCCTTCGGGCCCTTTGTTTTCTCATCTCACCGCCCGGAAGCCGCCGCGCGGCTTGCGATTTTGATGCGGCGTCGCCCGCTGTATTTTTCTTATGTATTTGGTATTACCAGCATAACATGGCAGGAGCATCCTGTCAAGATCGTAAAAAATATTTCAAATTCTCTTGTTTCTTTTGGCGATTCGTGCTATGCTGAGGGCAGGAAACTCTGGTAATACCAAAAGAGCACCGCGGCAGCGCCGCAAGG
>DKVN01000018.1:580-6453 GCA_002491225.1 Faecalibacterium sp. UBA7177
CAAAACCGCCCAAGGGCCGTTCGGCTCCCCCGCCCCCTCCAGCGCGCTGCCCTAAGGAAAAAGGAGGTTTGAAATGGACCATCAGTTCGATGTCATCGTCGTTGGCGCGGGCAACGCGGGGCTTGTCGCCGCGGCCAACACCGCCAAGGCGGGGCTCAGCACCCTGCTGCTGGAAAAGCACAACCTGCCCGGCGGCTGTGCCACCAGCTTCCGCCGGGGGCGGTTCGAGTTTGAGCCGTCCCTGCACGAGCTGTGCAGCGTCGGCACCAAAGAGCGCCCCAACGTCGTTTACAAGGTGATGGACGACCTTGGCGCAAAGATCGACTGGCAGTACGAGCACAACATCTTCCGGGCGATCGTCAAGGGCGAGGGCGGCTACGACGTCACCCTCAAGGCCGGGGTGGATGAGTTCTGCCGCTCGGTCGATAAAGCGGTGCCGGGCTGCGAGGCGAATGTCCGGGCCTACCTCGACCTCAAGCCCAAGGTGACCGCCGCCATCGACTACATCTACGAGATGAAGGGCAAGCCCAACGGGCTGACCATGCTCTTCAAGCACGCCGATTTCATGCGGCTGGCGGGCCACTCGGTCGAAGAGGTGATGACCGCGCTCGGCATCCCCCAGGCGGCCCAGAACCTCATCAACACCTACTGGGGCTATCTCGGCGTGCCCACCGACGAATTGAACGCGATGCACTTCCTCAACATGCTGTACGATTATGTCAACGACGGGGCGGCCATGCCGCACCACCGCTCACACGAGCTCTCGCTGGCGCTGGCGGACGTGATCACCAAACACGGCGGGCAGATCTGGTACAACAGCGAGGTGACCGAGTTCCTATATAGGGAGGACGGCCATGTCGCCGGGGTGGTGGCCAACGGCGAAAAGCTCTTTGCCAAAGAGGTCATCTCCAACGTCATCCCGAACAATGTCTTTACCATGAGCGACCCCGCCAAGATCCCGGAGCAGAACCTCAAGCTGGCCAACGCCCGCAGCTTTGGCATCTCGGTGGCCACCGTGTATCTGGGGCTCGACTGCACCGCCGAGGAGCTCGGCATGAAGGACTACACCATCTTTATCCAGGGCGACCCCAACCCCCGCGTCCAGTATGACCGGCGGCTGGAGGACGGGCTCTACATCCTCAACTGCCTCAACAAGGTGGTGCCGGACGCCTCGCCCGCAGGCACCTGTACCCTCTTTTTCACCATCCCCATCTTTGGCGGGGACGTGCCGAAGGACCTGCTCCCGCAGGACTATAAGCGCTACAAAAACGCGATCGCCAAAAAGTACATCGAGGACGCCGAGCGGGTGCTTGGCATCTCGATCACCCCGCACATCGAGGAGATCAGCGTGGCCACCCCGGTCACCTTTGCGCGGTATCTGGGCACCCCGGAGGGCACCATCTACGGCTATAAGCTCTCCGGCTGGGACAGCCTGATGGCCCGCACCGCGGCCGAAAAGACCGATTACGCCATCCCCGGCCTGAGCTTCTGCGGCGGGCACTATCTGCGGGGCGACGGCTACAGCTGCGCCTACATCATGGGGGACACGGTCAGCAAACGTGTCGTCAAGAGGCTGAAAGGAGGCGTTGGAGCATGAGCAAGCCGAACCTGAGATCCCTCAACCCGATGGATTTTACCAAGCTGACCCCCAACCGGCAGGCCAAAATCGAGGCCGCCCCGGCCAGCATGGTTCCCCCTGCCGGTTCCTACAAGCCCAATGCGCTGGCAAAGGCGCTGCACCCGGCGGTGCAGTACCTCAAGGTCGCCAAGGTCACCGAGCATCCGGGCGGCATGAAAAGCTATGACCTCGTGCCCGACCCAGCGCGCGGCACCAGCGCCCTTGCCTGGTTCAGCGCCGGGCAGTATCTCTCGCTCTCGCTCATGGTCGGCGAAAGCAGGCTGACCCGGCCCTACTCGCTCTCCTCCTCCCCGCGCGAGAGTTTGCAGGGGCGGTATACCATCACGGTCAAGGCGGTGGAGGGCGGTATCGCCTCCCGCTATATCCTCGACAACTGGGCCGAGGGCACCCCGGTCACCGCCTCGGGGCCGCTGGGTGAGTTTACCTACGAGCCGCTGCGGGACGCCCCGGTGGTGCTGGGCGTCGCGGGCGGCAGCGGCATCACCCCCTTCCGCTCGCTGGCCCACGCCATTGCGGATGGGGACGAGGACGCCGAGCTGATCCTGCTCTACGGCAGCAGGACGATGGAGGAGGCGGTGTTTGAGGAGGAGCTGAAGGCGCTGGAGCAAAGCTGCCCCAAATTCCGCCTCGTGAACGTGCTGAGCGACGAGCGGCGCGAGGGCTGCGAGCACGGCTTCATCACGGCCGAGCTCATCAAAAAGTACGCCCCCGCGGGAGATTACTCGGTCTTTTTGTGCGGGCCGCAGGCCATGTACCGCTTTGTGGACAAGGAGCTTGCCACCCTGCAGCTGCGCCGCAAGTTCATCCGGCACGAGCTGTTCGGCGAGTTTTTCGGCCCGGAGCAGGAGCCGGACTACCCCGCCCCGGCGGCCGACTGCTTCCAGCTGACGGTACGCATCGCCGGGCAGGAGAAAACGATCACCGCCCCGGCGGGCAGATCGCTGCTGCGCACGATGGAGCAGAACGGCATCGCCGCCCCGGCTCACTGCCGCAGCGGCGAGTGCGGCTGGTGCCACTCGCGGCTGGTCAGCGGGCAGGTGTACACCCCCAAATCGGTGGATGGCCGCCGCGAGGCCGACCTGATCTACGGCTACATCCACCCCTGCTGCGCCTTCCCGCTCAGCGACCTGGTCATCGAGGTGCCGCCGGTGAAGGCGGACGGCTGAGGGCGCAAATTCGGGAATAGCGCAGAGCAAAGCGCCAAACACGCCAAACCGCCGCAGGGCCCTGCCCTGCGGCGGCCATACGCCATAAAAGCAGCGCGCATCTTGCCCCAGCCGGGGCGGTGCGCGCTGCTCTTTTTGTTGGAGCACTGCTTTTAGTCAGAAGCCGGGGCCCCGCACTGCGCCAGCAGATCGCCGATATCCCCATTGATGCAGATCGAGCGCTCGGCGATCTCGCGGGGGGCCCAGGCGCTGCCCTGGTTGATGCAGGCGTAGGCGGCGCTGGGGTTTTGGGCGGTCATCCGCCAGAAGGGGTACTTGATGATGACCGGGGTGTTCATGCCCACACCAAGCTCCAAAAACAGTACCCGCCTGCCCTGCTGGCGCTGCAAAAACGCCTCGTACCGGGCGGCGGCCTGGTGCCAGCCCTCGCCCTCGACAAATCTATCGTCGCAGCGCAGGTTCATCGTCATGGGGCGGCCGCAGACCGGGCAGCGGGGCACAAGTTCGGCGGGGATCTTCATCACGCGCTGCTCGGCCGCCATTTTACGCACCGCCTCCTCGTTGTCCCAGGTTTTCTGGCAGCAGGGCCGCGAGCACTGGAAGAGGCCATAGTCCCCCTGCGTATAAAACAGCCGCGCCTTGTCAAAGCCCGCCAGCTGAAACTGGTGGTCGACATTGGTGGTGAGGACAAAATACTCCCGCCCCTCCACCAGCCGCAGCAGGGCCTCGTACACCGGCTTTGGGGCGCGGGTGTAGCGGTTGAGCAGGATCATCCGGCTCCACCAGGCCCAGCGCTCCTCCGGCGTTTTGAACGGATAGAACCCGCCCGAGTACATATCTCGGATGCCATATTTCTGGATAAAATCGGCAAAATATTCGGTAAAGCGCGGGCCGGAGTAGGTAAAACCCGCCGAGGTCGAGAGCCCCGCCCCCGCGCCGATGACGATCGCGTCGGCCGCCTCAAGCGCCTGCTTCAGCTGCCCGGTCAGGCCCGAGCAGGGTGCGGTAGAGGGCTGCGTCCTGGTCTTTGTACACATTGAAGATCACCTTTTTGATGGAGGTTGGGGTTTGCAGAAAGTCGGTCACGGTCTGCACCGCGAGCTCGGCGGCGCGCTGGTTCGGGAAGTGGAACTCCCCGGTCGAGATGCAGCAGAAGGCCACGCTTGCAAGACCCTGTTCGGCGGCAAGCGTCAGGCAGGCGCGGTAGCAGCTGGCCAGCTCGGCCTCGTGCCGCGGGGTGAGGCGGCCCTGCACCACCGGCCCCACCGTGTGCAGCACGTACCGGGCGGGCAGGTTGTAGCCGGGGGTCAGCCTGGCGCGGCCGTTCGGCTCGGGGCCGTCCTGTAAGCGCATCAGCTGGTGGCAGGCCTCCCGCAGCTGCAGGCCCGCCGCCGAGTGGATGGCGTTGTCGATGCAGCCATGGCAGGGGCAAAAGCAGCCCAGCAAAGCGCTGTTGGCGGCGTTGACAATCGCGTCCGCGGCAAGGCGGGTGATGTCCCCCTGCCAGAGGGCAAGCTGCGGGTGGGCGGCGGTGACCGGCAGCGCCGCGGCGTCCACCACCCCCTTTTCCTCCCGCTCGGCGGCGAGCAGCGCGTCCTGAAGCCGCAGAAAGTCATCCTTCAGCGGCATGGGCGGGCGCAGGTTCATCAGGCTGCGCAGCAGCCGCCGCTGGGCGGTGGCCTCGTGCGCAAACCGCGTCGCCTCGGCGCGGTACTGCGGCAGCTCGGCCAGCAACAGCGCGTTGAGTTGTTCAATTTGGGTCAGACGGTCCATTCTGGGGTTCCTTTCGTTTGGCTGGGGTTTTTGGGGTTGGGGCGGCTCGTTTGCCCTTTCGCGGCGCGGGATCGACCCGGCCGCCTGCCCCGTGTGTCTGCATCATACCACAAAACGCCGGGCAGGAACAGTACGCACTATTTTGTGACATAGGCCCTTACTGGTAACCATCGGCCGCCCCTTGACCGCCCGGCGGGTGATACCCTATAATAGGGAGGTACCCACTTTTGGGAACCGACTGTTCCCCCTCATGACCCCATCCAAAAAGTGCAAGGAGGCGCTGCCCGATGGAACCCACTGCCCTGCCCGCCTGCCCGGTGGAGACGACCCTGATGCTGATCGGCGACAAATGGAAGGTGCTGGTGCTGCGGGACCTGATGCCCGGGGCAAAGCGCTTTGGCGAGCTGCGCCGCTCGGTGGGCCAGGTCAGCCAGAAGGTGCTGACCGCCCAGCTGCGCCAGATGGAGGAGAGCGGCCTGCTGACACGCACCGTCTACCACGAGGTGCCGCCCCACGTCGAGTACGCGCTGACCGAGCTCGGCCGCAGCCTTAAGCCGGTGCTGGACGCGATGCAGCGTTGGGGCGAGGGCTACAAGGCCAAAAATGCGGCCAACCAGTAAGGCAACCCCGCACCATTCACGGCTGACGCGATTTGGTGCTTGGAATTGTGCGGCGTTGCCTTAAATTTTTGCCGCGCGGCCCACAAAAACGCCCCGGCGGGCTTGACAGCGCCCGCCCGGATGGCTATACTGAAACACGGACATAAAAACAGGGGCGCTGGAAGCTTTTCCGGCTGAGATTGGGGCGAAACGCAGCCCCAGGTCACCTTGAACCTGATCCGGGTAATGCCGGCGTAGGGAGTTTGACCGATACAGTCATACGCTTTTGCGCCTGCAGTTTTTTGCAGGCGCATTTCTTGTTTTTATGGACTATCTGCATAAAGCGAGGAAACCAAACCATGACCCAGACCTATTCCAAGACCCGCGTATTGGTGGAGGGCGCGCTGATGATCGCGCTGGCCACCGTGCTCAGCTTCATCCCCTTTATCGAGCTGCCGCACGGCGGGTCGATCACCCTGCTCAGCATGCTGCCGCTGATCGTGATGAGCTTCCGCCACGGGGCGAAGTGGGGGCTGTTCACCGCCTTTGTGCACAGCCTGCTGCAGTTCTTCCTCGGCATCAAAAATCTTGCCTACTGCCAGACCCTCGGCGCGCAGGTCGGCTGCGTGCTGCTCGATTACCTGCTCGCCTTTACCGCGCTCGGGCTCGCCTGCCTGCTGGCAAAGCCGTTTGGCA
>DKVN01000018.1:6758-12023 GCA_002491225.1 Faecalibacterium sp. UBA7177
TGCAGCTTCCTCTCGGGGTATCTCGTCTGGAAGGACTATGACTACGCCTTCGAGTGGATGACCCAGTTCGGCTGGGGCGCGGCCATCGCCTCGATGGGCGAAAACGCCCTCTGCTGGCTGTACAGCGCGGTGTACAACGCCACCTACATGCTGCCCGAGGCCCTGCTGACCACGGTGGGGGCGCTGGTACTGTGTAAGGTGGCCCCGAAGCTGTTCCAGCCGCAGCAGGCGGCGCGGTAAGTGCGCCAAACCGCAAAAAATCACGCTGGAGCCCCCTCCCCCACCTCTGCCGCAAGCGCTGCGGTGGGGTGAGCGGCGGGGGCTTTTTGCCGCGCTTTTTGGGGGCCGCCCCCGCCCCCCGCTACCGCTGGTTGACGGATTGCCAGCTTTTGTGGATGGCCTTTTGTCAAAACGTCTGCTACAATAGAAGCAGACAAGCACGCAGAGAGAAACATCCAACGACGAACAACAAAGAGAGGGATCGCACTGTGACCATCGGGACACGCATTGCCGCCGCGCGGCGGGCGGCCGGGCTCTCGCAGGAGGCGCTGGCGGGCAGGGTCAGGGTCAGCCGCCAGGCGGTGGCAAAATGGGAGGCAGACGCCAGCCTGCCCGGCGCGGACAATCTGCAGGAGCTGGCAAGGGCGCTGGGCACCAGCTGCGACGAGCTGCTCACCGGCAGCCCCGCCGCGCCGGGCCGCGAGCAGGACCTTGTGCCCCTGTTAAAGAGCATGCAGGCCCTGCTCGAGAGCCAGGAGGCCGGACGCCGCGCCGCCCGCCGCCGCGGCCTTTTGGCGGCGGCGGTCTGCGGCATCCTGGTGCTGGCGCTGCTGGGGGCGGCCGGGGGTTGGTATATCAGCAGCCTCGACGCGCTGCGCGGCCGGGTGGAGCAGCTGGATCACCGGATGGCCGGCATCGACGGCGAGATCGACCGCCAGCTTGCCAGCCTGCGGGCCGGGATCGAGGAGAGCCTGCGCCAGCAGGCCAGCATTGTGGCGAGCTACGATACCCGCACCGAGGCCGCCACCCCGCAGCAGGTGCGGCTCTGGCTCTCGGCCACGCCGAAGGAATCGGCCGAGGGGCTGGCCGCCAGCTTTTCGCTGATCCCGGACGGCGGCGAGCCGCTGACCGCCGAGGGTGCCCCCGCCGCGGACGGCAGCTTTACCGCCACCCTCGCGGTGCCGCTGGAAAACGGGTACAACAACTTCCGGGTGTTGGTGCAGTTTACCCGCGGCGGCACGGTGCAGAGCGAGGAGCTCTTCAGCGAGTATGGCTTTGTCGAGCAGTTCATGCCCACCGTGCATCTCTGGAGCAAGGGCGCCACCGCCAGCGCGTCCGGCACCGATACTGCCCGCGGCGGCGTGACCCTGCGCGGCAGCTACGCGCTCGAGCTGACCAGCGCGGCCACCGAGGCGGGCGGCTGGCCGGAGGAGTGCGTGGTGGAACTGCTCGAGGGGGACACGGTTGTCTGGAGCGAGGAGGTCGACGTCTCGGACTTTGCGCCGAAGGCGACCGGCAGCGGCGCCAATCAGCAGGCCGAGCAGATCTCCGGCATGACCCTGCCCGAGCAGCCGATGCCGGATCTGGTGCTGGACGCCGCCAAAACCATCCGGCTGCGGGCACGGGTCACCTCCTCCAATGGCATGCAGGCCGAGGACAGCCTGCTGCTCTGGCAGGCGAAGTGACCGGTGAGGTGCGCCGAGGGGGGCGCGGCCCCCGGCAGCCCGCGGCCTCAGCCTCGCGGCCCGGCATCTCCCGGCCCCCCCCCCGGCCTCAGCCTCGTTCCCGGCACCCCGCCGCCCCGCGGCCCGGCGTCCCCCGGCACCCCGCGGCCGCCGCCTCGTATCCCGGCCGCCCCGCGGCCCCCTGTTCAGGCACTCCCCTTTTGCCCCAAAACAACATTTTCCTGCATTTTCCCCAAAAACTCCCCGGCTTTGGTATTGTGCCGGGGAGTTTTTTGCGTTATAATAACATAGATTGGTCAGAGCTGTGATCAGCCTGCCCGGCGGCACCGGCAGGCAACAGATGTCGGGCCCGCAGCCGGTCAGACGAAGCTTCCGTCTCGTGTGTCCGGCGGCGAGCGTTTTTCTTGCCGCATATTGTGAAATTTTTATCTGTTGCTTTCAGACGCTGCCGGGACATGGGCCTGGCATGGCTTTTGATGCCCGGGGCGCTGGCATTGCCCCCGCGCTTTGGGCCAACATAGTAAAACAAGGAAAGGAATGGCGGTTTTGATGTATCAGATCGTGGAAAAACAGGCGCTGAACCCCACGGTGACCAAAATGGTCATCTCGGCGCCGCTGATTGCCAAAAAGGCGCAGCCGGGCCAGTTCATCATCGTGCGCGCAAAGGAGGACTCCGAGCGCATCCCCCTGACCGTGGCGGATTATGACCGCGAGGCGGGCACCGTGACCATCATCTTCCAGCTGGTGGGCGCGGGCACCATGGAGCTGGACACCCTCGCCGCGGGCGAGAGCGTGCACGACTTTGTCGGGCCTCTGGGCCGCCCGAGCGAGCTGGAGGGCCTCAAGAAGGTGGCCGTGGTCGGCGGCGGCGTGGGCTGCGCCATCGCCTACCCCATCGCCAAGCAGCTGCATGAGATGGGCTGCGAGGTGCACAGCATCGTGGGCTTCCGCAACAAGGATCTGGTGATCCTTGAGGACGAGTTCCGCGCCGCCAGCGACAAGCTGGTGCTGATGACCGATGACGGCAGCTACGGCGACAAGGGCGTTGTCACCGCCCCGCTGAAAGAGCTGATCGAATCCGGCGAAAAATACGACGAGGTCATCGCCATCGGGCCGCTGATCATGATGAAGTTCGTCTGCGCCACCACCAAGCCGTTCGGGGTCAAGACGGTGGTCTCGATGAACCCGATCATGATCGACGGCACCGGCATGTGCGGCGGCTGCCGCCTGACCGTGGGCGGCAAGACCTGCTTTGCCTGCGTGGACGGCCCCGACTTTGACGGCCACCAGGTCGATTTTGACGAGGCCATGCAGCGCGGCAATATGTACAAGGCCTTTGAGACCGAGGCCCGGGATTCCATGTGCAATCTGCTGAAACAGGAGGTGCGGTAAGATGGCGACCGATCGCAATATGAGCCCTACAAAATGCCCCATGCCCAGCCAGGAGCCGAATGTCCGCAACAAGAACTTTGGCGAGGTGGCCCTGGGCTACACCTATGAGATGGCGGTCAACGAGGCCAAGCGCTGCCTGAACTGTCCCAAAAAGCCCTGCCAGGGCGGCTGCCCGGTGGGCATCGACATCCCCGCCTTTATCGCCAAGGTGGCTGAAGGCGACATTGAGGGCGCTTACACCATCCTCTCGAGCGCCAGCGCCCTGCCCGCCGTCTGCGGCCGTGTCTGCCCGCAGGAGACCCAGTGTGAGGGGGTCTGCGTGCGCGGCATCAAGGGCGAGCCGGTGGCCATCGGCCGCCTCGAGCGCTTTGTGGCCGACTGGCACCGCGAGCACAACACCACCGCCCCCCAGAAGCCCGCCCCCAACGGCCACAAGGTGGCGGTGATCGGCGCTGGCCCCAGCGGCCTGACCTGCGCGGGCGAGCTGGCCAAGGCGGGCTACGCCGTGACCATCTACGAGGCGCTGCATCTGGCCGGCGGCGTGCTGGTGTACGGCATCCCGGAGTTCCGTCTGCCCAAGAGCATCGTGCAGCAGGAGATCGACGGCCTCAAGGCCCTCGGTGTGGACATCGAGACCAACATGGTGATCGGCAAGGTACTGACCATCGACGAGCTGATGGGCGAGATGGGCTTTGAGGCGGTGTATGTGGCCAGCGGCGCGGGCCTGCCCCGGTTTATGGGCATCCCCGGCGAGAGCCTCAAGGGCGTGTACAGCGCCAACGAGTACCTCACCCGTGTCAACCTGATGAAAGCCTACAAACCGGAGAGCAAGACCCCCATCCAGCACAGCCACCGGGTGGCCGTGGTGGGCGGCGGCAACGTGGCGATGGATGCCGCCCGCTGCGCCAAGCGCCTGGGCGCGGAGGAGGTCTTTATCGTCTACCGCCGCAGCATGAACGAGCTGCCCGCCCGTGCCGAGGAGGTCGAGCACGCGCAGGAGGAGGGCATCATCTTCAAGACCCTCACCAACCCCGTGGAGGTGCTGGGCGACGAGAACGGCTGCGTGCGCGGCATGAAGTGTGTCGAGATGGAGCTGGGCGAGCCGGACGAGAGCGGCCGCCGCAGCCCCAAGGTCAAGGAGGGCAGCGAGTTTACCCTCGAGCTGGACACCATGATCATGTCGATCGGCACCAGCCCGAACCCGCTGATCCGCAGCACCACCCCCGGCCTTGAGACCAACAAGCACGGCTGCATCGTCACCAACGGGGACGACGGCCTCACCAGCCGCGAGGGCGTTTACGCCGGCGGCGACGCGGTGACCGGCGCGGCCACCGTCATCCTGGCCATGGGTGCGGGCAAGGCCGCCGCCAAGGCCATCGACGAGTACATCCAGAAAAAGTAAGGCTGTTTGCCTGCATCACAAACGCAAAAGGGGCGGCCCCGCCGGGATACGATTCCGGCGGGGCCGCCCCCTTTGTTCTGTCAGGGTTTGGGTTCTTTTTGTTCATCCTCCGCCCGCAGCCCGCGCCGCAGCAGGCTGCCGGCCGCGGCCAGGCAGAGCGCCGCGGTCAAAAAGAGCCAGCGGAGCGGGTGTTTCATTCCTGTCACTTTTCGGTCACTCCCCTTTCGTTCTCCATGGGCGCTGCGTTACCGGGCGTCCCCCTCGCCCACGATGCGGTAATAGGTGCGGGCGGTGGCGAAATAGACCAGCGCGTAGATCACCGCAAACACCCCCGCGCAGGCCAGGGTGCAGATGAGCAGCAGCCGGGTGTTGTAGAGGCTGAAGACCCGCAGCATCCGCCCGATGGTGGGGAACGCGAAGGCCAGATGCACGAAGGCCGTGCCCAGCGGCAGGAAGAACATGGTCAGCACCTGGGTGCGCACCGCGGCCCAGACCTCCTGGCGGCTCATGCCCACCTGCTGCATGATGGCAAAGCGGCGGCGGTCCTCATAGCCCTCGGACACCTGCTTGTAATAGATGATCAGCACGGTGGCCATCAAAAACAGGCTGCCCAAAAAGATGCCGAGGAAGAAAAACCCGCCGTAGAGCGCCAAGCTCCCCTCGACAAAGTCGTCCCGGCAGCCCACGTTCATGCCGCTGAGCATGCCGGTGCTCACCAGCGCCGCCCGCAGGCTCTGGTAGAGCTGCATCCGCTGGACGCTGGTCTCGGCGTTTACATCAAACAGC
>DKVN01000131.1 GCA_002491225.1 Faecalibacterium sp. UBA7177
CGCAAAACGGCGGCACGGTGTATTCCGGCAAACTCGACGGCAAGCAGGCGCAGTTTACGGTGTCGGCAGATGGCACGGTCGTCTTCCAGTGCGGGGACACGGTCTATGGGCCTTATACCGCGAAAGAGGATCCCACCGCCATCCCGGAGGATATGAGAGATGATTTCGCCATGACCGGCCTCGAGCTCTGGCAGGGGGAGGAGCGCATCTTCCGCGGCGCGGTGCCCGAGAAGGACGAGTTCGGCTGGATTTACAACGAGGACGGCAGCGTGTACGGGTTTGGCATCACCTATGTGACCGGCGGGGTCGAGCGGGACGAAAACGGCAACATCATCGACCCCTTGGAGCCGGACACCGCATCCATCCTCAAGCTGATGCGGGGCCCCGCGCTGACCCACAAGGGCGAGTGGCCGATCTGGTTTTTCGCCGCGGCGGTCTGTGTCGGCAACGCGCTGTGGATCCTCTTCGCGGACGAATTCTTCCGCTTTGGGCTGTCCTTTCAGGTGCGCGACCCGTACCGGGCCGAGCCGTCCGACTGGGAGATCGGGGGCCGGTATGTCGGCTGGACCTGCCTCGCCGTACTGGCGCTGGTGTTCTTTGTGATGGGGCTGCAGTAAGGCGGCGCGGCCTGCCATGGGCAGAGAGGACGGGAATATATTATACTATAAGTACAGAAAGAAGAGAATATTATGAACATAGAGCTTTTGAACGAGCAGGGGATGGCCATTGCGGCCGTTTCCGGCGAGGGGAAGCTGATCACCGACGCGCAGTCGGCGCTCGACCTCGCCATGACCGTGAAATACGAGACCGGCGCGCAGCGGATCCTGCTGGACAAGCGCGCGGTCTGCGAGGAGTTTTTCATCCTCAGCAGCGGCCTCGCGGGCGAGGTGCTGCAAAAATTCATCAATTATCAGATGAAGATGGCGATCTACGGCGATTTTTCGCGCTACACCAGCAAGCCCCTGCGGGACTTTATCTATGAATCCAACTGCGGAAAGGACTTTTTCTTTGTGGAAACCAAAGAGGAGGCTTTGCAGAAGCTGCGGGAGCAGTCGTAAAATACATCCGTGCAGCACCCGGAAAGGGGCGGCTGCAAAATGGTACGCTCCCCCCAAAAAGTAACCCACGAAACATCGGCCCCCAAAGCAAGCAAGGCTGCTTCTTTGGGGGCCGGTTTTCGTCGTCTGCGGATCAGCTGGCCCACAGTCTGACCGCGGGGAGGTGGAAGGCGTTCATCATCAGCGGGGCAACGGCGTTGCCCGGCCCGGCGCAGAACAGGGGATGAGAGGATTTTCAGTGTAAAATCAATAAAATTTGTTTACAAACATCGATAAAAATGGTATCCTTGTCTTGGAAACGCTGGTCTGACCAGAGAGAAGGAAGAGAAACGGAATGAATCGACGCATCCAGAAGAACGCGCTGGTGCTGGCGGTGCTGCTCTGCGCGGCGGTGGTCGCCATGTTCTTTGCCAACCGCATCCAGACCGACGGGGGTGCCATCCAGATCTCGGAGGGCATCATCGAGGCCGAGGGCGGGGCGCTCGGCTACAAGCTGTATCGCCCGCAGACGGCCAGCGAGGCCTCCCCGGCTCCGGGCGTGCTGCTGCTGCACGGCTACCAGAATGACCACGAGACATGCGCCGCCTATGCCATCGAGCTTGCGCGCCGGGGCGCGGTGGTGCTGGCGCTGGACGAGTACGGCCACGGCCGCACCGAGGTGGGCCTGCTCCAGCGCGGATATGTCAACCACAAGGTCACGGTCAACTACGGCGAGGAGAGCGAGGCCGACGGCACCTATGTCTCGATCGGGGGAGCCAAGCGGTACCGCCTGATGATGAACTTTTCCAACCTCTCCTTTTTCGACCCCTACTATTCGCAGGACGACGATGGCAACCGCATCACCGACAGCTCGGCCGGGGGCATCACCGCCTATGCCGTGCTGGCCGACCTGCCCTATGTGGACGACACCCGGCTGGCGGTCAGCGGCCACTCGATGGGCACCTGGTCCTCCTGGAGCGTGGCGGCCGCGTACAGCGGCGCGGTCAACGCGGCCGGGCAGAGCATCGAGCCCAGGGCCATCGTGCTGCAGTGCGGCGAGCTGTTTCGCAAAAGCGTTTACGACGCCGCGAGCATCCACTTCAACAATGTCCTGCTGCTGCAGGCAAAGTACGACGAGTTCAGCTATTTCCGTGATTACACCCCCACCGTCAGTGACGCGCTGCTGAAAAGCGAGTTGCGCACCGAGTTTCTGGGCTGCAGCGCCGAGCAGGCGGCCTGGAACACCACCTACGGCGATTTTGCCGACGGCTCGGCCCGCCGTATCGAGCTGCTGAAGACCAACCACCGCCTGACCACCCACGACGGCAATGGGCTGACCGCCGCGATGGACTGGTTCGGCCAGTCGTTGGGGCTGGACACGGCGCTCGCCCCCTCCGACCACACCGCCATGGGCAAGGAGCTTCTGGTGCTGCTGGCAATGCTCTGCTGCGTGGGGGCCATGCTCCCGCTGATGGAGCTGCTGCTGACCACCCCCCTGTTTGCCCCGGTGGCACAGCCGCTGCCGCCCCAGAGCGGCATCAAGCAGGGCGGCGGATGGTGGAAGGCCGCG
>DKVN01000148.1:0-1813 GCA_002491225.1 Faecalibacterium sp. UBA7177
ACCCGCTTCTCCTTGAGCTCGGCCCGCAGCCGGTCGGCGTCCCGGTCGTTGTTTTCAAAGATGCTGCGCTTGACCTCGATCACCCGTACCTCGTTGTTCATCCGTCTTCCTCCTGATCCGCCGGGACCTTTTGCGCCTTTGCACGCCCGGCTGTTTTTGCTTTTACAGACATTATATATCATCCGACAAAACAGGGGGTTTGTAAATTGACAGAGTTGCCAAAAAAGCGGCGGCAGTTTTGATGGCCGCGGCCCGGCCCCGCCAAAGGCCCCCTTGCCCCGCGGGCGGGCTTGTGGTACACTGGTCACAGAGATTTTTTCGGGGGCAGTGCCCCCAAAGGACAAGCACAGCGCCGGGCGGTGCACCCGAATGGCCCCGGCCCGGCGCGGAAATGAGGGACGTTTCATGGAGCAAAAAACGCTGGCGCTGGTGGGCTGCGGGTATCTCGGCGGCATTGTGGCGGATGCTTACGCCGCCGGGCTGCTGCCGGGCTACCGGCTGGTGGGGGCGCTGAACCGCAGCCCCGAAAAGGCCGCCGCGGTGGCCGAAAAAGTAAGCTGTAAAGCCTGCGCCAGCCTTGAGGAGCTGCTGGCCCTGCGGCCGGAGATCGTGGTGGAGGCCGCCTCGGTGGCGATGGCCCGCTCGATGGCCCTGCCGGTGCTGCGGCAGGGGGCGGATCTGGTGCTGATCTCGGTGGGGGCGCTGGCGGACGACGCCTTCCGGGCCGAGGTGGAGGACGCGGCCCGCGCAAACGGCGCGCGGGTGCATGTGGCCTCGGGCGCGGTGGGCGGCTTTGACGTACTGCGCACCATCGCCCTGATGGCCGAAGCAAAGGGCCTTGCCGAGACGGCGGGCATCGTCACCCACAAGGGCCCGCAGTCGCTGCAGAACACCCCCCTGTACACCGACGCGCTGCCCAGCGACGGCGGCCCGCGGTGCGTGCTCTCCGGCACGGCGGCCGAGGCCATCGCGGTGCTGCCCACCAAGGTGAACGTGGCGGTGGCCGCCAGCCTGGCCGCGGCCAGCCCCAGCCGGATGACCGCCAGCATCTTCAGCACCCCCGGCTTCGCGGGGGACGACCACTGCATCACCGCCGAGATCGACGGCGTCAAGGCCACGGTGGACATCTACTCCCGCACCGCCGAGATCGCCGGGTGGAGCATCGTCGCGCTGCTGCGCAACCTCGTTTCACCGATCATGTTCTAAAAAACAATTTACCATCGTTAAATTTATAAAACCGCACCCCGCCGCAGGCCGGGCGCAGTCCAATCTCAAAAGGAGAATCTGCCATGTTTGAAAAATTGGTGGCCATCGAGCCGGTCAGCCTGATCCCCAGCGCCGAGGCGCAGCTGCACCAGTACGCCCGCGAGGTGGTGCTGTACGAGGATATCCCCCAGAATGACGAGGAGATCGCCGCGCGGATCGGCGACGCCGACGCGGTGCTGCTGAGCTACACCTCCCGGCTGACCGCCGCCGCCATGGCCCAATGCCCGAACATCCGCTACGTTGGCATGTGCTGCAGCCTCTACTCGGAGGAGAGCGCCAACGTCGACATCCCCTACGCCCGCAGCCGCGGCATCGACGTGCGCGGCATCCGGGATTATGGCGACCGCGGCGTGGTGGAGTATGTGCTCTGGCAGCTGGGCGGCATCCTGCACGGGTTTGGCCGCCCGGGCTGGGAGGAGGTGCCCCGCGAGTTCACCGGCCTGCGGGCGGGCATCGTGGGGCTGGGCACCTCGGGCGGCATGATCGCCGACGCGCTGCACTATATGGGGGCGGACGTGCGGTATTTCAGCCGCACCCGCAAGCCCGC
>DKVN01000148.1:2166-2409 GCA_002491225.1 Faecalibacterium sp. UBA7177
GCCGAGGAATTCGCGCAATTTGGCAGCCGCAAGATCCTCTTCAACACCTCGATCGGCCCGGCCGCCGAGCTGGACGCCCTGACCGCCTGGCTGCAGGACGAGCGCAACCTCTTTTGCTGCGACACCCTCGGCGCGCTGGGGGACGAGGCGCTGCTGGCCCGGCCGAACGTGCTGTGCATGAACGTCTCGGTGGGCCGCACCCAGCAGGCGTTTGTGCTGCTGAGCCAGAAGGTGCTGGCCAAC
>DKVN01000148.1:2699-19775 GCA_002491225.1 Faecalibacterium sp. UBA7177
AGCCGGTGACCTGGAAAGAGGTGGACGCGCTGGCCGAGCAGGCCCGCGTGGCCCTGTTTGAGCATACCCCGCCGGATTTTGCGGCCGGCCTGCCGCCGCTGCGCCGGGCCGCGATGGAGGGCAGCAGCTGGGCGATCTGCTGCCTTGGCTGGTGCTGCGAGACCGGCAGCGGGGTGCCGGAGGACCCGGTGCAGGCGGTCTGGCTGTACCGGCAGGCCGCCGAGCGGGGCTACGCCCCCGCCCAGTGCAACCTGGCCGTGCTCTGCCACACCGGCACCGGCTGCCTTGCGGACGATGAGGAGGCGGTGCGCTGGCTGCAGGCCGCAGCCCGGCAGGGCTACCGCCGCGCCCTCTACCTGCTGGGTCGGTTTTACCAGTTCGGCTTTGGCCTGCCGCAGAGCGACGAGATGGCCTACCACTACTACGCCAACGCGGCCTTTGGCGGCTGGGCCGAGGCCCAGTTCTCGCTGGGGGTCTGCCTCGAGCGGGGCCGCGGCTGCGAGCGCCAGCCCGAGGCGGCCTTCCGGCAGTATAAGCTGGCGGCCGAGCAGGGGCACATCGGCGGGCGGTTCAACCTGGGCTGGTGCTACGAGATGGGCTTTGGCACCGAGCCGAACCCCGAGGAGGCCGCCAACTGCTACCGCATCGCCGCCGAGGCCGGGGACGCGGACGGCCAGTGCAGCCTGGCCTGGTGCTACGACAGCGCGGTCGGCCTCGAGCGCGACCCCGCGCAGGCGGTGTACTGGTACCGCAAGGCCGCCGCGCAGGACCATCCGCGCGCCTGCCACAACCTGGCCTGGTGCTACCGCCAGGGCGACGGGGTCGCCGCGGATGAAACGGAGGCCTTCCGGCTCTTCTCACAGGCGGCCGGCCTCGGTTACGTCAACTCGATGTACGAGCTGGGCCGCTGCTATCTGGACGGCAAGGGCACCGAACAAAACGACGAACAGGCGCTGCACTGGTTTACCGAGGCCGCAAAGTTAGGGCATCCGCGGGCGGCGCTGCGGGCGGCGGCGGGCTATGCCGCGGGCCGCGGGCTGGATCTCTCCGCCGCCGCGCAGTACGGCAAGCTGGCCATGCAGCTGGCAAAGCCGGAGGGCGAGGTTTACCGTGAGGCGCAGGAGCTGCTGGCGACCCTGCGCGAGCAGGTGCAAAAGGCGGCCGCGCAGTACGAGGAGGAGCACGGCCCCGACCCCGAGGCCAAGGCCGCCATCGAGGCGCTGCTGGCCGAGCTGCAGCCGGAGCCGCCCCAAAAGCAGGCCCCCAAAAAGCGGGCGGCCCGGCGCACGGCGGGCGCACGGCCCAAGGCGGCCAAAAGCGGCGCGGCGGAGCCAAAGCCCGCCAAAAAACGCCGCACCGCCGCGAAATCCGCCCCGGCTGAGGCCGAAAAAGAGGCCCCCAAGCCCGCCAAAAAGCCTCGCAAGAAAAAGTCCGGCTCCTGACCGGGCGGTGAGACAAGAAAACAAAGCCGCCCCGGATCAGATCCGTCTGACGGGGCAGAAAGAAGGATCCTCCCTTGCAGCAAACCTCCCTGCCCGCCCCGCAAAGCCCCTCCGCCCGCCTGCACCTGCTGGACGGGCTGCGGGGTATCTGCCTTTTGAGCATGCTGGGCTACCACGCCATGTACGACCTCGTGGTACTGTTCGGGATGCCCTGCTCCTGGTACTTCGACACCCCCGGCCACCTCTGGCAGCAGAGCATCTGCTGGGGATTCATCCTGCTCTCCGGCTTTTGCTACGGGCTGGGGCGCAGCCCGGTGCGGCACGGGCTCATCGTGCTGGGGGCCTCGGCGCTGGTCAGCCTGGCCACCCTCATTTTTATGCCCGGCCAGGCGGTGCGCTGGGGGGTGCTGTTTTTGCTGGGCGCGGCCCCGCTGCTCACCTGGCTTTTGCGGCGGCCGCTGGGCGCTGTACCCCCGGTCGCCGGGCTTTTGGGCAGTGCGGCGCTGTTTTTTGTGCTGCGCAACATCCAGTACGGCAGCCTCGGGTTTGAGGGGCTGGTGCTGGCACAGCTGCCGGGCAGCTGGTATGCCACCCCGTACCTCGCCTTTCTCGGCCTGCCTGGGCCGGGCTTTTTCTCCAGCGATTACTTCCCCCTGCTGCCCTGGCTGGCGCTTTACTGGGTGGGCTTTTTCGCTTACCGCTGGCTTGCCCCCGCCCTGCCCCGCCGCCCCCGGCTGCAGCGGCTGCTAAGGGTGCGGCTGCCGGTGCTGGGCAGTATCGGCAGGCACACCCTGCTCATCTACATGCTGCACCAGCCGGTGCTCTACGGGCTTTTCTGGCTGATCGACCGGCTGGCAGGCGGCGCAGCGTAGCCTTTTGAGCCAGAGGAAAAGGGCTGCTCTGTCCCGGCCAGCGCCGCGACAGAGCAGCCCTTTTTGTTCTCGGATATAAAATAACAGCTTACGGTTTTTCCCCCTGACCCATGCAGCACAGCACCACAAACGCCACCAGAATGCCCAGTGCGCAGACCGCGTGTTCCAGCATCCTCCGCCCCCCTTTTTGCAGTTTCCTTTTGGGCGGCAATGCAAGCCAGACAAAAGCCGCCCCTCTCCTGCACAGCATAGCAGAAAAGGGGCGGCTTTTTTGCGCGGATGTTGGCGGCAAACGCATTTTTTCCTGCGCTCTGCCCAGGGCAAAGGGTTCAGCCGGGGCTTACCCCTCGACCTCCTCCACGGCGGCATCCGGCGCGTTTTTGCGCACGCTCTCGATGCCGTTCTCGCAGCTGGCCTTGGCCTTGTAGCCCTCCGAGGTGGCGATGATCTCACCGTTGCGGGCCTTGAGCCGGAAGCGGAACTCGCCGGCCTTGTCGGTGTACATCTCAAACTTGGGGTTCTTCTGCTGCGCAAAGCCCTCGGCGGTCTGATCCTCCACCGCGGCGATGGGGGCGTTCTTGCGCACGCTCTCAACCCCGTTCAGGCAGCTGGCCTTGCTCGAATAGACCTCCGAAGTGGCGATCACCTCGCCGTTGCCCGCCTTGAGGTCGAACTTGATGCCGCTTTTGACCGTCTTGACCACGAATTTGCCCATAATATCTTCCTCCATTTTGTCGAAATTTGGTAGTTTTAGTATGCTCTCTCCCCCGCGGGCTTGTCAATCCCGTTTGTCAGGCGCAAAAAGGGCCGCTTTGGCATATCGTAAAGGGCGAAAGGGGTGATCCTGATGCAAAACACGAGACAAACGGTGGATTTCTTTTTGGGGGCGCTGACCCCGGACGGCTTTCACGGCTACTTCGACACCCTCATCGGCCAGGACGGTCTGCGGCTTTACCTGATCAAGAGCGGGCCGGGCTGCGGCAAATCGACCCTGATGAAGCAGCTGGCCGAGCGCGGTGAGGGGCTGGTGGAGCGGGTCCACTGCTCCTCCGACCCGGACAGCCTCGATGGAGCGATCCTGTGGCAGAAAGGGGCCGCGGCCCTCGACGCCACCGCCCCCCACACCCTCGATGCCGCCCAGCCCGGCGCGCGGGAGCGGGTGGTGAGCCTCTACCACACCTTCGATAATGACCAGCTCACCGCCAACGCCGCCCCCATTGCCACCCTGTTTGAGCAGTGCGGCAGCCTGCAGGCGCGGGCGGCCCGGTACATCGCCGCGGCCAGCGCCCTGTTGCAGGACGGCCGCCGCACCGCCGCCCGCTGCCTCGATGAGGAAAAGCTGGCGCGCGCCGCCGCCCGCCTCGCATCCCGCTACCTGCCCCGCACCGGCGCGGGCGCAAAGGGCCGCGAGCAGGTGCGGCTGCTCAGCGCGGTGACCCCAAAGGGCATCCTCGTCTTCCGGGATACGATCCCCACTCTGGCCGACACCATCATCGCCCTGCAGGACGAGACCGGCGCAGCCAGCCGCCGCATCCTGGCCCGGCTGCGCGAGGAGGCGCTGGCCCGCGGGCACAAGGTCATCACCTGCCGGTGCGGCATGGCCCAGCAGGACAAGATCGACCATCTGATCTTCCCTGAACTGCGGCTGGCCTTTGTCACCTCCAACCGCTGGCACCCGATGGAGTTTGCGGGGCAGAAAAACATCCACTGCAGCCGCTTTGCCCAGCCGGGAACCCTCAAACAGCACCGCCGCCGTCTGCAGTTTGACCGCAAGGCCGCCGCCGAGCTGCTCGCCCAGGCCAGCGCGGCCCAGCGCCAGGCCAAACAAAGCCACGACAAATTGGAGGAATACTACAAGGCAGCGGTGAATTTTGCCGCGGTCGATGCCGCCCGCGACGCCCTGCTGGCCGAGCTGGGCCTGCCGGTTTGAGCCGGGGTTTCGCCTTGACAGAAGCGCACCAAAGGTGCAATATAAGAAGAGTACAAAGGAAAACCACACCGCCCGGCGGCCCCCAACCGGCCGCCGGGACATCTTGTGAAAGAAGGTCACGATCCATGAAGGTCCTGATGATCAACGGCAGCCCCCGCCCGAACGGCAACACCTCGATCGCCCTGCAGGAGATGGCGAACATCTTTGCGCAGCAGCAGGTGGAAACTGAGATCCTGCAGGTGGGCAACAAGGCCATCCGCGGCTGCATCGCCTGCGGCAAATGCTCTGAGAGCGGCAAATGCGTCTTTGACGACCTTGTCAACGAGACCGCCCCCAAGTTTGAGGCCTGCGACGGGCTGGTCATCGCCAGCCCGGTCTACTACGCCTCGGCCAACGCCACCCTCGTGGCCTTTTTGACCCGCCTGTTCTGCAGCACCCACTTTGACAAGAGCATGAAGGTGGGGGCCAGCGTGGTCTGCGCACGGCGGGGCGGGCTGTCCGCCACCTTTGACGAGCTGAACAAGTTCTTCACCATCAGCGGCATGCCCATCGCCTCCAGCCAGTACTGGAACAGCGTCCACGGCCGGATGCCCGGCGAGGCCAGCGAGGACGCCGAGGGCCTGCAGACCATGCGCACCCTGGCCCGCAACATGACCTTTTTGATGAAGAGCATCGCCCTGGGCAAGGCCGAGTACGGTCTGCCGGAAAAAGAGCCCCCCGTGCGCACCAATTTCGTGCGCTGAGCCGGGCGGCGGTCAACTCACAAAGAGGCCCCAAATCCCCAAAACAGCCCAAAAAGGGCCGGTACCCCGCGGCGCTCCGCCTGCCGGGTACCGGCCCTCTTGTTGTGCTGTCCTTGCGCTGTTTTTATGCTGCCGTGCTGCGGCAGCCGGGTCAGGCGCGGCGATGCTCAGCCGCGCGCGGCCTCCAGCACCGCCCGGAGCTTTGCCTTGCAGTCGGCATAGCTCTCGCCGGGCTGGGCCTCGTACAGCTTTTCTTTGCCGCAGAACACGGCGGGCACATAGTAATAGTCATACTGCCCGGCAAGGCCCGGCTGCTCGCTCTCCTCCACCCACTCGATCTCGGGCAGGGCGGGCGATTCCGCGGCCAGCTCCGCCAGCGCCTTTTTGGCGTTGCGGCAGTAGGGGCAGCCGTTCAGGTAAAACAGGGTCAACTTGCTCATGGGATACGCCTCCTGCGCGCGGCCTTACGCCTCGGGCTCCTCCGGCTTTTCCTCTGCCGGGGCCTCGGGTGTCTCGGCGGCGGGCGCTTCGGCGGCCTGGGCAGCCTCCTCCGCCTTGTCCGCGGCCTCCTCGACAGCATCTTCGACAGCGTCCTCCAGGTCGTCAACGGCGTCCTCGAGGTCCTCCTCGGCCGAGGCGAACCGGGCGGCGACCGCGTTCACGGCGTCCTTGCCCTTCTGCACCACCGCCGGGGCCTCCTCGCGCACCTTGTTGGCCACCGTGTTGGCCACCGCGCCCGCGGCGCTGGCCACCGCGCGGCCCGCGTCGGCCAGGGCGCTGCCCAGGCCCTCGGTGTCCACGCCCGCCTTCTGGGCGGCGTCGATCACGCTGTCCTTCACCCGCACACCGGCCTCCTTGGCCTTCTCCCCGGCGCTGGCCAGGGCGGCGGCGACCCGCTCGGCCGTCTCGCTCTCGCCGTCCTTGCGGATCTGGACATTGATCTCGAGGTCGGGTGCGTCCTCCTCGCCCTCCTCGTCCTCTTCCGCGGCATCCTCATTCGAGACGACCCGCAGCTCGGGCTCGAGCTCCTCGTTCATCGCGGCCTCTTCGGCGGCATCCGCCACATCGTCCTCAAGGTCGTTCAGCTCGCCGTCCTCCTGCTGCTTTTTCTCAATCGCCTTAACCGCGACCGCCGCAACACCGGCCGCAGCGCCGATGCCCAATAATTTTGACCAAAAGCTCATCGTACATTCTCCTTTCAAGCTGCCACCGATGAGGTGGCGTTGGCTCTGCCCCGCCGCACCGCCCCAAAAAGGCAAGGCGCATGAGCGGTGGTTCGGGTTTTCTTTATCATACTACCTCGCGGCCGGAAAATCCAGAGGATTTGGGCTTGTTTACAATTTGTTCTTGACAAATACGACACTCGTTGCTATCATAAATGCAATATCGCAAAAACCGACGTCGAAGAGAAGAGTAGGTTTTCGACATTGGCCCCCATGGCCGCACGGCCGCAAGAGAGCCCGGAGGGTGGAAACGGGCGGGGCACAGGGAACCGAACATGGCCTCTGAGTTGCGCGGGCGAGGGGCAGGAGCCCTAAGCCCGCGACGGGTGCGCCCGTTACCGCGCCAGGCTGTAACCGCCGCCGCTGCCCCCTTCCGCTTGTGGGCTCCGGCCGCGCCGCAGCCGCAAAGGCCGGCCAGCCGCAAGGGGCCGGTAAACCAAGGTGGTACCGCGGGTTTTTTCTGCCCGCCCTTGTTCGCTTAAGAGCAGGGGCGGGTTTTTTGTTTGATTTGCGATCCCGGCCCGGCTCATGATAAAGGAGCGTATCAACAGTTTATGATCGAGATCAGCCATTTGACAAAAATTTTCCGGGATGTCTCGGGCGAGGTGACCGCCCTGCAGGACGCCTCGGCCGTCATCCAGGACGGGGACATCTTCGGCATCATCGGCATGAGCGGCGCGGGCAAAAGCACCCTTTTGCGCTGCCTCTGCCTTTTGGAGGAGCCCACCGAGGGCGAAATCCTCCTCGACGGCAAGAGCCTTTCGAGCCTCAAGGGCGAGGAGCGCCGCGCCGCCCACCGGCAGATGGGGGTGGTGTTTCAGGGCTACAACCTGCTGATGCAGAAGACGGTGGCCGAGAACGTCGCCTTCCCGCTCAAGCTCACCCGCGGGTACGACAAGGCCGCCGTGGCCGCCCGGGTGGCCGAGCTGCTCGAGCTGGTCGGCCTGGCGGACCGGGCGGCCAGCTACCCCAGCCAGCTCTCGGGCGGGCAGAAGCAGCGGGTGGCCATCGCCCGGGCGCTGGCGGCCCGCCCGCGGGTGCTGCTGTGCGACGAGCCCACCAGCGCGCTCGACCCACTGACCACCCGCGCCATGCTGCGGCTGCTCAAAGACATCAACGCAAAGCTCGGCGTCACCATCATCATCATCACCCACGAGCTGGCGGTGGTGCGCAGCATCTGCAACCGGGTGGCGGTGATCGACCACAGCCGCTTTGTCGAGACCGGCGACGTGTACGAGGTGTTCAACAGCCCCCGCAGCGAGATCACCCGGATGCTGCTGGGCGGCGTATATCACGACGGGGAGGAGGGCGAACCCAATGGCTGATTTTCTGGCAAAATACGCGGGCCTGCTAACCGAGGGCACCCTCGAGACCCTCTACATGACCCTCGTCCCCACCCTGTTCGCCTACCTGCTGGGGCTGCCGATGGGGGTGCTGCTCACCGTGACCAAGCGCGGCGGGGTGAGGCCCGCCCCGCGCTTTCACGCGGTGTTTGGCTGGGTGGTCAACATCCTGCGCAGCCTGCCCTTTATGATTTTGATGATCTTTGTGATCCCCTTTACCCGGCTGATCGCGGGCACCAGCATCGGGGCCACCGCCGCCTGTGTGCCGCTGACCATCGCCGCCGCCCCCTTTGTGGCCCGGATGGTCGAGCAGAGCCTCGAGGAGATCGACGCCGGGGTGATCGAGGCCGCCCGCTGCATGGGCGCGACCGACCTGCAGATCATCACCCGGGTGCTGCTGGTGGAGAGCGTGCCGAGCCTCTTGCGCGGGCTCTCGATCAGCACCATCACCCTGCTGGGCTACACCGCCATCACCGGCGCGGTGGGAGCCGGGGGGCTGGGCAACATCGCCTTCCGGTTCGGCTACCAGCGGTACCAGGACGATGTGATGTATGTCACGGTGGCGATGCTGATCCTGCTGGTCTGCGTCATTCAGGCTATCTTCAACCGGCTGGCCCGCCACGCGGACAAGCGCAACCGGTGACCGGCCGCGCCGCGTTCGGCATAGGCCGCGCCGCTCCCCCGCCCCGCCGCCGGGGCTTCTCATCCCGCATGAACGGGCCGCTTTGCAGGCCTCCGCGCCAAACAGAGCCGCCCTTTATGGCAGCGGGTCTTGCCCGCTGATAAAACCCCGGGCTGGCGGACCAGCCCAACAACACAATGGAGGGACGAAACAATGAAAAAGGCATTCGCACTGGCCCTTGCTCTTGCGCTGATCCTGGCGCTTGCAGGCTGCGGCGGCTCCGGTTCCGGCTACAAGATCGGCATCCCGGCCGACGCCACCAACGGCGCGCGGGCGCTGCTGCTGCTCGAGGCGCAGGGCATCCTGACCATGAAAGAGGGGGTGGGCCTTGCCGCCACCGAGCAGGACATCGCCGAAAACCCCTACAATGTCGAGATCGTGGCGATGGAGGCGGCCAACCTGCCCGCCAGCCTGCCCGACCTGGACCTCGCGGTGATCAACGGCAACTATGCCAGCGGCGCGGGCATCGGAGACACGGTGCTGGTCACCGAGGACGCCGAGAGCGTCGCCGCCCAGACCTACGGCAACATCCTCGCCGTCAAGGAGGGCCGCGAGGATGAACCCGCCATCCAGGCCCTGCTGGCCGTGCTGATGAGCAGCGAGGTGCAGGACTGGATCGCCGCCAGCTACAACGGCATCGTGATGCCGATGGGCGCCCAGGAGCTGCCCATCTCCGAGATCACCGAGCCGGTCACCATCAAGGTGGGCGCCTCGCCCAGCCCCCATGCCGAGATCCTTGAGTACGCCAAGCCGATCCTGGCCGAGCACAATGTCACTTTGGACATCGTGGAGTTTGACGACTACGTCATGCCCAACACCGGCGTGGAGGACGGCTCGCTCGACGCGAACTACTTCCAGCATCAGCCCTACCTCGACGATTTCAACGCCGAGCAGGGCACCCACATCGCCAGTGTGGGCGTGGTGCACTACGAGCCGATGGGCCTCTACCCCGGCAAAACGGCTAACCTCGACTTTGTAAAGTAAGCGTTTTTCCGGGCGCTTTTCCGCCCGATTTCCCCGCTTTTTCGCGCCGCCCGGCCCCCTTTCGCACCGAAAGGGGCCGGGCGGCATTTTTGCCGCCTCCCCTTTTAGTACCTTTTTGGTACTTTTTCCCCGTTTCGTCTTGACACATCCCCCAAAAAGCCGTATCATGAGGGACGGAACCTACAAGGAGGGCACGAACCAATGCTTACGTTAAAAGGGATCGCCTGGGGGCTGCCGGGCGGCGAGGAGATCATCAAGGATGTCAGCTTTACCGCCTCCACCGGCAAGTTGGTGGTGGTCACCGGCCCCAACGGCGGCGGCAAAACCAGCCTTGCCAAGCTGATCGCCGGGCTCGAGACCCCCTCGGCGGGCCAGATTTTGCTGGACGGCGAGGATATCACCCCCCTGGACGTGACCGCGCGGGCGAAGCGGGGGGTGGGGTACGCCTTCCAGCAGCCGGTGCGCTTTAAGGGGCTGACCGTGCGGGACCTGCTCGAGCTCGCCGCCGGCCGCCCGATGGACGAGGCGGCCCTCTGCACCGTGCTGGGCAAGGTGGGCCTGTGCGCCAACGAGTATATCGACCGGGAGCTCAACGCCAGCCTCTCGGGCGGGGAGATCAAGCGGATCGAGATCGCCAGCGTGCTGGCCCGCAAGACCAAGCTCGCCATCTTTGACGAGCCGGAGGCGGGCATCGACCTCTGGAGCTTTGCCCGGCTGGTCGAGACCTTTGAGGAGCTGCGCAGCAGCGCCGAGGGCACCCTGATGATCATCAGCCATCAGGAGCGGATTCTGGCCATCGCGGATGAGATCGTGGTCATCGCGGACGGCCGGGTGCGTGCGGCAGGCCCGCGGGAGGAGATCCTGCCCACCCTGCTGGGCGACGAACGGGCGGCCCGCTGCCCGCTGGGGAAAGGGAGTGCGGTGGTATGAGCGAATTAAACCAGATCACCGAGAACCTGCTGCGGATGGTCTCGGATTTTGACGGCGCGTTCTCGGGGGCCTACAACATCCGGCAGGATGGCGAGTGCGCGGGGCGCAAGTCCAGCGCCAACATCCGCCTCGAAAACAAGACCGACGGCCCCGGCCTCGTCATTCAGGTGCTGCCCGGCACCAAAGGCGAAACGGTGTATATCCCCGCCTGCGTCACCCACAGCAATGTCGACGACCTTGTCTACAACGACTTTTTCATCGGCGAGGGGGCCGATGTGGTGGTCGTGGCCGGCTGCGGCGTCCACTCGGACGGCGAGGAGGAGGCCCGGCACAACGGCATCCACCGCTTTTTTGTGGGGCGGGGGGCGCATGTCGTCTACCGCGAAAAGCATCTGGGCACCGGCAGCGGCAAAGGCGCGCGCCGGATCGACCCGGTGACCGACATCACCCTCGCCGAGGACGCCACCCTCGAGATGGACACGGTGCAGCTGGGCGGGGTGGACACCACCGCCCGCAAAACCACCGCAACCCTCGCCGCCCGCGCCAAACTGATCGTGCGGGAGCGGCTGCTGACCGAGGAGAGCCAGCAGGCCGAGAGCGACTTTACCGTCACCCTCACCGGCGAGGACTCGGGGGTCGACCTCATCTCCCGCTCGGTGGCGAAGGGGCACTCGCGGCAGGTCTTTCGCTCCAACCTGCGGGGGCTTGCCCGCTGCACCGGCCACTCCGAGTGCGACGCCATCCTCGCGGACGAGGGCAGCGTGCTGGCCCTGCCGGGGCTGGAGGCCTGCAGCCTTGACGCGGCCCTGATCCACGAGGCCGCCATCGGCAAGATTGCGGGCGAGCAGCTGCTCAAGCTGCGCACCTTAGGCCTCACCGAGCAGGAGGCCGAGGAGAAGATCGTGGCGGGATTTTTGAAATAACCCCATAAAACGCACAAAAAGAACGCGGAGGCTCCCCTTTTGGGAACGCCTCCGCGTTTTTTATACGGTCATGCGGTCACGTTTTGCCGCTTTGCGGCCTGCCGCTCACTGTTTCCCCTGCTCCCCGCCGTCCTTTTTATCCTTGTGGAACAGCTTATCGAGGTCAAACTTATACTCGGTGCCCTTGCGCAGCCGCTGGATGTTCGAGCGGTGCATCCAGATCACCAGCCCGCCCAGAATGGCGGCGCAGATGGCGGGGAACGCGATGTCCGCCCCCCGGTGCCAGCAGTAGAGGGCGGTGAATACCGGGTAGAGGGCCGCCACCGTGATGCTGCACAGGCTGGTCATGCGGAAGGCGAAAAACTCGGCAAAAAAGACGACCGCCAGCGCCAGCAGAACCGGCGGCGCGGTGGCGAGGATGGCCCCCGCCGCGGTGGCCACCCCCTTGCCGCCCTTGAAGTGGAACCAGACCGGCCACAGATGCCCGATCACCGCGCAGAAGGCCGCAATGTAGGCGCCGACCAGCGCCGCCTCGGGGTCCTGGCTGACCAGCGTGGCCAGAAACCGCCCCAGCAGGGTGGCGACGGCCCCCTTGCCAAGGTCTCCCAGCACGGTGAGCCCGGCCGCCTTGCCGCCAAAGGTGCGCAGCATGTTGGTGCTGCCCGCGTTGCCGCTGCCGTGGGTGCGGATATCGTCCTTGTACAGCTTTTTGCTGAGCAGGATGCCAAAATCAAGGCTGCCGATCAGGTAGGCCAGCACCGCCCCCAGCACCCACATCCCGACCGTCGGCCAGGAAAAGGGGCTGGTGACGAAGATGGCGGTGGGCCCGTCCGCCCCGCCGATAATGCCCAGAGAAGCATGACAGATGGAATGCAGCATACGGTTTTTCCTCCCTCACTGTGTAGCCTGCGCGGGCGTTCAGCCGCCCGCGCCTGATGAACGTCTCACGGCCTGCCCTTGACGCTGCCGTCTCCCCGCTCCCGCACCAGCATCCGCACCGGGGTGCCCTCGAGGCCAAAGTGTTCCCGGATCTGGTTTTCGAGATACCGCTGGTAGGAAAAATGGAACAGGTCCCTGCGGTTGACAAAGCAGACAAAGGTCGGCGGCCGGGTGGAGGCCTGGGTCATGTAGAAAATTTTGAGGCGGCGGCCCTTGTCGCTGGGGGGCTGCACCCGGGCGGTGGCCCGGGCCAGCAGCTCGTTGAGCACCCCGGTGCGCACCCGCAGCGCGTTGTTCGCGTCCACCGTGCGGATCATCTCAAACAGCTGGTCCACCCGCTGGCCGGTCCTGGCGCTGATAAAGAGGATGGGCGCGTAGGACATAAAGCTGAAGTCATTCTCCAGCTTTTTGCGCATCTTGTCCATCGTCTTGTCGTCTTTTTCCACCGCGTCCCACTTGTTCACCGCGATGATGCAGCCCTTGCCCTGCTCGTGGGCGTACCCGGCCACCTTGCTGTCCTGCTCGGTAAAGCCCTCGGTGGCGTCGATCAGGATCACGCACACCCGGCTGCGCTCGACCGCCGCCAGGCTGCGCAGCACGCTGTACCGCTCGATGCCGCTCTCGACCCGGCCCTTTTTGCGCAGGCCCGCGGTGTCGGTAAAGACAAAGCTGCCAAAGGCGTTGTCCACCGGGCTGTCGATGGCGTCCCGGGTGGTGCCGGCCTCGTCGGCCACAATCATCCGCTGCTCGCCCAAAATATAGTTGATGAGGCTGGATTTGCCCACGTTAGGCCGCCCGATCACCGCCACCGGAATCCGCTCGTCCTCCCCGGCCTCCTCGTCGGGCCAGTTTAGATGCGCGCAGACCGCGTCGAGCAGGTCTCCGGTGCCGTGCCCGTGCACGCTGGACACCCCGATCAGCTCGCCCAGGCCGAGCGAGTAAAAATCGTACAGCTCCATCGGGGGCTCGCCCACCCGGTCGCACTTGTTCACGGCCAGCACCACCGGCTTGCCGCTGCGCTGCAGCATCGCGGCGATGTCCCGGTCCTGCGCGGTGACCCCGGCATTGATGTCGGTGACCATGATGATGCAGTCGGCCGAGTCGATGGCCAACTGGGCCTGCTGGCGGATGTGGGCCAGGATGCCATCATCGGTGCCCGGCTCGATGCCGCCGGTGTCGGCCAGCAGAAAGTGGCGGTTCTGCCACTCGCAGTCGGCAAAGATGCGGTCCCGGGTGACGCCGGGGGTATCCTCGACAATGGCCAGCCGCTGGCCCACCAACTTGTTGAAGAGGGTGGATTTGCCCACGTTGGGCCGCCCCACCACCGCGACAATGGGTTTTGCCATACCTTGTTTTCCTTTCCCTCTCATTGGCTGCCGGGGCGGGCGGCAGGCGCGTTTTTGCGCCAAACCGCCCGCACACCAGGCAACCAAACGGATCAAACGCCAAAAATATTACGCTTTGGATATTTTCTCCCGCGCGAAGCACACCAGCGGCGCGCACCGGCAGCTGCTACTCCCGCGCGCCGATCAGCATCCGCAGACACTCGCCGCCGTCGCTGGGCAGGATGACCGCCCGCACCCCGAGCGCCCGTTCGAGCTGGGCCAGCGAGATGTCGTCCAAAAAGAGATCCCTCTCGGCCCGCAGCATATTTTCCGGGATGCCCAACAGGCGGCTGTGCAGCCGCCCGCGGCACTGGGCGATGATGTCGGTGGCGGTGACGAGACCGGCCACCCCCACATTGCCGCCGAAAAAGTCGTTGCGGATGGGATGCACCCAGAGCGACACCCCCGGATGGCGGCGCTGGGCCGCGGCGGCCAGCTCGCTGATGAGCGGCGCGGCCATCTCGCCGGTGACAAGATCCATCCGGCGGGGCCGCAGCGGCAGCTTGCGGCGGGCCGAGGCCAGCGCCTCCAGAAAGCGCTCCCGGTAGCAGCGCCACATGCCCACCCCGTTTTCCAGCTGGGGGTAGCCCTCGTAAAAGCTCTCGGGCGGGATGGGCTTTTGGGCCAGCAGGTACCACTCGTCTCCCGGGTAGACCAGCCGTTTGCCGTGGGCCTTTTTGCAGGCCCGGCCCGCCTCCTCCAAAATCTCCAGCACCTCCAGCGCGCTCTCCCGGTCGTAGGGGGACAGCGGGTAGAGGCCCTTGCGGTAGGCGGTAAGGCCGCTGGGCACCGCCGCGATGCTCTGCACCGCCGGGTGCATGCCGGTCAAATCGCGCAGGGTGCGGCGCAGCGCGTCCCCGTCGTTGATGCCGCGGCAGAGCACCAGCTGGCAGTTGAGCGCGATGCCCGCGTCGGCAAACTCCTGCAAATACCGCAGCACCTCCCCCGCCCGCTTGTTGGCCATCATCCGCACCCGCAGCGCCGGGTCGGTGGTGTGCACCGAGACGTTGATCGGGCTGATGTGCATGGTCTTGATCCGGTCCACCTCGCGCTGATTGAGGTTGGTCAGGGTGATATAGTTGCCGAACAAAAAGGAGAGCCGCTCGTCATCGTCCTTAAAATAGAGGCTCTGCCGCAGCCCCGGGGGCAGTTGGTCGATAAAGCAGAAGATGCAGTGGTTGGCGCAGGCGTGCTGCTGGTCGATCAGGTAGGTGGCAAAGCTGCAGCCCAGCGGCTCATACTCCGCCTTTTCCACCTGCAGATACTGCAGCTTGCCCCCCACCGAGGCGGCCAGCGAGATGCGCGCCGGGGTGGTGTAGAACTGGTAGTCGAGCATATCGTTCAGCTCGTGCCCGTCGGCCGAGAGCAGCACCGCCCCCGCCCTGAGGCCCAGCCGCTCGGCCGCCGAGCCCTTGTCCACCGATTGCACCCGCACTGCCAACGCCCTGCACCTCCCCTGCCCGGCCCCGCATCCGCGAAAAGCCGGTGTTGATCCTGCAAAAATCACGTTCTCATGTCATCCTGACACAAGAGAAAAGGGGAAGGCAATGCCTCCCCCTCTCAGAAGCCCTGCTCAGGCCTCTTTCTTGACGATTTCCTTGCCCTTGTAGTAGCCGCAGTTGCCGCATACCTGGTGGGGAAGTTTATACTCGCCGCACTGGCTGCATTTGACCAGCGCGGGAGCCTCCAGCTTCCACACAGAGGAGCGGCGTTTGTCGCGCCGTGCCTTGGAAACCTTTCTCTTGGGTACTGCCATGTTAAGCACCTCCTCATATGGGAATCATTCGAGCAGTTTTCGCAAACCCGCCAGCCGCGGGTCCAGCGCCGTCCCCGGTGCAACGTCCGGGGCGCAGCAGCCGCAGCCGTCCGCTTTGGGCCTGCCGCAAACCGGGCAGAGGCCCTCACAGTCCTCCCGGCAGAGCAGCACCGGCTTGATCTCGAGCACCAGCTCCTGGTAGACCAGCTCGCTTAGCGGCAAAACGCCGTTTTCCTCGAGCGGGAGCTCCAGCTCCTCGCTGGCGAGATCCGCCGGGCGCACCGACCAGCTGCGGGTAAAGGCATAGGGCTGCACCACCGGCGCAAGGCACCGGGCACACTCCCCCGCCGCCTCGGCCGTGATCGCGCAGGTCAGGTCTACCCCCTCGGCGGTGGGCACGGCGCGAAACCGCACCCCGACCGGGGCGTCCACCCGATAGCCCGGAAAATCCCAGCCGGACAGGGCAAGCGAAAATTCTGTTTCGTAGGGTGTGCGGCCCCGTTCCAAAAAGGTTTTCAGATCAAACTGCATGATGTACCTCGTGCATAAAACCATCCAACGCCCTCAAAACGGCCGCCTTATCAGTATATCGAAACTTGGGCGCTTTGTCAACACAAACCGGCGGGAAAATTGCCCAAAAACGCCCCGAAAGGCGCCCGGCTCACCCCGAAAGGCGCCCGGCCCGCCCCAAACAGCCCGGCCCGGCGTGCTGCAGGGGGGTAAACGCCGCCGGTGCGGGCCGGTCACCCAGCCCGCACCGGGAAAACGCGATGCCAAAAAGCCCTTACCGGCTTCCTGCCAGCTTACAGATGCTTTTTGACCGACTCCGGCAGCTCTTCCTCGCTGGCCGACACGGTGACGACCACCTTGACCGAATCGCCCGCCTTGCGCTCGATGGCGTCCAGCAGCTTCGCGAGTTTCTCATAATCGCGGCCGATGATCTTGAGGATGCCGTCGATGTACAGCTCGGTGATGTCGTAATTCCCGGCCAGCACGCCGCAGACAAAGCCGTACAGCATCTCGGCGCCCTCGATGTTGTACTCCTCCACGTCGATCAGACGCGCCTTGTGCACGATCTCATAGGTCAGCTTCATGGATTTCTCGATGACCACCACGTTGCCGGAGGTCGTCTGCGCGGCGTGGTTGATCTGCTCGATAATCGTTTTGGTCTTGCCCGAGCCTTTGGTGCCAACTACCAGTTTGATCATAATGGGGGTCCTCCTTTTTCTTTCGCGCGGCAGCGGGGGCCGCCGCGTCAGAGATCATTGTTTTTTGGGGGGAATGCCTTGCAGCAAGGGGCTTCTCAGCCCAGCTTTGCCTCCAGCTCGGCCTTGCGGTCCTCATAGCCGGGCTTGCCCAGCAGGGCGAACATGTTCTTTTTGTAGCTCTCGACGCCCGGCTGGTCAAAGGGGTTGACCCCCAGCAGATAGCCGCTGATGGCGCAGGCCCGCTCGAAGAAATAGATCAGGCGGCCGAGGTTCTCCTCGTCCAGCTTATCCACCTCGATGATCATGTTGGGCACCCCGCCGTCGGTGTGGGCCAGGATGGTGCCCTCCATCGCCTTGCGGTTGACCACGCTCATGTTCTGGTCGGCCAGGAAGTTGAGGCCGTCGAAGTTGTCGGCGCTCTTGTTGATGAAGAGGTCGCGGGCGGGCTGCTGGATGTCCACCACCGTCTCAAACATGATCCGTGCGCCGTCCTGCACAAACTGGCCCATCGAGTGCAGGTCGGTCGAGAAGATCACGCTGGTGGGCATCAGGCCCTTGTGATCCTTGCCCTCGCTCTCGCCAAACAGCTGCTTGTACCACTCGTTCATCATGGTAAAGTTGGGCTCGTAGCAGGCCAGCAGCTCCACCGCCTTGCCCTTGCGGTAGAGGATGTTGCGGGCCGCGGCGTAGCGGTAGCAGGCGTTGTCCGGCGAAAG
>DKVN01000105.1:0-3363 GCA_002491225.1 Faecalibacterium sp. UBA7177
GCGGCCGTCCTCGTAATACTGGGTGCAGGCTTCGGTGGAAATGGTGAAGCCCTGCGGCACCGGCAGGCCGATGTTGGTCATCTCGGCCAGGTTTGCGCCCTTGCCGCCCAGCAGGTTGCGCATACTCATGTCACCCTCGGTGAACAGATAGACATACTTTTTGCTCAAATCTCTCTACCTCCCAAATATTCCGCTTCCACAATTCGTTCCCATGCGCACCGTGTGCCGCCGGCCCGGCGCAGGGCCCGGCGCGCACAAAAGTACGCCCTTCCAAACTGGGGACGCGCCCATATTATACCAAAAAGCAGGGGGCTTGCAAAGTGTTTCCCGGGATATTTTTGCCCATTTTTTGAGATTTGCCGCCCTTTTCGCAAAAAAATTGCCCGGCGTGCGCCACCAAACGCTTGCAAACTGTAAAAAACAGGATAAACTGTATACTTAGGGAAGTTTGCCGTCCCATCCGGGGGCGGCGGATCGGCCCCATGCGGGCGGGGCTGACCCCGCCCCGCAGAGGGCCCGGCAAACGGCCTTGAGAGCAGCGCTTAGCATCCGCCGCGGCGTTTGGAAGCCGCGGCTTTGCGCGCCGCTTTTGAGGCAGTTTGACAGAGGAGAGGGAGGGAAATGATCATGTCCAACAGCGATCCCATCGCGGCCTTTGCCGCCATCGAGGCCGGGCAGGCCGCGACCTTTGAAAAGCACCTGGCCGCCGGGGTACATTTTGTCAGCCGCCAGGTGACCATCGACCCCGAGGTGGTCATCGCGCCGGGGGCCACCATCCTGCCCGGCTGCATTTTGCGGGGCAAAACGGTCATCGGGCCGGGCTGCACGGTCGGGCCAAACAGCCTGCTGGAAAACACGACCCTCGGGGCCAACAGCACCTTCAACGCCAGCCAGGCCTACGACAGCAAGCTGGGCGAGGAGAACCGCATCGGCCCCTACACCCACATCCGGCCCAATACGATCACTGCCAAAGGGGTGCATCTCGGGGCCTATGTCGAGACCAAGAACTCCAACATCGGCGAGGGCAGCACGGTGAGCCATCTGACCTATATCGGGGATTCGGACGTGGGCGAGTACTGCAACTTTGGCTGCGGCACCGTGACCAGCAACTACGACGGCGAGGGCAAGTTCCGCTGTACCATCGGCAACTATGTCTTTTTGGGCTGCAACACCAACCTGATCGCCCCGGTCACCCTCGGGGACGGCTGCTACACCGCCGCGGGCAGCACCATCACCGGCGAGGTGCCCGCCGGGGCGCTGGCGGTGGCCCGCGCCCGGCAGCAGAACAAGCCCGGCTGGGCCGAGCGCAAGCTGGCCGCCTACATCGCCAAGAAAAAGAAGCTCAAGGAGAGCCGCTGAGGGGGCGGGCGGCCGCGCGGCCCTGCGGGACGCTGTGCCGCTTTGCAGGCGATTGCGTCACCCCCTGCGGCCTGCCGCGCCCCGCTCTGCCGCCCGCCGCGCCCGCGGCGCAATACATTACCCACGGGAGGGAACTACGCGCCATGTTTTTGAAACGTCCGTCCGGCGGGGCCGACTGGCTGATCGTCGGCCTGGGCAACCCCGGCCCCAAGTATGAGGGCACCCGCCACAACGCCGGATATGAGGCGCTGGACGCCGCCGCCCGGCAGTGGGGGGCGTCCATCACGAGGGTGCAGTTTGAGGGGCTGACCGGCCGCGCCGAGCTGGAGGGCCAGCGGGCCATCCTGCTCAAGCCGACCACCTACATGAACCTCTCGGGCCACAGCGCCGCCGCGGCGGCAAAGTTTTACAAGCTGCCGCCCGAGCGGGTTTTAGTCCTCTGCGACGACATCGCCCAGGCCCCCGGCAGGCTGCGGATCCGGGCCTCCGGCTCGGCGGGGGGGCACAACGGCCTCAAGGACCTGATCGCCTGCCTTGGCAGCGATACCTTTCCCCGCATCCGGATCGGGGTGGGGTCCAAGCCCACCCCCGAGTACGACCTGGCCGCCTGGGTGCTCGGCCGCCCCGGCAAGGCCGAGGCCGAGGCCATCGCCGCCCGCCATGCGGATGTCGAGGCGGCCATCCGGCTGATCGTATCCGGCAGGCTGCCCGAGGCGCAGAACCGCTGCAACGGGTAAGGCCGCCCCGCGCGGCAGGCCGGGGCCCGGAGCGCGGCAACCAGCACAGCAACCACCCCAGCGATCATCACAGCGAGGTAAGCCATCCATGTTCCTGCAGCTTTTGCAAAACACCAGTGAGTACAAGCGCCTCTCGGCCGCGCTCACCCGCAGGGGGGCGTCGGCCCTGTTTGGGCTGCCCCCGGTGGGGCGGGCGGCGGTGCTGGCGGCCCTCTTTGCCGAGCAAAAACGCCCCCTGCTGGTGGTGACCCCCGGCGAGGCCGAGGCCACCCGCTTCGCGGCCGACCTTGCCGCGTTCGGGCTGTCGGCGGCGGTGTTCCCCCCGCGGGATTTTCTGCTGCGGCCAGTAGAGAGCGCCGGGCGGGAGTACGAGTACCGCCGCCTGGCGGTGCTGGGGCAGCTGGCCGGAGGGCGGCTGGACGCGGTGTGCGCCCCGGCCGAGGCGCTGCTGCAATACACGGTGCCCAAAGCCGACTTTGCCGCCAACACCCTTACCCTGCGGCCCGGCATGAGCATCCCGCCCGCCGCGCTGGCCGGGCGGCTGGCCGACGCGGGCTATGTGCGCCGCAGCCAGGTGGAGGGGCCGGGACAGTTCAGCGTGCGGGGCGGTATCCTCGACGTCTACCCGCCCGAGTGCGACGCGCCCGCCCGGCTGGAGTTCTGGGGGGACGAGATCGACACCCTGCACCGGTTCGACCTGATCAGCCAGCGGCGGGAGGCCCCGCTGAAAAAGCTTTACATCTCCCCGGCGCGGGAGGTGCTGTTTGGGGACGCGGCCGAGACCGCCGCCGCCCTGCGCAGCGCCCTGGCCAAGGCGCGGGGGGCCAAAAAGACCGCGCTTGAGCGGGCGATGGCCCCCGACCTCGCCCAGCTAAGCGCGGGGCTGCTGCCCGAGGCGCTGGACAAGTACCTCGGCATCCGCTACCCCCAGCCCGCCACCCTGCTGGACCACTTTGAGGACCCGCTGCTGGTACTCGAAGAGCCCAGCGGCATCCGGCAGGCGCAAAAGGCCACCCAGTTCCGCCGCAATGAGGAGCTGAAGGGCCTTTTTGAGGAGGGGGTGCTCTGCCCCGGGCTCGATGTGCTGTACGAGGACATCCCCTATCTGCTTGCGGCGGCCGGGCGGCACAGCACCCTCTGCTGCGAAAACTTTGCCCGCACCATCCCGGATCTGCCGCTCATCGAGATGGTCAACGCCCCGGCCCACAGCCTGCCGCCCTGGGGCGGGGAGGTGGCCGGGCTGGCCGAGGACCTCGCGCCCCTCAAG
>DKVN01000105.1:3697-10297 GCA_002491225.1 Faecalibacterium sp. UBA7177
GACCTGGCCCGCCACGGCTTTTCGGTGAGCACCGCCAAGGCCGCCGCCCCCGCGCCCGGCCTGGTGGCGGTGGGGGCGGGGCACCTCTCGGGCGGGGTGGAACTGCCCTTTGCCAAGTACGCCATCTTCACCAGCCGCCGACACGACCAGACGGTCAAAAAACCGGCCCGGCCCAAAAACAAAAACGCCCTCTCCAGCCTCTCGGACATCGCGCCGGGGGACTATGTGGTGCACCAGAACCACGGCATCGGCCTCTACGCGGGCATCCAGCGGCTGGACCTGCACGGGGTGGTCAAGGATTATCTCAAGATCACCTATGAAAAGGGGGACGTCTTATATGTGCCGGTGACCCAGCTCGACCTTTTGAGCCGGTACACCGCCCCCGGCGACTCGGATCGGGTCAGGCTGGCAAAGCTGGGCGGCACCGAGTGGGTCAAGACCCGCCGCAAGGTGAAGGCCGCCGCCCAGGAGATGGCCCAGGAGCTGATCGCCCTTTACGCCAAACGGCGGCAGGCAAAGGGCACCGCCTTCCCGGAGGACGGCGAGTGGCAGCGGGATTTTGAGGCCCGGTTCGAGTACGACGAGACCGACGACCAGCTGCGCAGCGCCGCCGAGATCAAGCGGGACATGGAAAAGCCCTGGCCGATGGACCGGCTGCTCTGCGGGGACGTGGGGGTGGGCAAGACCGAGGTGGCCCTGCGGGCGATCTTCAAGTGCGTGATGGGCGGCAAGCAGTGCGCCCTGCTGGCCCCCACCACCCTGCTGGCCTGGCAGCACTACAACACCCTGCTGGCCCGGATGGAGGCCTTCCCGGTCAAGATCGGGCTGCTGAGCCGGTTTCGCACCGCCAAGCAGCAGAAGGAGACGCTGGCCGGGCTGGCCGCCGGGTCGGTGGACATCGTGGTGGGCACCCACCGGCTGCTCTCGAAGGACGTGCGCTTCCGCGACCTCGGCCTCGTGGTCATCGACGAGGAGCAGCGGTTTGGGGTGCGGCACAAGGAAAAGCTGAAGGAAACCTTTGTGGGGGTGGATATGCTGACCCTCTCGGCCACCCCGATCCCCCGCACCCTCAACATGGCGCTGAGCGGCATCCGGGACATGAGCACCATCGAGGAGCCCCCGATGGAGCGCCAGCCCATCGAGACCTACGTGCTCGAATATGATGAGAACATCCTCGCTGAGGCGCTCAAAAAGGAGCTGGCCCGGGGCGGGCAGGTCTACTACCTGCACAACCGGGTCGAGAGCCTGGCCGCCTGCGCCGACAAGGTGGCCCGCATGGCCCCCGGCGCGCGGGTGGGCACCGCCCACGGCCAGATGAGCGAGGAGGAGCTGTCGGCGGTCTGGCAGCAGCTGCTGGACGGCGAGATCGACATCCTGGTCTGCACCACCCTGATCGAGACCGGGGTGGACGTGCGCAACTGCAACACCCTCATCATCGAGGACGCCGACCGGATGGGGCTGGCCCAGCTTTACCAGATCCGGGGCCGGGTGGGGCGCTCGGGCCGCAAGGCGTATGCCTACTTCACCTTCCGGCGGGACAAGGTCCTCACCGACGTGGCCGCCAAGCGCCTCTCGGCCATCCGGGAGTTTACCAGCTTCGGGTCGGGCTTTCGCATCGCGATGCGGGACTTACAGATCCGCGGCGCGGGCAACCTGCTGGGCCACAGCCAGCATGGGCACATGGAGGCGGTGGGGTACGAATTATATGTCAAGCTGCTCAACCAGGCCATCGCGGCCGAAAAGGGAGAGGAGGCCCCGCCGGACAAGGCCGACTGCCTGGTGGACATTGCGGTGGACGCCTACATCCCCGAGCAGTACATCCCGGACGCCGCCGGGCGGATCGAGGCCTACAAGCGGATCGCCGCCATCACCAATGCCGAGGACGCCTCGGACGTGCTGGACGAGCTGATCGACCGGTACGGCGAGCCGCCCGAGAGCGTCTCGGGGCTTGTGGACATCTCGCTGGCCCGGGTGGCGGCCGCGGCGGCCGGCATCAACGAAATCGGCCAAAAGCAGGATTCGCTGCTCTTTTACACCGAGGCGCTCAAGGCCGCCTGGCTGCGGCCGCTGCTGGCGGCCCTGCCCGGCCGGGTGAGTCTGAGCACCAGCGGCCGCCCCTGCGTGCAGGTGCGGCAGGCCCCCGGCGAAAAGCCGCTGGATACCCTGCGTCTGGTGCTGGAGCAGCTGGGGCATTGCAAAACCGGCGCGTCGGCCTTATAATAGGGGAATGGACTAAAGCGGCGGCGTCCCGAACAGGAACGGCCGCCCCGCATAAATCGGGAAAGGAAACAACGATCATGAAGACAAAACATTTTGCGGCGTTGGCCCTGGCCGCGCTGATGCTGGCGGCACTGCTGACCGGCTGCACCTTCAAGACCCCTGCCTCGGTGGGCAGCGTGGGCGGGGTGGAGATCCCCGCCGGGCTCTACCTGCTGCTGCAGTACAACGCCTACGGCGCGGCCAATGACCTGACCGACGAGGAGGACGTGCTCGGCGCGACCCTGACGGTGGACGAGGAGGAGCTCACCGGGCGGGACTATGTGGCCCGCGAGACCCTCGCGGCGGTGGAACGGTACGCCGCGGTCGAGACCCTCTTTGCCGAGCTGGGCGGCACCCTGACCGAGGACGAGCAGGCCTACGCCGACAGCTACGCCGAAACCCTGTGGGAAAACTCGCAGGATCAGCTCTCGGCCAACGGCATCGGGCTTGCCTCGCTCAAGCTTTGGATGCAGTACAACGCCAAAGAGGGCAAGCTGCTCGAGCTGATGTACGGCCCCGAGGGCAGCGAGCCGGTGTCGGACGCCGAGCTGACCAGCTTTATCGGGGAGAACTATGTCCACGGCAGCTACCTGGCCCTGCCGCTGCTCGACTATTCCACCTACACGGTGGTGGACGAGGAGGGGGACGCCAAGGTCACCGCCATCGCCGAGCAGATCCGGGACGGGCGCGAGGCGGGCGAGAAGTGGAGCGCCCTTGCCGCCGAGTACCTGCCCGAGGCCTACGAGCTGCTGAACCAGAGTTTTGACACTGCCAACGCGGACAGCGCGGTGGGCACCCTGCTGGCCCCCGCCAGCCAGCTGGCCCAGTACGGCGAAGAGACCCGGAACGCCCTGCTCGCTGCCAAGCCCGGCGAGATCGTGATCGTGGACACCGGGATGAGCCGGATGGTCTGCGAGGTGCAACAGGTGCTGGGGGAGGATGTGACCCTCGACGACCTGCGCAGCTCGGCGCTTTCCGAGATGAAGCAGGAGGAGCTGGACGCCGCCCTCACCGAGCGGGGCGCGGGGCTGGAGCACGCCCTTGACCAGAGCGCGATGAACCGCTACAGCGCCAAAAATATCAAGGAAGACTGATCGCCTGTTGGAAGGTTTTTTGAAGGTTGAAGCGAAGGCCCGCACCGCCCCACACCGGACGGGGCGGCGAGATGAGAAAACAAAGGGCCCGAAGGGCCTGCGCAGCACCGCAAATTCGCTGTGCGGCCGCAGCTGCAAGGAAGAAAATCGCCGCACTCCTTGGTGGAATGCAAGATTTGATGACGCAGCAGATGCGGCCGCACAGGTAGAATTTGCGGCTTTGTTTTCTTGTCTCACCGCCCCGGATGGGGCGGGCCTTGCTGTTCTGTTGGGTGTCCCTGCGGGGACGCCCCGACCCGGCCCGGATGGCCCGGTCAGAAAGGAGCGACCGCCATGCTGATGCGCTGCGAGGGCTGCGGCAGGATGTTCGATTATGAAAAGAACGACGGGGTCTGCCCCGGCTGCGGGCGGTTCTGCCAGAACCCGGATCTTTCCGACTCCTCCGGCGCTGATGGGCCCGGCGGGACATCTGGATCCGGGCCCGCCGCGGCTGCCGGGGCGGACGCGGCCGCGCAAACCGGCTCGAACGCCGTGGTCTGGCCGGTTCTTTTTCTGCTGCTGGCCCTGCTCTGGGCCGGGGTGATGGTGGGAGGCTTTTGGCTGCTGCGCCGCCAGCAGGCCAGCCTGCCCGCGCGGGCGGCCTTTGCCTCCCCGGTGGCGGACGAGGTGTCCGGCGGCTTTCGCTGCCGGGGCCGCGCGATCGCGGTGACCGGGGCCGAGCTGCTGCGTGACTGCCGCGCCGGGCTGCCCGAGGGCGGCTGCCTTGTGCGGGTGGGCCTGCGGCTGGACGAGACCGCCTGGCAGGAGAACGCGGACTGCTTTTACCTGCAAAGCGGCGGCTGCTTTTACCAGGCATCGGACAGCTACGCGCTCGAGCAGATCTACCCCGCCCTGGCCCGCACCGCGCTGGACGAGTACGAGCTGCAATCCCCCGAGGCGGTCGAAGGCTGGCTCTACTTTGCGCTGCCCGAGCCGCCCGCCGATGCCGCCCTCTATCTGGAGCAGGCCGTCGGCTACGGCGGGGAGCGCCGGGTGAGCGGCGCGGCCGTTTGCCCGCTGCGTTTTGTGGAGGCTGATGCGGAAGGAGGCGACGGGGATGCGTGACCGGAATACCGCGCTGCACGGACGATTTTGGAAGCTCGCCTGCGGGGCGATGGCGGCTGTGCTGCTGCTGACCCTGATCGGCTGGTGCGTCGCCCTCGGGCAGGAGGGCCGCGCGCCGCTCTGCTGGCTTCGCTGCGAAACGCCGCCCGCCGCCCGCCTTGTCGAGCCGCCCGCGGGGGAGGCGGATTACGGCATCCACACCCAAAGCGGCTTTTATGAGCTGGATTTCACCCTGCGCAATGAGGGGGAGCGGGCCCTTGTGCTCTACGATTACGCGCTGCAGTACGAGGCCAGCCAGCGCGACGCCTCGGCCTGGGATGCGTCCGGCAACACCCCGCTGCTCGCCCCCGTGCCGGTGCTGCCGGCCGGGCAGACGGCGCGCTTCACCCGGACGATCGAGGTGTGGGGGATCTCCAGCCCCGAGGACGCCTTTCCCCTGACCGTGCGCTATCAGACCTATGAGGATGACCTGCTCATCGGGCAGGTCGAATTGGCCGGGGAGTGAGGGGCCAACCCGCCCCGGCAAGGGGCCCATATAGCCCTATAGAAAGCAACGCCCCCGCACCCTTTTTTTGAGGGGTGCGGGGGCATTTTTCTTTCTCTGTGATGCGTTGGTGCCGCGTCTCTTCCGTTTGTGTGTCCCATACAAAAACAGAAATTAAAATTTGGTAAAACCGCTCAAAATCCTCTTGCAATTCGGGGCGCAAAGGGATAGAATAGGGGTTCGTTCGGGTGGGGTCTGCGCAAGGCCGCTCTTCGCAGGGTTCGCTCTCGGTAAGAAGGCCAAGCTCCGCGGCCGCCCCGCCCGGCGCATTGAGAGGGAAAGAGGGAAATCGGAACCATGACCAGGGATTTGACCAGCGGCTCGCCGCTGCGGCTGATCCTGGCGTTTGCCGCGCCGCTGGCGCTGGGCAGCCTGTTTCAGCAATTTTACAACCTCGCCGACACGATCATCGTCGGGCGGTTTTTGGGGGTCGGCGCGCTGGCGGCGGTGGGGTCCACCGGCTCGCTGAACTATCTGGTGCTGGGCTTTGTGATGGGCCTGTGCAACGGCTTTGCCATCCCGATGGCGCAGGCCTTCGGCGCGAAGGACGCCGAGGGGCTGCGGCGGTCGGTGGCGGGGGCGGTCTGGCTCTGCGTGGGATGCGGCGCGCTGCTCACGGTGCTGACCGTGGCCTATACCCGGCCGATCCTGCTCCTGATGCAGACCCCGCCGGATATCTTAGACGACGCGGCCGCCTACATCGGCACCATGTTTGCCGGGATCCCGGCCATCTTCCTGTACAACATGGTCAGCGCCCTGATGCGGGCGCTGGGCGACAGCAAGACCCCGCTGTATTTTCTGCTGCTCTCGAGCTTTCTCAACATCGGGCTGGATCTCTGGCTGATTTTGGGGATGGACGCCGGGGTGTTCGGCGCGGCGGCGGCCACGGTGGCCAGCCAGCTGATCAGCGGCCTTTTGAGCCTCGCGGTGCTGCTGCGGCGCTTTCGGCTCTGCGTGCCCCAGAAGGGCGAGTGGGGCCTGCAGCCTGCCCGGGCCGGGGAGCTCTGCCGGATCGGGGTGCCGATGGGGCTGCAGTGCAGCATCACGGCGGTGGGCAGCCTGCTGCTGCAGGGCGCGGTGAACGGCCTGGGCAGCACGGTGGTGGCCTCGGTGACCGCGGCCATCAAGGCCAGCATGCTGCTGAGCGTGCCGCTTGAGAGCATCGGCACCGCGATGGCCACCTATGCCGGGCAGAACCTCGGCGCGCTGCGGCTGGACCGGGTGCGCCAGGGGGTACGCTGCGCGATGGGCATGGGGGCGGTGTACTCGGCGGCCGCCTTTGTGATCTTTCAGTTTGCGGGGCGCTGGGTGCTGCTGCTGTTTATGGACGCGGGCGAGACGGCGGTGCTGGAGGGCGCCGAGATGGTGCTCTTTTGGAACCGCGCCTGCTACCTGCTGCTCTCGACCCTGATCGTTTTCCGCTACACCCTGCAGGGGCTGGGCTGCAGCGCGCTGGCCATGATGGCCGGGGTGGCCGAGATGGCCGCCCGCACCCTGGTGGCCTTTGCGCTGGTGCCCCGGTTTGGGCTGACCGGCGCGGCCCTCTCGAACCCCGCGGCCTGGGCGGCGGCCTGCCTCTACCTGGCCCCGGCCTACCTG
>DKVN01000102.1 GCA_002491225.1 Faecalibacterium sp. UBA7177
TCGAGCGCGGCCTTGGCCGCCGCAAGGTCCAGCAGCGCCATGCCGGTGGCGTCAAAGACGGTGATCTCGTCCTCCGTCCGGCGGCCCGACACCTCGCCCAGCATCAGCTTGCCGATCTCGCCCAAGATCGCCTCCTGCCGCAGGATCCCTGCCTTGATGGGCAGCTCCACCTCGCCCGCCGCGACGCAGTGGACCATGTCGTCCACAAAGACCCGCGCGTTTTCGAAGATCCGCGGGTCGAGCTCCTCCTTGCCCTCGGCGTCCGCGCCGATGCAGGAAAAATGGGTGCCCGGCCGCACCCATTCCTTCCGGATCAGCGGCGTTTTGGACGGGGTGACCGTCACGACGATATCGGCGCTCACGAGGGCCGCCTCGGGGCTCTGGGCCGCCGCGAGGCGCACCCCGCTCAGCGAAAGGCCCATCTCCCGCTCGAGCCGCCCGGGCAGCGCGTCCACAAACCGCTGCGCGTGGGGCAGCGAGCGGGGGTTCGCCACCGTGATCTCCTCGAGCGCCGGGAAGACGGTGCGCATGGCGGCGATCTGGTAAAACGCCTGCCCGCCCGTGCCGACCACCACCAGATGGCGGGAGTCCCTGCGGGCCAGGTATTTGGCCCCCACCGCGCCCGAGGCCCCGGTGCGCAGCCCGGTGACCGAGGCCCCGTCCACCAGGCCGAGCGGCAGGCCGGTCTCTGCGCTGAAGAGCAGAATGGCCCCGGAAAGCTCGGGCAGCCCCCTGCCCGCGTTGGCCCCAAACCAGGAGACGGTCTTGTGCCCAAAGACGCCCGCCCCCTTGAGATAGCCGGACTTGATGTCCATGTCGGCGTGGCCGGGATCGAACTCATAAAAGGTGGTGGGCCAAACCACCGTCTGCCCCAGTGCCTTCTGGCGGTAGACCTCCTCGACGCAGGCGATCGCCTGCGGCATGCCCAAAACCTGCGCGACCTCGCGCTGGCCCAGTACGGTAATGCTGCTCATCTGTACGTTTCCGCTCCTTTTCCGCTCCCCGTGCCCCCTGCGGGGTGCCGGGGACAAATTTCGGCCGTTCAAGCGCTTATGATTCCAGCGTCCGCAAAAAGGCGCTGAAGGCGGCGAGGCCGTCTTTTAAGACCCCGGTGTCGCTGGCGTAGCCGATGCGCACGCTGTGGGGCTGCTCGAAGCAGTCGCCGGGGGTGACAAACGCGCCGGTCTCCTTGTACATCCGCTCGCAGAACTCATAGGAGGGCAGGTCGTAGTCATAGTAGACCAGCGCGGTGGTCCCGGCCATCGGCTTGGTGTAGGTCAGCCGCGGCTCGGAGGCGACCCAGGCGTCCAGGATCGCGAGGTTCTCCCGCACGATGGCGCGGTTGCGGGCGAGGATCGCGTCGCTGTGCTTAAGGGCCAGCGCGGCCACCGCCTCGTCGAACATCCCGCAGCTGATCAGGTCATAGTCCCGGTGGGAGAGGCAGGCCCGCACGACCGCCTCGTCCCGGGTGGCGATCCAGCCCAGCCGCAGCCCGGCCAGCGAGAACACCTTGGACATGCTGCTCACCGAGATGCCCTTTTCGTAGAGGTCGAGGATCGACTCGCACCAGACATCGGTCTGGGTCAGGTGGCGGTAGACCTCGTCGCAGAGGACATACGCGCCCACCCCGCGGGCGATCTCGACGATCTGACGCAGCAGCTCGGCGGACATCAGCGCCCCGGTGGGGTTGTTGGGGTTGTTGATGCAGATCATCCTGGTGTTCGGGGTCACCAGGCGGCGCAGCTCGTCCAGGTCGGGCAGGTAGTCGTTCTCCTGCCGCAGCTGCAAAAGCTGCACGTCCGCCCCAAAGGATTCGGGGATCGAGTAGAGCTGCTGGTAGGTGGGCATGATGCTCACCACCCGGTCGCCCGGCTCGATCAGCGAGTAAAAGACATGGTGGTTGGCCCCGGCCGCGCCGTGGGTGGGCACGATGTCCTTGGGCTGGGCGGTCCTGTACAGCTTGCAGATCCCGGCCTTAAAGGCGGGCGCGCCCTCGATGGCCCCGTAGGTCAGGCGGCGGGCGCTGAAATCCCGCCAAAAGGCCTCCGGGTCCTCCCCGGTCAGGGCGAACAGCTCGTCGAGCGAGACCGAGTCCACACAGGTCTCGGCGATGTTGAACTGCGCGCCCTCCTCCCAGGCGTTCATCCATTCCTCCACGGCAAAGGGTTTGATCTTCATGTCGGTTTTCCTCCTTTTGTGCTGCGGCCAAAATGGCCGGATCAAGCCGGATAAAAAAAGAAAGGCCCCTGTGAGCCCTCCCTTATAACGTGCTCTTGCACGCCGTACCTGCGGGAAAGCTCCAGGTGCCTTTGGCCCCTCACCCGGTGATGAGGGAAGCAACTTTCTAAAATCAAAATACCACAGCCCCCGGCCCCCTGTCAAGAGGAATTTTTGCCGGGCGTGGACGCAGCGAGATGGGAACGGGCCCGCAAAACCGGGGCAGGCCGCGGGCCGGGAGGCGCTGCCGCTGTCCGACAGGCGGGCCCGCGGGCCGCCGCTCCGGTCAACGGCTCACTCCTCCGCTTCCTCCTCCGGCTCGGGGTCGGGCTTGCGGGGCGGACGCTTGCCGCCGCGCAGGTAGACACAGTCGGCCCGGCGGTAGGTCACCGGGGCGGGGCCGCCGCCCTCCAGCCGCACCTTCAAAGTACCGGCTACCGGGCTGGCGTCCAGCACCACCCCCTCGCCGTCCGGGGTGCGCACCACACTGCCCTGCATCGGGGTGATGCCGTTGAGATACTCGTAGGCCTTCTGCTCGTAGGCGAGGCAGCACATCAGCCGCCCGCAACTGCCTGAGATCTTGGCCGGGTTGAGGCTGAGGCCCTGCTCTTTCGCCATCTTGATCGACACCGGCTGAAAATCCTTCAAAAAGCGGCTGCAGCAAAAGGGCTGCCCGCAGATGCCAAGCCCGCCCAGCATCTTGCTCTCGTCCCGCACCCCGATCTGCCGCAGCTCGATGCGG
>DKVN01000109.1:0-488 GCA_002491225.1 Faecalibacterium sp. UBA7177
GAGGCGCTGCGGCAATTCCTCAAGTTCGCGGGCGGGCGGGTGCTGGTGGCCCACAACGCCCACGGGTTTGACATGCGGTTTCTGCGCGCCGCTGCCAAGGCAAACGACTTTGCGGTCGACAACCCCTACATCGACACCCTGCCGCTGGCCCAGACCCTCTACAAGGGCCTGCGGGATTATAAGCTGGACACCATCAACAAGCACCTCGCCATCGAGCCCTTCCGCCATCACCGGGCGGTGGACGATGCGGCGGCCCTCGCGCGGATCTTCTGCCGGATGCTCGACGACCTCGCCGGGCAGGGCATCACCGACGCCGGGCAGATCAACAGCGGCCTCGGCGGCGGGCAGGACGTGCTCAAAAAGAAGTACTACCACATGATCCTGCTGGTGAGAAACCAGGTCGGGCTGAAAAACCTCTATAAGATCGTCAGCGAGGCCCACACCAGGTACTTTTTCAAAAAGCCGCGGGTCCCCCGCAGCCTGCTGGA
>DKVN01000109.1:706-1566 GCA_002491225.1 Faecalibacterium sp. UBA7177
TACGATTTTTTAGAGGTCCAGCCGCTGGGCAACAACGAGTATATGCTGCGGGAGGGTCTGGTCGACTCGATCGAGAAGATCCAGGAGTTCAACAAAACGGTGCTGAAGCTCGGCGAGGCGCTGCACAAGCCGGTGATCGCCACCGGGGACGTGCACTTCGAAAACCCGGAGGACGCGGTCTACCGGGCGGTGCTGCAGGCGGGCAACGGCTTCAAGGACGCCGACCATCAGGCCCCGCTCTTTTACCGCGACACCGGGGATATGCTGGCCCAGTTCGACTATCTGCCCAAAGAAAAGGCGTTTGAGATCGTGGTGGAAAACCCCCGCCGGATCGCCGCCATGATCGATGGGCGGCTGCGGGCCATCCCCAAGGGCACCTATCCGCCCTCGATGGAGGGGGCCGAGGAGCAGCTGCGCGCGGCCACCTGGGCCCACGCCAAGGCCGCCTATGGCGACCCGCTGCCCGCGGTGGTCGAGCAGCGGCTGCAAAAGGAGCTGGACTCGATCTGCGGGCACGGCTTCGCGGTGCTGTATATGATCGCGGTCAAGCTGGTGGCCTACTCCAACGAGCACGGCTACCAGGTGGGCAGCCGTGGGTCGGTGGGCTCGTCTGCGGTGGCGCACTTTTCCGGCATCTCGGAGGTCAACAGCCTGCCGCCGCACTACCTCTGCCCCAAATGCAAACACAGCGAGTTCATCACCGACGGCAGCGTGGCCGACGGCTTCGACCTGCCGGACAAAAACTGCCCCGACTGCGGCACCAGGATGGTGGTGGACGGCCACGACATCCCGTTCGAGACCTTCCTCGGCTTTGACGGCGACAAGGAGCCGGATATCGACCTCAACTTCTCGGGCGAGTA
>DKVN01000109.1:1912-19937 GCA_002491225.1 Faecalibacterium sp. UBA7177
AAGGCGGGCACCGTGTCGGGCCTGCAGGACAAAACCGCCTACGGCTATGTCAAAAAATACCTTGAGGAGCGGGGCAGGGTGGTCAACCGGGCCGAGGAGAACCGGCTCACGGTGGGCTGCACCGGGGTCAAGCGCACCACCGGGCAGCACCCGGGCGGTATGGTGGTGGTGCCGGACACCCTCGATATCAACGACTTCTGCCCCATCCAGCACCCGGCCGACGACAAGGAAAAAGGGGTGCTGACCACCCACTTCGAGTTCAAGTACCTGCACGACACCCTCTTAAAGCTGGACGAGCTGGGCCACGATGTGCCCACCATGTACAAGTACCTCGAGGAGATGACCGGCATCCCGATGGACGCGGTGCCGATGAACGACCCCAAGGTCATCAGCCTGCTCACCAGCACCGAGGCGCTGGGGGTGACCCCCGAGCAGATCGACAGCCAGACCGGCACCTTCGGCATCCCGGAGCTCGGCACCCCCTTTGTGCGGCAGATGCTGCTGGAGGCGCAGCCCAGAAGCTTCAGCGACCTGGTGCAGATCTCGGGCCTCTCGCACGGCACCGACGTCTGGAACGGCAACGCCCAGGACCTCATCAAGAGCGGCACCTGCACCATCTCGGAGGTGATCGGCTGCCGCGACAGCATCATGACCTACCTGCTGCACAAGGGGCTGGAGCCCAAGCTGGCCTTCAACATCATGGAGCTGACCCGCAAGGGCAAGGTGGCGAAAAACGGCTTCCCGCCCGGGGCCGAGGAGGCGATGAAGGCCTGCGGCGTGCCCGAGTGGTATATGGAGTCCTGCCGCAAGATCAAGTATATGTTCCCCAAGGCGCACGCGGTGGCCTACCTGATCGCGGCCATCCGCATGATGTGGTTCAAGGTCTACCATCCGCAGGCCTTTTACGCCACTTATTTTACGGTGCGGGGGGACGATATCGACTATGAGGCCGCGGTGGGCGGGGTGCGGGTGGCCCAGCAGCACCTGGCCCAGGTGAACGCCCGGCTCAAGGAGGAGAAAAAGGCCAAGGACGAGGACATTCAGGTGTCCCTGCAGCTGGTGAACGAGATGCTGGCCCGCGGGTACGAGTTTTTGCCCATCGAGCTGGGCAAGAGCCGCGCCACCCGCTACACCCTCGAGGACGGCAGGGTGCGGCTGCCCTTCAGCGCCCTGAAGGGGGTGGGCGGCGCCGCCGCCGACGCGCTGGAGCAGGCGACCTTTGCCGGGCAGCAGTACCTCTCGGTGGAGGAGCTGCAGCAGCAGAGCGGGGTGTCCAGCGCGGTGATGGAGGCCCTGCGGGACGCCGGCGCGCTGGGGGATCTGCCGCTGACCAGCCAGGTGAGCTTTTTCTGAGAGGGCGCCCGGCGCGGCGGACAGCGCTGAAAAGATGGAAGAATGGAACAGGGCAGCCCCGCGGCGGATGGCCGCGGGGCTGCTTTTGTGTGGCAGAGCTTGACCGGCGAACCCTGCCGCCGCTGCAGGGCAGGGAAGCTGCCCGCTTATTCTTCCGCCTGATAAAACTCATCCAAAACGTAGGTTTTAACCGGCGTGATGTACAGCTCGTATTTGATGACCAGATTGACCAGATCGCTTCCATCGATCAGGGTGATGGGCGAACCCTCCCGCGCGGCCTTCCTTGCGGAATTGGTAAACCTGCCGTTGGTGATGAACACGCCGTAATCGGCCTGATACTTGTTCATTGCGCCCAGAAACTGGTTGATCTCCGGCTCCCGCACCGGGGCGACATTGTACCGCTTGCACTGGATCACAACCCTGGTTGTGCGGAAGTCGTTGCTGTCGGTGTGATAACCGTAGCCGTCGATCCCGCCGTCGTTGCTGATCTGAACGCCCTTTTCGGTAAACTCGACCCCCATGCGGTTCAGCAGGGCCCTTGAAAACGCCTCAAACTTTTTGGGGGTCATTTTGGCAATGGCCGCAAGCAGCTTTTCCTTAAAGCTGTCCTGAATCTTTTCTTCTTCCTGAAGATCCTCCTCCTGCGGGTCCTCTTCGCTGTCGGGCTGGCTTGCGCCCTTGCTCTTTTTGTTGCTCTGGCTCTGTTGTACCCAATGCGGTTTGGAGGCTTCGATGATCTCTTTTTCCACATCAAGGGCATCCAGATCGAGGTAAATGCCCTTCTCGGTCAGGGTAATGGGGGAGGAGCGTGTGTAGTGGATCAACCCGGCAAAGAGAAGATCCTTGAGCGCGAAATTGAATTTGAAGTCAAATTCCTTATAGGTATTTCCGGTTTTTTGCGACTTCTTTTCCGTCTCGGCAAATTCCGCGATCTGATCGTCCAGATCGGTGATCCGGGCCTTGATCTCGGAGCGCTGCAGCTGGCCGCCGGCCTCCTGCAGAACCTTCAGAATCGGCTTGATCAGACAGGCGACCTTTCCATCGGCAGAGAGCTGTTGGATGTTCATGGCTGCGGCCTCCTTATTGGGAGATATTCAAACCTATTATAACGCATCCCGGACTGGATTGCGACGACTTTTTTCGCAGGCAGGGCGCCCCGCCCTTAACTGCCCCGCGTATGCCGCTCGGCGTGGGCGCATATCCTTGCAATAGCGGCCTTGTGGGCCGCGGGGAATCTCCTATTATAGGAAAGGGGATGCCGGGGGGAGGGCGTGCGATGGAGTGGGTTGTGCGGCTGGTGCATCGGGTCAGCGGGGTGGTGTTTGGGCCTGCGACCCTGCTGCTTTTGCTCGGCACCGGGGTCTGGCTGACCCTGCGCAGCGGGTTTTTTCAGTTTCGGCGGCCGGGGCTCTGGCTGGGGCGCACCTGTCTGGCCGCGCTGGGCGGGCCGCGCGGGAAGCGGACGGAACAGGCGGCCCCAAAGGCCCCGCGCGAGGCGGGCAGCATCTCTCCCTTTGAGGCGATGTGCACCGCGCTGGCGGGCACCATCGGCACCGGCAACATTGCCGGGGTGGCCACCGCGCTGGCGGCGGGCGGGCCGGGGGCGATCTTCTGGATGTGGCTCTCGGCCCTGTTTGGCGCGATGACCAGCTTTGCCGAAAACACCCTCGGCGGGCTCTACCGCTGGCGCACCGAACAGGGCGAATGGGTGGGCGGGCCGATGGTCTATCTGCAGCGGGGGCTGGGCAGCCGGGCGCTGGCGCGGCTGTTCGCCCTGTTTGCACTGCTGGCCTCCTGCGGCATGGGCAACCTCTCGCAGGCCAACGCGATCGCGAGCGCCGTCGAGGCCGCGGCGGGGGTGCCGAGGCTTGCCACCGGGCTGGTGCTGGCGGGGCTGACCGGCCTGGTGCTGGCGGGCGGGGTGCAGCGGATGGCACGGGTGGCCGCCCGGCTGGTGCCGCTGATGGCGGCGCTCTACCTTGGGGGCAGCGCCGCGGTGCTGGCCGCCAACGCCGAACAGCTGCCCGCCGCCTTTGCCGCCATCCTCCGGGGCGCGTTTGATCTGCGGGCGGGGCTGGGCGGCGTGGCCGGGTACGGGGTGCTAACGGCGCTGCGCAGCGGCATGGCGCGGGGGGTATTTTCCAACGAGGCGGGGCTGGGCTCCTCGGTGCTGGCCCACGCCGCGGCAAACGAGCGCGAGCCCGCCGTGCTGGGCATGTGGGGCATGTTTGAGGTGCTCACCGACACCCTCGTCGTCTGCACCCTCACCGCGCTGGTGATCCTCACCTCGGGGGTGTACGACCCGCGGCTCTACGCCATGGCCCGCGGCACCGACCTCTTTGGCCTGCTGGCGGGCGGCGCGGTGATGACCGGCAACGCCTTCGCCTCGGTGCTGGGGCAGCCGGGGCGGCAGTTAGTGGCGCTCTCGCTGGCCCTGTTTGCCTTTTCGAGCATCCTCTGCTGGAGCCAGTACGGCGAGCGCTGCCTGCGCTACCTCTGGGGCGGGCGGGGGGTGCGGGGCTACCGGGTGCTCTTTGCGGCATCGGCGGTGCTGGGCAGCGGGCTCGAATTGCAGTTAGTGTGGGAGCTGGCCGACATCTGCAACGGGCTGATGGCCCTGCCGAACCTGGCCGCCCTCTGGCTGCTGGGCGGCCAGGCGCTGCGGGAGCTGCGGCGGTACCGGGAGAGGGCGGGGGATACCGCGGCGGGAGCCGCCGTGCCGGGAGCGAAAATGCGCGACAGGAACGCACCCGCCGCCTCACCGCCCGGCTCACAAAAGCGCCCCCGCGGCTCCAAGTCCGCATAAATCCAGCCACAAGGCGCAAAATTTGTGCATATTCCATGGTTTCTCGCCAAAACAGTGACAGAATATGTAACCGCGCGCAGGTTGTTTTGCCTTTGGCCCTGTGCTATACTTTATCCTGTTAAATTGCACCTGATCGAATGCAGGCGCGGTTTGAGACCCGCGGCGCGCTGTGATAGAGGCAGCGTGCCTTAGCGGAAACAGGAGGGAAACCATGAAAAAGATCATTTCCATCATGCTGGCGCTCTGCCTGGCCGCGGCCCTTGTGGGCTGCGGCGGCGGGGCCAGCAGCACCCCGGCCGCAAGCACCCCCGCGGGCGAGCCCGCCGAGGGCGCGCCCGCCGACGGCGCGAGCTACACGGTGGGCATCTGCCAGCTGGTGCAGCACGACGCGCTGGACGCCGCCACCGAGGGCTTCAAGGACGCTTTGACCGAGGCGCTGGGCAGCGCCGTCACCTTTGACGAGCAGAACGCCTCGGGCGACGCGCCCACCTGCACCACCATCGTCAACGGCTTTGTGTCGGGCGGGGTCGACCTGATCCTCGCCAACGCCACCTCGCCGCTGCAGGCCGCGGCGGCGGCCACCTCCGAGATCCCGATCCTCGGCACCTCGGTGACCGACTACGCCACCGCCCTTGAGATCGAGGGCTGGACCGGCACGGTCGGCGGCAACATCTCCGGCACCTCTGACCTCGCGCCGCTCGACCAGCAGGCCGAGATGCTGCACGAGATGTTCCCGGACGCCAGGACGGTCGGGCTGATCTACTGCTCGGGCGAGCCCAACTCGGTCTACCAGATCGAGGTGGTCGAGGCGGCGCTGCAGGGCATGGGCTACACCTGCGAGCGGTTCGCCTTTACCGATTCCAACGACATCGGCTCGGTGGTGCAGTCGGCCTGCGACGCGTCGGACGTGCTGTATGTGCCCACCGACAACACTGCCGCCAACAACACCGAGGCCATCGCCAACGTGGTCATCCCGGCCAAGGTGCCGGTGATCGCGGGCGAGGAGGGCATCTGCAAGGGCTGCGGCGTGGCCACCCTCTCGATCAGCTATTATGACCTCGGCTACACCACCGGCCAGATGGCCGCCAAAATCCTGACCGGCGAGGCCGACATTGCCACCATGCCGGTGGAGTACGCCCCCGAGGTGACCCAGAAGTACAACGCCGAGATGTGCCAGCAGCTGGGCATCACCCCGCCGGAGGGCTACGAGGCCATCGGCTGAGGGCGAAACGGATAAAAGCAAAAAACATCAAAAAGCAGCGAAGAAGGGCTTTCCTTTTTCGCTGCTTTTTGCTATACTGATATGGATTATGGCCCGGCGCGCCCAAAAGCGGAGCGCCGGGCGGACAATACGGACCTGCCCCCAATGGCAACGCCGCTGGCAAAACCGCTGGGCACCGATTTTGAATTGGGGGGCAGGCAGGAGGGGAATGGGTATGCAGTTTTTCGTCTCGCTGCTCAATTCGATGCCCGGGGCCGTCGCCCAGGGCATGATCTGGGGCGTGATGGCGGTGGGGGTGTACATCACCTTCCGGGTGCTGGACGTGGCCGATCTGACGGTGGACGGCTCGCTGGCCACCGGCGGCGCGGTCTGCGTGATGCTGATGCGCGCCGGGTGGAACGGCTGGGCCGCCGTCCTCTGCGCCTTTCTGGCCGGGATGCTGGCCGGGCTGGTCACCGGGGTGTTCCACACCGCCTGCGGCATCCCGGCGATCCTGGCCGGCATCCTCACCCAGCTGGCGCTCTACTCGGTCAACCTGCGGATCATGGGCTTCGGCACCGGCTCGGGCAAGGCAAATCAGGCCATCAGCGTGGACAAGTACCCGCTGCTGGTCTCGCAGCGGTATGTGCGGGACCTCAGCATCCAAAACCCGCTGCTGCTGATGCTGGTGCTGCTGGCCGCGGTGATCGGGCTGCTCTACTGGTTCTTCGGCACCGAGCGGGGCTGCTCGCTGCGGGCCACCGGGGCCAATCAACAGATGGCGCGGGCGCAGGGCATCAACACCAATGTCGACCTCGTGCTGGGGCTGATGCTCTCGAACGGGCTGGTCGCCTTTTCGGGCGGGCTGCTGGCCCAGTACCAGGGCGCGAGCGACATCAACATGGGCCGCGGTGCGATCGTCATCGGCCTCGCGGCGGTGATCATCGGCGAGGTGATCTTCGGCAGGGTGTTCCGCAACTTTGCGCTCAAGCTCACGGCGGTCTGCATCGGGGCGGTGATCTACTATCTGGTCATTCAGGTGGTGCTGCGCATGGGCCTCAACACCGACGACCTCAAGCTGCTGACGGCGCTGGTGGTGGCGTTCTTTTTGGCGGTGCCGCACTTCCACGCAAAAATGCGCAGCAAGGCGCAGAAACAGGGGGGCAATGGCAATGGCTGAACAACGCGCGATGCTCGAGATCAAAAATGCCCGCAAGGTGTTCAACCCCGGCACGGTCAACGAGAAGGTCGCGCTGGACGGGCTCTGCCTGACCCTGCGCGAGGGGGATTTCGTCACCGTGATCGGCGGCAACGGCGCGGGCAAATCCACCATGCTCAACGCGGTGTCCGGCGTCTGGCCGCTGGACGGCGGCCAGCTGCTGATCGACGGCAAGGACGTGACGCGGCTGCCGGAGTACCAGCGGGCGGCTTTCCTCGGCCGGGTGTTTCAGGATCCGATGATCGGTACCGCCGCCACCATGGGCATCGAGGAGAACATGGCCCTGGCCTACCGCCGGGGGGCCCACAGGGGCCTTGCCTGGAGCATCACCGCCGAGGAGCGGGAGCTCTACCGCCAGAAGCTGGCCAGCCTCGGCCTCGGCCTCGAGGACCGCATGACCACCAAGGTGGGGCTGCTCTCGGGCGGGCAGCGGCAGGCGATCACCCTCTTGATGGCCACCCTGAAAAAGCCCAAGCTCCTGCTGCTGGACGAGCACACCGCCGCACTCGACCCCAAGACCGCCGCCAAGGTGCTGGCCATCTCGGATCAGATCGTGCGGGAAGAAAACCTCACCACCATGATGATCACCCACAACATGAAGGACGCCATCAAGTACGGCAACCGGCTGATCATGATGCACGAGGGGCATATCATCTACGACGTGCAGGGCGAGGAGAAGAAGAACCTGCATGTCTCGGATCTGCTGGCCAAGTTTGAGCAGGCCAGCAGCGGCGAGTTCGCCAACGACCGGATGCTGCTGGCCTGAGAAGGGCGGCAAAGACGGCAAGGGCGGGCGCGAAAAAAACACAAGACACCGGCGCGGGGCGGCTGAGGCTGCCCCGCGTTTTTCTGTCTGCGGCACAGTCCGCGCGGGCGGCTGGCGACGGACGGATGGCGGGCCGCGCCCTTGCTGCCCTACACAAACGGCAACCGGCGCAAATCTGAATTTTTTGCGAAAACCGGCCGGGCGATTGCCCCAAACGGGGGAATATGCTATAATAGAATCGTATTTGTGCGGCTTTGGGCGTCTGGCGGCTGGCGCTGCCCCATTTTGGGGCAGCACACCGCCCTTGCTCGCCCCCGGCAAAGCGGATATTCCGCCGCCGCCGCACCCACACTAAAAAAGGGTACATGACCGCCGGGCCGGGCCGCGCAAAACCACCCGCCCCCGCCCCGGCAGCAAAGCAGTCAGGAAAAGTAGTCAGCGACAAAAGAGCAGGCAGGGCCCGCCGCGGGCCATGCCCTGCGCAGGAGGGTTTCTATGAGCAACCAAAGCAACCGTGGCGGCCGCCAGGGGTTCGATTTCAAGAACATGACCACCCGGCAAAAGCAGGCCTGCATCGTGCTGGCGGTCTGCGCGGCGGCGCTGCTGGCCACCATCATCATCGTCGGCGTCATCCTCTCGGGGGCGAGCGGCCCGGCCGCGTCCGACTCGGACGCCTTCCTCTCCGGCCCTGCCACCGGCGAGAGCTACGACAACAGCGCCTATCAGGTGGACACCAGTATCCCCGCCGTGCTCGCCGCCACCGACGACGCCGGGGTCGAGTATGTGGAGCAGACCGTCTTTGTGGGCGACTCCAACACGGTGCGCCTGTACAACTATAACCTCATCACCCTCGACCAGTTTGTCGGGGCCGAGGGCATGGGCATCCAGTCGCTGACCAGCAACGCCTGCGTCGGCTTTAAGAACGATGCCAAGGCCTACACCATCCCCGAGGCACTGGCCATGATGAAGCCCCGCCGCATCGTGGTGACCATGGGCACCAACAACGCCGACGGCAACATGACCACCGACGACTTCATCAGCCAGTACCGCGCCGCGCTCGGCGCGATCGAGAGCGCCTACGCCTACTGCGATATCATCGTGGCCGCCGTGCCGCCCATCCCGCAAGACCATTCCGCCTACCCCGAATTGCAGATGCAGACCATCGACGCCTTCAACCAGGCGCTGGCGAAACTGTGCGAGGAGGAGGGGTACAGCTTCCTCAACACCAGCGAGGTGCTGAAAGGGGAGGACGGCTTCGGCCGCAGCGATTACTTCGTCGAGGGGGACATCCACCTCAAGCCGGACGGCCTCAAGGCGGTGCTGACCTATCTGCGCACCCACGCGCTGCAGACCGAGGACCGCCGCCCCGACACTGACAACATCCCCGCCCGGGCCAACTACTCGGCCTCCTCCTCGAGCCAGTCCAGCTCCTCCAGCTCGTCCAGCTCCTCCAGCTCGGCCGAGACCTTCAAGGCCGCCTATTATGTCGAGCAAAACACCGGCGGCACCCTCACCGGCGGCGAGCAGCAGGGCCAGACCAGCCTCACCTTCGATGTCACCGCCAAGGATACCATCACGGTGACCGCCGTGCCCGCGGAGGGGTACGAGTTCTACCGCTGGAGCGACGGCCTGACCACCGCCACCCGCACCGACAAGGAGTTTAAGCAGAACCTCTCGGTGACCGCGCAGTTTGTGGCAAAGCCGGGCGTCTCGATCGAGAACGCCAGCCGCACCATCACGGCGGGCAATACCACCACCCTCACCGCCAAGGCCACCGGCAGCTTTGCGGGCAAGGACAGCGAGATCGTCTGGACCTTGGGCAATGACATTGTGGGCAACGGCGCAAGCTACACCACCAACGCAAACCTCGGGGTGGGCACCTACAAGTTTACCGCCCGGCTCACCGTGAACGGCAAGACGGTGGAGGCCACCGCCACCGTGACCGTGCAGGCGGCCCCGACCCCGACCCCGGCGCCGACCCCGGCGCCGACGCCGGTGCCGACCCCGGTGCCGACGCCGACCGAGGCGCCGACCCCGGTGCCGACCGAGGCGCCGACGCCGGCACCGACAGAGGTGCCGACGACTGAGCCGACCACCGAGCCGACCCCTGACCCAGGAATCTGACCCGGATGAGGGGCGAAGCCGCCGGATGCGGAACTGCCCGCCGCCGTCACCCCCGCCCGCTGCGCCGCATACAGTGGGGCAGGAGGTGGTTATCCATGCTTACATCGCGCACCCCGCGTGAGATTTTTGTGCCCTATGCCGTGCCGGACATCCTGCCCGAAACCCAACTGGAGCTGGCCGCGCTGGCCGCGGCCGGCCCGGCCGATGCGGACACCGGCCTGCCCCCGCGGCAGCCGGGCGACGTGCAGGACGGCTCGGTCGACTATTACGATTTTGACTGGGGCGACGGCATCGCGCCGCAGGAGGAGACAATCTTTTCCGGCTGCCGCGAGGGCGACACCAGCTACACCGGCTGCGAGGGCTGGGAGCTGCCCTGCAGCGGCTCCCCCTGCGAGCCCGAGCCGGAGCCGGAACCGCCCGAGCCCTGCACCCCGGAGGAAGCCCCGCAGCAGGACGACCCCGGCTACGACACGGTGAGCCCCTGAGCGGGGCCGCGGAGCGCCAAAAAAGAGCAAAGCGGGGGGAAAGGGGACAAAACGCCCCCTTTCCCCCGCCAAACGTTACAATTGCAAACGAAACAACCAAAAAAGAAGGGAGCCCCCATGGCACACTATCACTGCATCCTGCTGGATGCCGACAACACCCTGCTGGATTTCAGCGCCGCCGAGGAAAAGGCGCTGAGCGAGACCCTCGACCACTTTGGCCTGCCCGGCGACGAGGCCACCAAGGCCCAGTACCGGGAGATCAACAGCGGGCTCTGGGCGGCGCTCGAGCGGGGCGAGATCAAAAAGGACAGGATCTTTTCCGAGCGGTTCGCCCGGTTTCTGCGGGCCATCGGGGCACAAGGGGACTCGGCGGCCATGAACCGCTGGTACCTTGAGCAGCTGGGCCAGCACGCGGATGTCGTCCCCGACGCCCGCGAGGTGCTGCGCGAGCTGGGCGAGGTGGCCACGTTGGCGGTGGCCTCGAACGGGGTCGAGCGGGTGCAGCTGGGCAGGCTCGAGGCCTCCGGGCTGCGGCCCTATCTTGACGAGGTGTTTGTCTCGGAGAAGATGGGGGTCACCAAGCCCTCCCGCCGCTTTTTTGACCTTGCGCTGCGCACCCTCGGGGTGGAAAACCGCGCCAAGGTGCTGATGGTGGGGGACAGCCTCAAGGCGGACATCCAGGGCGCGGCCCAGGCGGGCCTCGCCACCTGCTGGTTCAACCCCACCGGGCAGGGGAATGAGACCGGCATCCAGCCGGACTACACCATCGCCAGCCTGCCCGAGCTGTATGACATCGTCATGGAAGAGGAGGAACGCGAAAATGTCGGCATTGCGCACAGAAGACATCAGGTTTAAGTCGTCCGACGGCATCCACGAGATCGCGGGGTACTATTTTACCGACGAGAGCCAGCCGCCCAGGGCCATTTTGCAGATCAGCCACGGCATGTGCGAGTATATCGGCCGCTACCGCGATTTTGCCGCCTTTATGGCAAGCCACGGCTTCGCCGTCTGCGGCAACGACCATCTCGGCCACGGCGCGAGCAGCCCGGATGCCGACACCGACGGCTTTTTTGCCGAAAAGGGCGGCCGGTATTATGTGCTGCGGGACCTCAAAAGCATGAACGACCTCGCCCGCAAGCGCTGGCCGGGGCTGCCGCTGATTTTGCTGGGGCACAGCATGGGCAGCTTTTTTGCGCGCTGGTTCGCCGAGGTGTACCCGGACGCGCTCGACGCGCTGATCATCAGCGGCACCGGCGGGCCCAACCCGGCCGCCGGGGCGGGGCTGGCCCTCACCAACCTGGTGGGCGCGGCGCGTGGGCCGAAGTACCGCTCGCAGCTGGTGCACAATATGGCCTTCGGGGCCTACCTCAAGCAGGTGGAAGCCCCCAAAACCCCCTATGACTGGATCAGCCGGGACGAGGAGATCGTGGCCGCCTACGCAAAGGACGCCAAGTGCACCTTCCAGTTCACGGTCAGCGCCTTCCACGAGCTGATGGCGGTGCTGCGGCAGGTCAACCGCTCCGCGTGGGCGGGCACCATCCGCACCGACCTGCCGGTGTACCTCTTTTCCGGCGAGGCCGACCCGGTGGGGGACTACGGCAAGGGGGTGCGCACCGTGTACGAGCGGCTGAAGGCCGCGGGGCTGACCGATCTGCAGCTCAAGCTCTACCCGGATGGCCGCCACGAGATGCTCAACGAGACCAACCGGGCCGAGGTGTACGCGGATGTCCTTGGCTGGTGCGAGGCGCATCTGCCCGCGGATGCGTGAGGAAAAAAAGGACGCGGCTACAGAAAAAATTGCGATAACAGAGAGTACGCTATGATCATACAGTTGCAAAATGTCGGCAAAAGCTTTGGCGAGACGGTGGTGCTGCACGATATCCAGGCCAGCGTCGAGCAGGGCGAGCACATCGGCATCATCGGGGAGAACGGCGCGGGCAAAACCACCCTGCTGCGCATCCTCTGCCGGGAGTATACGCCGGACGAGGGCGAGTATCTGCTGACCCGCGGCGCGTCCCTCGGCTACCTCGAACAGAACAGCACCCTCGACGCGGACGAGGACGTCTACGGCGAGATGCGCCGCGCCTATGCCCCGGTGCTGGCGGCGATGGCCGAGATGCAGGTGCTGGAAAAAAAGCTGGCCGCCGCCCCCGAGCAAGAGGGCCTTTTGGAGCGGCACGCCGCGCTCTCGGCCGTGATCGACGCGGCGGACGGCTACCACATGGACATCGAGATCCGCAAGGTGCTGTCCGGCATGGGCTTTGGGCCCGAGACCTGGGAGAAGAAGGTGGGGGTGCTCTCGGGCGGCGAACACACCCGGCTGCGGCTGGCCAAGCTGCTGCTGCAGCGCCCGGACGCCCTGATCCTGGACGAGCCCACCAACCACCTCGATTTTGTCACGATGGAGTGGCTGGAAAACTACCTCAAGGGCTATGCCGGGGCGGTGCTGGTGGTCAGCCATGACCGGTACTTTCTCGACGCGGTCTGCACCCGCATCTGGGAGGTAGAGGCGGGCACCCTCACCAGCTACAAGGGCAACTACTCGGCCTACCTGCCCCAAAAGGAGATGGCGGTGGCCCTGCAGCAAAAGCAGCACGACGCCGATGTGGCCAAGGCCGCCAAGCTGGAAGATTACATCGCCCGCAATCTGGTGCGGGCCTCCACCACCAAGATGGCCCAGAGCCGCCGCAAGCAGCTGGAAAAGTTAGAGATCACCGAGGCGCCCAAAACCAGCGTGCAGGCGCTGAAATTCAGTTTCGAGTTTGATGTTGCGCCGTATAAGGACCTTGTGGTGGCCAAAAACATCTCGATCCAGCTGGGCGGGCGCACCCTCTTAAAGCCCACCGACCTCACCGTACTGCGGGGGGAGCGGCTGGTCATCGCGGGGCCGAACGGCACCGGAAAATCCACCCTGATGCAGGTGCTGGACGGCAAGCGCCGCCCCTCCTCCGGCTTTGTGCGGCTGGGGGCCGGGGCAAGGCCGAGCGTCTTTGAGCAGCAGTTTTTGCGCCGCGGCGGCCGGGTGATCGACGCCATCTGGGACAAGTACCCCAGCTTTACAGAGCTGGAGGTGCGCAGCCATCTGGCGCGGTTTTCTTTTCGCGGGGAGGATGTGTTCAAGCCCTGCAGCGCGCTTTCGGGCGGGGAGATGGCCCGGCTGCGGTTTGCCGAGATTTTGCTCGAGCGGCCGAACCTGCTCTTTTTGGACGAGCCGACCAACCACCTCGACATCTACACCCGCGAGAGCCTGACCCAGGCCCTGATGGCCTACGAGGGCACCCTGCTGCTCATCACCCACGACCGGTACCTGATGAACAGCCTCGCCTGCCCGATCTTGTATCTCGAGGACGGCGAGGCGGTGCGGTACGAGAGCTACGCCGCCCTGAAGGCCCGGAACGACCCGGCCGCATCGGCAGCGGGTGCGGGCAGGGCAGCGCAGGCCGCCGAAGCTGCCGGGCCCAGGCCCGAGGGCGGAGGCAAGGCCGCCTATGGCAAGGAGCAGCGCCGCCGCAAGGCCGAGCTGCGTGCGGCCATCAAGCAGGTGGAGGAGGAGATCGAGGAGGTCGGCGCGCATGTGGTCGAGCTCGAAAACGAGATCAACTCCCCCGAGGTGCTGCGGGACCACCTGTTGCTGCGGGACAAGTGCGATGAATTGGACGACACCAAGTTCCACCAGCAGGAGCTGTTCGACAAATGGGAGGCCCTGCTGGAGGAGCAGGAGCAGTATGAGCAGGCGGGGGAGGAGTAAGGCACCGTAAAGGCGAATACCTTGCCAGGGGACTGGCGGGGTTTCGCGCGGCAGTGGGCAGGCCCGCGGATGTCTTTGGGCGGGTTTTGCGCGATATTGGATGTTTGAGGCCGGGGTTTCGCGGGCTTTTGCGGCGATTCTCCGGCCATTTCTATTTTTCTGCGCCTGCGTCGTGCCCCGTGCGGTTTTGACAAAATGTGTCGAAATTGTGAAAACCGACCGGTTTTTTTGAGGCGCTTCAAAAACCGAACGGTTTTTGAAAAACCCAAAGGAAAAGCAAAAACAAAAGCAAAAACAAAAGCAAAAGCGAAGGGGAGGCAGCAGCAGAAGCTGCTGCAGGGAGACGGCAAGGCTCGTGATGGCAAAGGACAGGGCGGGGTGCCGCAAGCTGCCAATGGCAGCCGCTGGCTGCCGCTGCTGCCGCTGCTGCCGCCCCGCCTCTTGCTTTTTCTTTTTTGCGGATAAGAAAACGGCCCCGGCAGCCCCTGCAACGCGCAGGGCCGCCGGGGCCGTGTGTTTTTCGGGATACTTCCGGTAAGTTCCATTCTGGGAGGCTACAATAAGGCCAAAGGGCTGCCGCCCGGCCCGCTCAGCCGATGGGGTCGCGGTTGAGGTTGTAGAGATACCCGTCCGACTTGAAGCTCTGGAAGTTGTAGAGGATGAGCACCTGATCGTAGCCCTCGGCCTGCATCAGGGCGTCGACGCTGTAGCTGTAGTTGCGCAGGTCCAGCACCCCGATGCGGGCGTAGTTGGCGGTGAGGTAGGGTACAAAGCAGTTGGCGTAGCTGTCCTTGATCACTAAGATGCTGCCCTCGCCCTCGCCGGTCACGGTGCTGTAGCCGGGGTTGCCGTGCAGGAAAGCGGCGTATTTGTCGCGGGTGGCAAAGGCGTCCTGGTCGTAGAGGTCGTCCTCCGAGAGGGCGGTGAGGGCCTGCGGGCCGCCGGTCACGTCCCAGATGGTCTGGCGGCTGGGCAGCTCGTAGTATGTGATCACATCCGGCACCGCGTTCCAGTTGCGGGCGGAGGAGTAGCTGGTGCCGTAGAACTCCGGCACCTCCACCGCGGTGTGGGCCGCCGGGTCAAAGGGGGCAAGGCCCTCCTGCGCGCAGAAGGCGGTGTAGGCCAGGTACGCGCCGCCGCTGGTCCAGTGGTGGTCGGTGCGGTAGTAGAGGTACTCGTCCTTGTGGGCGGTGAAGGGCTCGCGCAGGTCGAGGATGCGGGCGCTCTCGCCCACGGCAGCGAAGATCTCGTCCAAAAAGGCGTTCTCGTCCAGCATCGGCGCGTGGAAGGGCAGCTTTTCCGGGTAGATCAGGCTGGCCGAGGGGGCCAGCAGAAAGGTGACCTGCCCCGGGTGCCGCGCGGCAAACTGGCTCACCGCGCCGATGTTGCGGGGCAGCTGGCGCTCCTCGCTGCCCTTGAGGGCGAACGCCTTGGTAAACAGCATGTCGCTGCCGCCGAGCAGCTGCCCGCCCACCTCGGCCTTTTGAAAGAGCAGGGTCTCGCTGCGGCTCTGCAAATCGATCCAGCCGTCCCGGAAGGCGACCTGCTCCTTGACATAATCGCCGTATTTGGCCGTCCACTCGTTGCGCAAAAGGCTCTCGAGCGAAAAATCGGGGAACTGCGCCAGCTTTTTGTTTTCCAGCTCGGAGAACTCACGGTTGGGCCAGAGGCCGTCCAGCACCAGAAAGCCGAACAGAAAACCGAAAAAGAGCAGCAGCACCGGGCGCTGCTTGAGGTTGTTCCAAAACGATTTCATCCGCGTCACCTCCCGTCTGTCGGTGCTTTAGAAGTTGAAGTAGAGGAACGGGCTGTTGCCCGAGCCCACGATATACGCCACGCTCAGCACCAGCAAGAGGCCGATGATCAGCGGCTTCATCCAGCGGTTCTGCTTGATGGCGTCCCAGATTTTCAGCGGCAGGGGGGTGCAGCAGACAATGCTGACGGCCAGCAATACCGCGTAGTTGCGCAGAAAGTAGAGGCAGCTGACCCCGCCGGAGGGGATGAAGAGCTTGTGCAGCAGCACCCCGAGGCCAACCCCCGGCTCGTTGCCCACAAACAGCCCCCAGCCCACCACCACGAAGAACATGGTGTAGATATGCGGCCAGACCCGCCCTTTTTTGAGCACCGGCAGCAAAAACAGCTTCTCGATGACCAGCAGCACAAAGTAGTAAAGGCCCCAGAGGATAAAGTTCCAGTTGGCGCCGTGCCAGATGCCGGTGAGGCACCAGACCACAAAGAGGTTAAAAATTTGCCGCCGCTTGCCCTTGCGGTTGCCGCCCAGCGGGATATACACATACTCCTTGAACCAGCCCGAGAGGGTCATGTGCCAGCGGGTCCAGAACTCGGTGATGCTGCGGGAGATGTAGGGGAGGTTGAAGTTTTGCGGGAAATCGAAGCCCAGCATCCTGCCCATGCCGATGCCCATGAGCGAGTAGCCGGAAAAATCAAAGTACAGCTGCAAGGAGTAGGCGATGACCCCCAGCCAGACCAGCGGGGTGGAGGCGTTGGCAAGGCCGATGGCCGCGCCGGTCTGCACGCCGCTCGAAGAGTATGTGCCGATGATGTCCAGCCAGAGGGCGCTGATCGTGTCGGCCAGCAGCACCTTTTTGGCAAGGCCGAAGGTGAAGAGGCAGACCCCGTCCTCGATCTGCTCCCAGCTGCAGCGGCCCTCGAAAACGTGCAGCCGCGCGGCGACATCCCGGTACTTGACGATGGGGCCCGCGATCAGCTGCGGGAACATGACCACATACGCGCCAAAATCGATGATGTTGTGCTCGGTGGGCACCTCGCGGCGGTAGACGTCGATCGAATAGCTCATGGTCTGGAAGGTGTAAAAGCTGATGCCGAGCGGCAGCACCTCCAGCCCGCTGACAAGGCCGATCGAGAGGCCGAAGATGGCGTTGAGGCTGGTGATGAGGAAGTTGGTGTACTTGAAAAAGACGAGCATCGAGAGGCTGCCCGCCACCGAGAAGATGAGGAAAAACCGCCGCAGCCCCTGCCGCTCGCCGGCCTTTTCCATCCCGAGGCCGGAGCAGTAGTTGATGAGGATCAGCAGCACCATCACCGGGAAAAAGCGCACCTCGCCCCAGGAGTAGAACACCAGGCTGCACAAAAACAGGGTGGCGTTTTTCAGCCGCGGGGGGCTGAGGTAATACAGCGCCAAGGTAATGGGCAGAAACCGAAACAGAAACAAGATCGTGCTGAAAACCAACCCTTGCTCACTCCTACTGTGTTTGTTTGTGGTGGGACTGCCGGGGGGCTTGTATTTGCGGCCGCGGCCGCGCGGGGCCGTGGGGCGTTTTGGGCGGCACGGCGCGCGGCGGGCCGGAAGGTCAGCCGCTGGCCGTGGGGCCGCCGGATGTTAAAAACCGGTGCTGCCCTCCGGGCGGCACCGGCCTGCTGCGCGTGAAATGGATCGCTTGGGTTACAGGGCCGCGGGCAAGCGGGTCGCGCTCAGCGCAGGGCCTCGTCCAGCGCCTTGTCGATATCGGCGTACTGCGCGCCCTCGGTGTTGGCGATCACCAACACTACATAATCGCCCTTGACCACCAGCCGGGCATCCTTGGCCTGGGCTTCTTTATCGGCAAACTCGGCGTAAAGGCCGCCCTCGGCCAGCTCGGTCTTGTAGGCGTCCAGCTCGGCCTTGACATCGCCCGCCTTGCCCTCCACCGCCTTGACCGCCAGGATCAGGGCGCTGTTGGCGGCGTCGTTGCTCACCTTGCCCGCGTACTCGGCCACGTTGTCCATCGTGAGCAGGTAGGTGTTCTCGAGGCCGAAATCGTCGATCTCGCGGGGGTTCGCCACCGGGTTCACCGCCTCGACGGCGGCGATGATATCAGAAAGGTTATAGCTGTCCGCCGCAGGGGCGCTCGCGGCGGAGGAGGCGTCCGGGGCCGAGGCCGCGGGCTGGGAGGCCGCGGGGGTGGAAGCAGAAGAAGCGCCGCCGCCGCACCCGGCCAGCAGCACCGCGGCCAGCAGAACGGCCGCCAAGAGCATTGCAGAATGTTTCATGATGAAGGAGTCTCCTTTCTCCTTGGTTGTTGATTTGGTTGGGGTTTGCTGGGATGGGGCAGGGGGATGATCGCCGCCGTTTGCCCCGCGCGGCGTTTCGTCCGGGCCAAAACCGGCCAAAACACCACAGTGCCTTTTATGGTACACTAAAACCGGCGGCAATGCAAGGCTTTTGGGTTGAGTGTTGCCGATTTTTTACAGAATATTCACGGGGGAGCGCGGTGAGTGCGGGGCGGCGGCACGGGCGTGCGCCATCCGCTGCCGACACAGGCAGGCTCATCGTTCGCCAACCGCTGCCGACACAGGGGACGG
>DKVN01000109.1:20274-21456 GCA_002491225.1 Faecalibacterium sp. UBA7177
AACCGTCCCCATGTCGTTCGCTGTCGCTTGACATTGCCCGCCGCGCACCGTAAGATGAAGATAGATTGGGAAAGAACAGCGGGCGGCAGCCCGGAAAGGGGAGAAACCTCAGGATGCGGCAGGGGCAGGGCATGGCGCGCCGGGTGGCGCTGGGCGGGGTGCTGTTTGCGCTGGCGATGGTGCTCTCGTTTGCCGAGTCGTCGATCGCGCCGCTGCTGGGGCTGGCCCCCGGCATGAAGCTGGGCCTCGCAAACGTGGTGGTAATGTACGCGCTGCTCTTTTTGGGCGGGCGGGCGGCGCTGGCGCTGGTGCTGCTCAAGGCTCTCTTCGGGCTGCTCACCCGCGGGGCGGTGGCCGGGCTGCTCTCGCTGGCCGGCGGGCTGTTCTCGCTGCTGGTGATGCTCGCGCTGCTGCACGGGCCGCTGCGGCCCACCGGCCTGATCCTCTCGGCCTGCGGGGCCATCGCCCACAACCTCGGCCAGCTGCTGGCGGCGGGAGCGGTGCTCTCGAGCGCGATGGCCCTCGGCTACGCCCCGGTGCTGCTGGTGTCGGGCCTCGCGATGGGGGCGATCACCGCGCTGGTGCTCAAGGCTCTGCTGCCCGCGCTGGCACGGCTGGGGCTGCCCGCCGGGCCGGGCGTGGAGGCTTTGAAACAGCCGGAGCAGCCGGGCGGGGAGGGCCACGGCTAAAGACGCGGCAAAATTTCGCTGGCATACTTGACGGCCCCGGTGCGGTATGCTATAATGAGCCTAACAAAGAATCATTCCTATTTACCATCCAATGGCAGGCGGACTGTGCCGCAAAGGCTGGCCGCCGGAGGAATGGCCCTTTTGTAATTGATTAAACTGAAAATGGAGGATGAACACAATGGCAAAGTTTGTCTGCACGGTTTGTGGTTATATCGCGGAGGGCGCCGCCCCGGAGTTCTGCCCGGTCTGCAAGGCCCCCAAGAGCAAGTTTGTTGAGCAGAAGGACAACACCTATGTCACCGAGCATGTGGTGGGCATCGCGAAAGAGGGCGTGCCGGAGGAGATCGTTGAGGGCCTGCGCATGAACTTCAACGGCGAGTGCAGCGAGGTCGGCATGTACCTGGCCATGAGCCGCGTGGCCGACCGCGAGGGCTACCCCGAGATCGCCGAGGCCTGGAAGCGCTACGCTTTTGAGGAGGCCGAGCACGCCGCC
>DKVN01000109.1:21779-25476 GCA_002491225.1 Faecalibacterium sp. UBA7177
TTCGCCGAGCTGCTGGGCGAGGTGCTGACCGACAGCACCAAGAAGAACCTCGAGATGCGCGTTGACGCCGAGTGCGGCGCCTGCGCGGGCAAGATGGACCTGGCCAAGAAGGCCAAGGAGCTGGGCCTCGACGCGATCCACGACACCGTGCACGAGATGGCCAAGGACGAGGCCCGTCACGGCCGCGGCATGGCCGGGCTGCTGAGCCGCTACTTCAAGTAAGCTGCGCAAAAAGCCTGAGACGAAAGAGGAGTTTGCAATGGATAAGTATGTCTGCCCCTGCGGCTATGTGTACGACCCCGCCGTCGGCGACCCGGACAACGGCGTCGCCCCCGGCACCCCCTGGGAGCAGGTCCCCGAGGACTGGGTCTGCCCGGTCTGCTCGCTGGGCAAGGATGTTTTTACCAAGGAATAAGCGCTTTCCCGAAAATGAGAGAGGGGGGCGGGCCATTCGGCCCGCCCCCCTATTTTGCGTTTTGGCTTTTTCAAGGGGAGATCAGGTGCTTTGCTCTGCGGCAAGCTTCTTCACCTCATCCGGGGACAAGCCCAGAACGGCAGCAATCTCATCCATGGCATATTTTCCGGCGGACAGCATACGCTGAACAGACGCCTTTAAGACTTCCGTGCGGCCTTCTGCCCTGCCTTCTGCTCGGCCTTCCATGCGGCCTTCCTCGCGCTCCTCTTTGCGCATCTCTTCAATCACCTTGCACATCTCGCTCACTCCCTTCGGATTCTCTTTCAGGTATCTGGTGCGGTCGGCCAGCAGGCCGATTCACCTGTAGCATACCACACGACCGCAAGGTCGTCACGGAAATTTGCACCGGCGCGAGACAGGGGGACGGCTTTTTGATCGAGCGATGCCTGTTGACGCACTGAAGCGAAAGGTCTGTCCCTTTGTCCCTGCAACTAACTTGGGAAATGATATTGACATTATCCCTTCAGACAATCATAATACAGTTCAAGGGCGTGCTCCACTGGAAGACAAGGGTACGGTTCCTTTGTCCAGAACGAAAGAACCATCCCTCTGTCTCCTCTGTTTCATTAGAAAAAATCCGAAGGGATAAGCATATGAAAAAAATTATCTGTTATTCCGGGGAAAAATCAAAGAAAATACCGCGTTTTATGACATTAGAAAAGCGATAGAAAGGATCGCTGAAAATCTCGAGTATAAAATAGACAGATACTCCACTCGTTATTTCACAAGTAATGAAAAGACGGAATACAAATCATACTTATATAACACGAAAAACAAACAAATGAAGTTTGATGCGATTCCAGTCGATGCAATCAATCTGGCAATGTTTCAGTCCTTCCCTGTGCAGGCGAATGTGTTACAAGCACAACTGTTTATTTCTATAAGCCGCTGTTTAAAAAGCAATGAATGGTCCCTTTCTATTGTGTGGTGGGACGATCCTTCAAAAAAGATGAAATTTGAAAAAAGTATTTTCTCGTTTAAGGATGTGGTAGAATCAATCATGTCGATCCGCTATTTGGTCGCAGATAGTATGGAAGACAAAAAAGAGGTCGAAATGTTTCTTGAGGGCGTGGTTTTTGAACTCAGGACAGCATTGGAAAATAGTATTGCATACAATATTCAGCGCGCAAGACTGGTTGATGATAGACTTCCATTTTTGTTTCCTTATACACTTGTGATGAAAGGAACGGATGACAAAACAGAGCTTTGTTTTTCGCAATTGGATTTGGTTAATGAATCGGTGGAAAATTATGCCCGAAATCCCAAATGGGCAGCTTGTTATCAAAAATGGATTGAAGAGGGTATCGTTGCCCCATTGGCCAGGGACAGTAGGGATGGTTCTTCTGTCCATGCTGTTGCAACGATTGGAGGATGAAACACATGGAAGCAAAGAAGGGTGAGGTCAGAATATCGACTGATGCCATGATCGCTCTTGTCGTTGCTGAGGCCGAGGCACGGGAGATGGCGGCACTGCCCAGTCTGCAGGAGATGAACGAGGCGTTCCGGCCTTCTGAGCGATTCCAAAAGAAGATGGACAAGCTGTTCCATCGGATCAAAAGTAAGGAACAGATGCGGCGATGGAGACGCGCTCTGCGGCGCACGGCCATCAGCATCGCGGCGCTTGTTACAGTGTTCACCTGTGCGATGATGCCGGTAGAGGCGGTGCGCGAGGCGGTGGTCACGACCCTGATCGAGTGGCATGATGAGTTTATGACCGTTGTTTATTCCTCTGACACATCAAATGGGCGTACATTGCCCGGAGAAATCGAGCTGGGCTATATCCCAGACGGATTTTATGAAGAGGAACTATATGCGCAGGACCCCAATTCTCTATCTGTCGAGTATGTTGATGGATTTGACTATTTTTTTATTCAAATTACCCAATTCGATGGGATGCAACAAATCTCTTTAGACAACGAATACACAACCTGCTACTCAATTCAATTTGATTCTCATGATGCAATTTGGGGAAGCAGAGAGGATGGGATCAATCTGTTGACCTGGAGCAACAATGATTTTGTTTATTATATGTCAAGCACTTTGGCTCTAAATGAATTGATCAAAATTGCAGAAGATATAAAAATTCAGGTTTCAAGATAAGGGGCCGGTAAGACAAGAGAAATTAGACAAGAGGACTGTTTTTTCGCCTTGGACAAAGGGACAGACCGTTGCTGACCGAGCTCGTTTAAGGAAAGGATCGGATCCAGCGGTACCGTTTCACCTTCCTTCGTTTGTTTTTGGACTTAAAACGCCCTACTCAAAAATCTCCCGCGCCACCGGCTCGTCCAGCATGCGGTAGGCGGTGAAGCTGCCCTGCTGGTCGCAGGAGGCCAGAAACACCTCCCGCACCTGGCCGATGCCCTGGCGGTGCAGCTGCTCGGTCAGCCATGCCTCGCTGCGGCCGCTGGCCTTGAGGTTCTCGGTGAGAACGCGGCCGTCGAGGATGAGGTTGGTCTGCATCGTCTCCTTTTGCGGGGTGAGCTGCAGGTCGGCCGGGGTGGCCGGGCGCTCGGCGGCCAGCGGCAGAAAGCTCAGCTGGCCGTTGGTCTCGAGCACCACCGCCTCGAGGCGGCTCAGGTCAAAGTACCCCGCCACCCGGCACTGGGTCAGAAACTCGTTGATATCCAGCTTGGCCCGGTAGAGGTTGCCCTTGTAGAGCTTGCCGTCCTCAAACAGCACCAGCGGACGGCCGTTGAAGATTTTGCGCAGCGCAAGGCTCTTGCAGGTGGCCGCGTTGATCGCCGCGGCCGCGAGGCCGTAGAGGAGCATGGCGGTCAGGGGACGGTGCCAGTCCTCGAGGTTGGTGGCGAGTTCGGCGGCGATCGAGCCGATGACGATGCCGTTGACATAGTCAAACAGGCTCATCTGGCTGATCTGGCGCTGGCCGATCAGCCGGCAGAGCAAAAACAGCACCGCGATCGAGACAAGGCTGGTGAGCAGGGTCTTGGCGACATCCAGCAGCATGATAATATCCTCCCACTTTAGAGATAAGGCTTTTTCTTAGCTTGCGCGGCCTTTGGGCAAAATATCCCGCTTGCCTTGCCGGGGGGGAATGCCGTATTATAATAGAGAATGTTCCATTGTGCCGCAATGACACACCGCAATTTATTTGGGAAGGGCTGCAACCGGCATGAAGCATGTGTTTATCGTCAACCCGGTGTCCGGCAAGGCGGACGCCTCCGGCACCCTGGTGCCGCAGATCATCACCGAGGCCAAGCGCCT
>DKVN01000109.1:25484-25605 GCA_002491225.1 Faecalibacterium sp. UBA7177
CATCTGGCTGATCTGGCGCTGGCCAATCAGCCTGCAGAGCAAAAACAAAACGACTATGGAAACAAGGCTGGTAATAAGGATTTTCCCGGTGTCAGGCAGCATGGCGGATTCCTCCTTGATC
>DKVN01000109.1:25775-27157 GCA_002491225.1 Faecalibacterium sp. UBA7177
CAGGCCGAGGTGGCCTGCGTGCCCTGCGGCAGCGGCAACGACTTTGTGCGCAACTACGGCGCGCGGGAGGACTTCCTCGACCTCGCCGATCTCATGCAGGGCAGCGCCGTGCCCATCGACCTCATCGAGACCCCCTTCGGGGTCTCGGCGGCCATCTGCTCGGCCGGGCTGGACGCGAAGGTGGCCTATGGCATCCCCAAGTTCCGGCGGCTGCTGCTCTGCGGCGGCTCGATGGCCTACAACCTCTCGATCGTCCAGTGCCTGTGCAGCAGGCTGAGCAGCCGGGTGCGGGTCGAGCTGGACGGCGAGAGCTTTGAGGAGGACTGCATCCTCACCGCCATCTGCAACGGCGGCTGGTACGGCGGCGGCTACCAGGCCGCGCCCGAGGCCTCGCTCGACGACGGCCTGCTGGACGTTGTGCTGGTGCGCAAGATCAGCCGCCTGCGCATCGCCGGGGTGCTGGGCACCTACCAGAAGGGCCGCCACCTTGAAAATGGGCAGGTGGTCCCCGCGCTGGCGGACATCATGCTCTACCGCCGGGCCAAAGAGGTGCGGGTGACCCCGCTGGACGGCCGCCCGATCGTGGTCAACCTGGACGGCGAGTGCGCCCCCCGCGAGAGCCTCGAGGCGCGGGTGCTGCCGCTGGCCGCGCGCATCCTGCTGCCCCGTAAGCTGGCCGGGCAGCAGGCCGTCCGCGGCGCTGTGCAGGCCGCCCGCTGAGCCGCGCAGCAAACCGGCGGCCCGCGTCGCGCAGGCGGGGGTTTGAGGAGCTTTGGGGCGGGTGTGCTAACCGCCCCCGCAAAACGCCTCGCCAACGCCCGCCAAAGCGTCCCCGGCAGGGACTGAGACGAAAAAACAGAAGGATCGCGTAGAAAAAAGCCCCGGAAACACACCGGGGTTTTTTACGTCAATACGCTATTTTTACCCCTCTGCAAAGAAAAAACCCCTTGTTCACAAAAAATTTTTATTTTACCCCCTTGATTTTTTGCGGGGAAGTGACTACAATATACATTAGCACTCAGGGCAAATGAGTGCTAACACAACACAAAGCTTTTCAAAAATATCATTTTTTAGGAGGATATGCGTTATGAAGATCAGACCTCTTGCAGACCGTGTCGTCATCAAGACCGTTGAGGCCGAGGAGACAACCAAGAGCGGCATCATCCTGGCGGGCAGCGCCAAGGAGAAGCCCCAGGTGGCCGAGGTGCTGGCCGTGGGCCCGGGCGGCAATGTGGACGGCAAGGAAGTGGAGATGCTTGTCAAGGTGGGCGACAAGGTGCTGACCAGCAAGTACTCCGGCACCGAGGTAAAGGTGGACGGCGAGGAGTGCACCATCGTGCGCCAGAGCGACATCCTGGCCATCGTGGAGTAAGCGCCGCGCA
>DKVN01000026.1:0-6287 GCA_002491225.1 Faecalibacterium sp. UBA7177
GGATGGAGGCGGGGGTTACACGCAGCGGATCATTCCACCGTCACGCTCTTGGCCAGGTTGCGCGGCTTATCCACGTCACAGCCGCGCAGTACGCTCATATAATACGCAAACAGCTGCAAGGGCACGATCAGCAGCAGCGGCATAAAAATCTCCTCGTACCGGGGCAGGCGCACCACATCGTCAGCCACGTCCGGCGGCACGACCGCATCCTCGCAGCAGAGCAAAAGCACCCTTGCGCCGCGGCTGCGGGCCTCCTTGACGTTGGAGAGCGTTTTTTCGTACAGCGCCTTCTGGGTGGCCAGCGCCACCACCGGGGTGCCCTCGACCACCAGCGAGATGGTGCCGTGCTTGAGCTCCCCGGCCGCGTAGGCCTCCGAGTGCAGGTAGCTGATCTCCTTGAGCTTGAGCGAGCCCTCCAGCGAGAGGGCGTAATCGAACCCGCGGCCCATAAAAAAGAGGTCGCTGCTGTTCATGTACTGGCTGGCCAGATACTTGATCCGCTCGCACTCGTCCAGCATGGGCTGCTGCAGGGCACCGGCGCGCTGCAGCTCGGCGGTCAGCCGGCGGGCCTCGGGCTCGCTCAGCCGCCCCTTGGCCAGTGCCAGACGCAGCGCCAGCAGGTACAGCACGCACAGCTGCACCGTGTAGGCCTTGGTGGAGGCCACCGCGATCTCCGGCCCGGCATAGGTGTACAGCATGTCATCCGCCGCCCGGGCGATGGAAGACCCGACCACATTGACCACCGCCAGCACCCGCACCCCTTTCTGCTTTGCCAGCCGCAGGGCGGCGAGGGTGTCGCTGGTCTCGCCGCTCTGGCTGATGATCACCACCAGGTCCTCCGGGGCGAGGATGGGATCGCGGTAGCGGAACTCGCTGGCGATCTCGACATCCGCCGGTACCCGCGCCAGCCGCTCGATGGCGGCCCGGCCCACCATGCCGGCGTGCATGGCGGTGCCGCAGCCCACCAGATGCACCGCGCGCACCCCGGCAAGCACCGCGTCGGTCAGGCCGGGGGCGTCCAGCACAGGCAGGCCGTCCTGCACCCGCGGGCCGACCGTGGCGGCAATGGCCCGGGGCTGCTCGTGGATCTCCTTGAGCATAAAATGCGGATAGCCGCCCTTTTCGGCGGCTTCAAGGTCCCAATCAGCGGTGAGATGTTCTTTTTCAACGGGGTGGCCGAACTCGTTGTACACCGTGATGCCCTCCGGCCGCAGCACGGCGATCTCGCCCTCCTCCAGGATGCTGTACTCCCGGGTGTACTTGAGCAGGGCCGGGATGTCCGAGGCGAGGAAGCTCTCCCCCGCCCCGTAACCCACGATGAGCGGGCTTTCGCGGCGCACCGCGTAGATGGTGCCGGGCTGATTGGCAAACAGGGCCGCCACGCCGTAGCTGCCCCGCAGCCGGGCGGTGGCGGCGAGGATGGCGGCAATGGGATCGCCGTGATAGTGATAGTCCAGCAGCTTGACCAGCACCTCGGTGTCGGTGTCGCTCTCGAAGGTGTAGCCCTTTTTGATCAGGTGATCCTTGAGGCGGCCGTAATTTTCGATGATGCCGTTGTGCACCAGGCTGACCCGCGCGGCCGACTGCGGGTGGCTGTTGATATCGCTGGGCGCGCCGTGGGTGGCCCAGCGGGTGTGCCCGATGCCGCAGCCGGTGGGCGGCAGCGGCTGCGCGGCCAGCTTTTGCCGCAGCACGGCCAGCCGCCCCTTGGCCTTGACGACCCGGATGCCCTGCCCGGTGGCCAGCGCCACCCCCGCAGAGTCGTACCCCCGATACTCCAATTTGGAGAGCCCCTCCAGCAAAACCTCCACCGCCTCGCGGCGGCCGGTGTATCCTACAATTCCGCACATCGCGAACAAACCTCCTTGACAGCAGGGTCAGGAGGGTGAAAAAACCCAAAAGCAAAGCGCAACAACGCAAAAACGCCGCCTGTTCCCTCTGGAAAGGCAGTTTGCTTTGCAGCCTGATAAAAAACAAATACTCGTATCTATTTTGCCTGAAACGGAAAATACAAATCAAAAGGGCGCCCGCGCACGGCGCGGCCCCTGAAGTTTAAGGGGTCTTTCCTTCCACCCCTGACCGGTTCTTACATCCTCTGCCCGCGGCGGGGGGCTCTGTGCGCCGGCATTGCTGCCGGATTTTTCCCCTCCGTTTGTGGCTGGCGGGCCAGCCAGAAGAGCATCCGCCGAATCCTTCGATCACTCTTCCCCTCGTCACCCTCGCGGCCTCAAAAAGGGCCGTGTGGCCTGGCGCTTTTTTGCTTTTCGCCTGGGTCGATCCTCCCCCTTTTTGTCCCGCACCCGGTCTGATTTTGCCGCCTCTCTCAGGGCCTGCGGCCGGGCCGCCGGGCCGGGCGGCCGGTCAGCCGCGGGCGCAGCCTTGCCAGGTAGAGCCAGCGCACCCGGCAAAGGGCCAGGTCATAGAGGCCAAAGGCAAGGTTCGCCAGCACCAGCAGCACCGTGATCATCCCGCGGCCGTAGCCGCCCATCTCGGCCGTGAGATACCCCACCGGGAAGAGCACCAGCAGCACAAGGTACATCAGCTGCACCGCGGCGTTGAAGAGCACAAGCTTTGCCGCTAAGCGCAGCGCGCGGCGGCGCAGCTGGTCGAGCCGGGGCTTTGCGAGCGGATACCAGCCCAGAAACAGCGCAAAGATCATGCTCATCTCCACATCCGGCAGCAGCCAGAGGCTCAGCAGCGCCACCGCGGCGTAGCTGCCCCAGGCAGCCCGCGGGCCGCACTCCTCCGCCGTCAGCATGATCAGGATGCCGCCGATGGCAGGCGCGCAGAAGGTGGCCAGCGGGATCACCCCGCCCAGCAGCATCACCGCAAGGGTGAGCGCCGCCATCATGCCGCCAAACGCGACCTGTCTGGATCTTTTCTGGCGCATACCGCTCCTCCACAGGTTTTCCCGTCAAGGGGTTCATCGGGTGTTCGGGTACCTGTTTAGGATACATCATTCGGCGGCATTTTACAATCGCCTCGCCCCCAAAAAGGGCAAAATTGCGAAAAGTTTACAATTGGCCCGCGCTGACACAGCGCGTCAATCACTGGCAGGTCAAACGCCTTTACGGCTTACTTTTGCCCTCCCGGTTCAGCCCTCCTCCGCCGATTCCAGCGCGCTGACAGTGCAGAACTCGAACCCGTTTTCCTTAAACCAGTGGATGATGTCCGGCAGGGCCTCGGCGGTGTTTTTGGTGGCCCGGGTGTCGTGCATCAGCACCACGCAGACGGTTTTGTCACCCACATCGTCCACTACATTGTGATAAATTTCGGAGGCGCTGGGGTGCCCGCCCGCGGCGTCCTCGGCGCACACATTCCAGTCCACATAGTGATAGCCCTTCTCCTCAGCCTGCGCCTTCAGCGACTTCATGATATTGCTGCCGCCGTACTTGTGGCTGACCGTGTTGGTGCTGCCGCCCGGGAACCGAATCCACTTGATCGACGCGGCGTCCGGCACGTAGGGCGCGATCTGCGCCCGCAGGGCTTTGAGATCCGCCCAGTAGGCTGCGGGGTTTTTGTAGATGGCGCGGTACTCGTGGCTGCAGCTGTGCAGCGCGATCTGGTGCCCCTCGGCCACGGTGCGCTGTAATAGGGGCAGATATTTTTCGTTGTTCTCCGCCGCCACCACAAAAAAGGTGGCGGGCACCCCCTCCTCCTTCAAAATATCCAGCACCGTCTCGGTGGTGGCGCTGGGGCCATCGTCAAAGGTCAAAAACACCCGCTTGGGCCCATCCGTCGCGGGCGCGCCGTCCTGCGCCGGTGCGGCCGCAGGCTGGGCCCGCTTTGCGGCAAACACCATCAACGCATCGTCCGGGATACGGGTCAGATCCTCGGCCCGGCAGCCCGGCTCCGGCTGGGTCACCTTGCAAAACAGCAGGGCGGCCAGCCCCAGCACACCCACCAGCCAAAGGCTCAAAAACAGCCGCTTTTTGCGGCGGATCGACTGCATCATCTGAAAAGCTCCTCCCCCATACCTGCCGGTGCGGCCGGGCAGCCGTGCACACGGCGTTTGCTTTATCCTGCCAAAACCCGTATACTGATATGTATGAGCCCTGCCGCGGTCTTATCCCTCGGCGGGCATAAGGGGGAGTGCGAAATGGAGCTTGTGACCCTGATCGCGGCAGTGGCCGCCTGCCTTGCCAGCCTTATTTGCCTTGCGGTGCTCTGGCACGGCCGGGCCGAGACGATGCGCGGCGAGGATCTCGAGAAGGTGCGTCAGGACCTGCTGGCCGAGCTGCGGGCCACCCGACAGGAGCTGACCGCCGCCTTGAGCCAGAGCGCGCAGGCCGCGGCCCGCCAGCAGATGGAGGCCCAGCAGCGGGCCGCCGAACAGCAGGACCGGCATTTGCAGGAGGCGGCGCAGCATCTGGCCCGGCAGCAGGCGCTGGCCCAGAAGGCCCTGACCGACCAGCTTGGCCTGATGAACACCCAGCTGGCAAACACCGCATTGCAAAACGAGCAAAAATTGGAGCAGATCCGCGCCGCGGTTGAGACCCGGCTGGCCGCTTTGCAGGCGGACAACAACCGCCAGCTGACCGAAATTCGCGGCACGGTGGAGGACAAGCTGCAAAAGACGCTGGACGACAAGCTGCACCAGAGCTTCAGCCTGGTGAGCGAGCGGCTGGAGATGGTGTACAAGGGCCTGGGCGAGATGCAGAGCCTCGCGGCGGGGGTCGGCGATTTGAAAAAGGTGCTGAGCAATGTCAAGACCCGGGGCATCCTGGGCGAGGTGCAGCTTGGGGCCATTTTAGAGCAGCTGCTGGCCCCCGGCCAGTATACCGAGAACATCGCCACCCGCCCCGGCAGCACCGAGCGGGTGGAGTACGCCCTGCGGCTGCCCGGCGCGGGCGAGGAGCCGGTTTGGATGCCGATCGACGCAAAGTTCCCGCAGGATGCCTATTCTGCCCTGCTTGCCGCCTATGATACGGCCGACGCCGTCGCGGTGGAGAGCGCCGCCAAGGACCTCGAGCGCCGGGTGCGCGGCTTTGCCAGGGACATCCACGACAAATACATCGCCCCGCCCCACACCACCGATTTTGGGGTGATGTTTTTGCCGGTGGAGGGCCTCTACGCCGAGCTGGTGCGCCGCGGGGTGGCCGAGCGGGTGCAGCGGGAGTACCGGATCACGATGGCCGGGCCCACGACCATGGCCGCGCTGCTGAACAGCCTGCAGATGGGTTTTCGCACCCTGGCGATCCAGAAGCGCTCGGGCGAGGTGTGGCAGGTGCTGGGCAGCGTAAAGGCCGAGTTCGACACCTTCGGTCAGGCGCTGACCCAGGCCCAGACCCGCATCCAGCAGGCGGGCAGCGAGCTGGAAAACCTCGTTGGGGTGCGCACCCGCCAGATTCAGCGCAAGCTGCAGGCCGTGACCCTCTTGCCGGAGCCGGGGCAGCCCGGCCAGCCCGGTCAGGAGCCGCCGCGGGGGTGAGACTGGCCGGCAGCGCCCAACCCTGCCGCTGGTCAACAATCTTTGAACCCGACCGATGCCGCAGAAGGCCAGTACGCACAAACGCCCGGAACCGCACTCCAGCGGCCCCGGGCGTTGTTGCTGTGAAAGGATGGGTGCAATGCATTTTCTGTGGTCAAACAGGCCCGGTTGATCAGGGCCGAGGGTCAGAATGTAATGTGGCTCAGCAGAATATCAATGACGCTGTCATCATATACAAGGTCATTGTCGGTTCCATAGGAACCGCTGACCTGGAACCCCAAAACGACGTTTTCGATGACCGGAACCGCGAACAGATAACGGAATTCGCAAACCTCAGTTCCAAAGGCATTGACCGTATTCTCTGTTCGTTTATAAATCACGACCTCCCTGCCGTTAAGGTCTCTGGTAAATGTCTCATCGTCATGCGGGTTATTTCTTGTACTTCCCGCAAGATGGTCGATATATTCCTCACAGGGGGTCTCTTCGGTGCCTGCAAAATAGGGCTCAACGATCGTCTTGCCGCTAACTCCTCCCCCGTGGGTCAACATGGAATTCTAGTTTTCTTCCTGAAAGATCATCTGGTCGTAGATTGGTGTCTCGGCAGGCAGGGTAAACTCCACAAGAGTCCCTTGATCCGTGTTCACAGAGAGGACGTTTTCGCCCCCGGATATTGTGACGAACGTCGGCTCTTCTTCGGCGGGCTCTTCCTCGGGGAGTTCCTCTTCGGGAACATCCTCGTCCGCTGCGCTTGAGGCATCCTCCGGCGGCTCGTCGAGATCCTGTGTGCTGCTTACAGGCTGCGAGGAAGCCGGGGTCGAGGGCACAGAGGTGTTACCCTCCCCCCCCCCCCCCCCCC
>DKVN01000026.1:6577-6798 GCA_002491225.1 Faecalibacterium sp. UBA7177
CCCCCCCCCCCCCCCCCCGCAGGCCGAGAGGGAAAAAGCCATGAGCAGGGCGAGTACAAGTGATGTAAACCGTTTCATGTCATGAATTCTCCTTTTGAATCTTTTTGCAGAAAATACGCATTGCGAAACCTTAACCATTATATAGCGCTGCTCACAGTTTTTCAAGAATTTATAAAAAAACGAAATAATCGCTCTGGTTTCCGGGCGGTGAGATGAGAAAA
>DKVN01000151.1:0-24503 GCA_002491225.1 Faecalibacterium sp. UBA7177
CTTTTTACGGACGGGCGGATACAATGTGAGCGAGACAAACATTTTTAAGGTTCTTTCGGATAAGCGGAGAAGAGATATTCTGGTCCTGCTGAAGGACGGGAGAAAAAGTGCGGGAAGCATAGCGGAGGAATTGGGCGTTTCCCCATCGGATCTCTCCTATCATTTAAAATTACTGAAAAGTACCGACCTTGTCATGGAATACAGGAGCAAAAATTTTGTGTATTACGAGATCAATACGACCGTGTTTGAGGAATTGATCTTGTGGGTGGGGCAGTTTGGAGGTGCCGGAACATGAAAAAGCTGATGTGGGCAATTTCCATCCTCTCGCTTGTTCTTACGGCCATCGTACTGCAGTTTATGCCGGATTCCGTGCCGGTGCATTATGACCTTGCGGGGACGATCGACCGATTGGGGTCAAAATACGAAAATTTCCTGTTTCCGGTGATCATCCTGCTTTTATCGTTGCACTGGCATTTATTTGCTGCTTACTTCGAGAAAAAGGCGACGAAAGCATCGGCCGAAAAGGAGCGGGCCGAGGCTTTGTCCAACGCAAAGGTCATGAAGATCGTTGGCGTTTCGATGGCGGCCGCCTTTACGGCCATGCAGGGGATTATTCTGTATAACGCATATCGGGAGGCCGCGGGAAATGCCGCGCAGGCGCATCCTGACATCGGCAGGGTCTCCTGCATGCTGATCGGCATCATGCTGCTCTTTTTGGGAAATTATATGCCAAAAACAAAAAAGAACCCGATCGCCGGAGTCCGGGCAAGCTGGGCTGCATATAATGACACCACCTGGAGGAAAAGCAATCGCTTTGGCGGCGTTTGCATGATGATCGCGGGGCTCTTGACGATCATTACAACCCCTTTTGCAAGGCCGGCCATAGCGGTTGGTCTGCTTCTTGGGTATCTTTTGATCGCGGCGGCGGTTACGCTCCTCTATTCACACAAGGTATATAAGGCTGAACTCTCGAAGAACAAATCATGCTCTTAATGGCAAGAATCTGAAAAAGCAGGGAACAAAAGCCTGCAATATGACCTTCTTATGAAAAAAATGCAGCTGCCCTGCCCGGCAATCAGGCCGGATAGGGCAGCTGCTGTTCTGTGGATTCCTTTTGGCTGTAATTCTGCCAGCCTCCATCGGCCTAATAGATCCTTTCGACCTGTTCGGCAGTGAGGCCGCAGGTTTGCAGAAACTCCTCAAAATCGGCCTCGGTGCGGATCAGCATGACCTCGGTGAACCGGCCGGTCTGCGTGTCCTTGAAACCCGCGACCTGCTCGCCGGTGCAGATGCTGGCGCGGACAGCGGGCGTTTTGCCGGTCAGGTCCAACGAGGGCTTGCGGGGGTCAGAGGCCCCTTTGCCGCGGCGGAAAAAGCGCATACGATCCCCTCCGTTTCACACTGTGTCAGGGTTCTGCCGGGGCCGCATTTTGGGGCGCACCGGCGCAAAAGAGACTGGTATCCAGCACAAGATCGCAGCGCTGCTGCACCTGGTACTGCGCAAAATAGCCCTCTTCCAGCGGGATCCATCGCTGTTGGAACATGGCGAAATACTCCCCCTCCCGCGCGTACAGGCGGCGGGCCTGCTCCTCGGGCGTGCAGTCGAGGAAGATGCGCACGGCATACGGCGTTTGCAGCGCGGGGTGCATCGAGTAGCTGCCTTCCAAAATGGTCAGGGCTTTTGGCGGCAGCTGCACGGCGGGCAGCTGCTGTCCCTGCTGGCAGCTGTAGGCCTGATACGCGATGGGCTGCCCGGCCAGCACGGGCGTTAGAGCCTGCGCGCGCAGGCGGGCAAAGTCCATATTGCCGCCGGGGATCTGCTCCCAGCCGGGGGCGCGCTGGTCAAGGGGCAGATAGTAGTCATCGGTGTGCAGCAGCGTACAGCCGAACAGCCGTGCCAGCAGCTCACCGAGGGTGCTCTTGCCGCTGCCGCACCGCCCGTCGATCGCCACAACAGCCTGCGCGCCTGCCCGCGCCAGCCGGTATACGGCCAGAATGGCGGGGAAGTAGAACGCATACTCGGCCCGCAGCACCCGGTAATGGGGCTGGTACGCGGCCCGGTAGAGCGGGCTGTGGTGCACCGCGGGCATCCCCTGGGTGCGGTAGCTGGTCAGCCAACCGGCCAGATGGGGGATGTGCAGGGTTTCCAGCGCGGCCAGCCGCCGGGCCAGCCCCTCGGGGGTGCCGGTGTGTTCCCGCGCGCTGCGGCAGAGCAAAAAGGCAAGACACTCGGGCGCGTCCGGCGCGGGGGCGCCGGTCAGCGCAAAGCGGCAGAGGCCGCCGCCGATCGGCTCGGGCTGTGGGGCGGCCGCTGCGGGTTCCGGGCGCTCCTGCGGCTGGGCGGCCACGGCGGCCCACTCCTCCCGGATGGCCTGCGCCGCGGCGGCCTCGTCGGTGATCATGTGCTCGGGGCCGTACTCGCTCTGGTAGGCCAGCTTGCCGTAGTCCTGCGGCTGCATCTGCGGGTAACGGGCGGCGTGCTGCCGGACGAAGCGCAAAAAATCCTCTTCCCATTCCATCGGTGCGGCCTCCCTTGCTTGGTGCTGCCAAATGCCTTGCGGCGCGCGGCCCCGGCTGGCGTCAGGTCGTGCTGCGGTTGCGCACCATGAGGTTCCGGCCCCCGCCGGGCAGCCGCTCGTACTTGGTCTCGAAGGCCCTGGTGGAGTCGATCAGCTTGTGCAGCTTGGAGAATCCGTAGTTGCGCGCATCAAAATCCGCGTAGATGCGGCTGAGCATGACCCCGATCTGGGACAGGGGCATCCCGCCCTCCTCGTCCGAGTCGTGCTCGATCAAATCGTGGATCTTCTCCACGATCTCGTCCAGCGGCACAAAGGCGGCGGCTTCGTCCTCCTCGTGGGGCTCGGGCAGCGGCTCCGGCGCGGGGGCGGGCTCGGGTGCCGGTTTGGCCTTGGCGGCGGGCTTGGGCTTGGCCGGTTTTTCCTTTTCGGGCGCTTTTTCGGCGGCTTTTTTGGCTGCGGGCTGGGTTTTTGCCGCCTTTTCCGGCTTATCGGCCTTGTCCGGCTTGTCGGCGCGGGGCTTGCGGGCAGCCTCGTTTTTCAGCCCCTGCAGCACATCCAGATACTTAAAGGTGTCGCAGGCCGATTTGAAGGCGGTGGGGGTTTTGCTCTCGCCCATGCCGATCACGAACATCCGGCTCTCCCGCAGCCGGGCGGCCAGGCGGGTAAAGTCCGAGTCCGAGCTGACCAGGCAGAAGCCGTCGACATTTTTGCCGTACAAAATATCCATCGCGTCGATGATCATGGCCGAGTCGGAGGCGTTTTTGCCCTGGGTATAACTGAACTGCTGGATGGGGGTGATGTTGTGCTCCAGCAGTACCTTTTTCCAGCTGGCCATCTCGGCGCTGGTCCAGTCGCCATAAATGCGCTTGTAGGCGGGGATGCCGTAGAGGCTCACCTCGTCGATGATGGTCTTGATGTATTTGGGCGAGACGTTCTCCGCGTCGATCAAAAGGGCGAAGACCTTGTTTTCGTTTTCCATAAGCTTCCTTTCCGGCGCGGGGCTGCCGCGCGGTGCGTTGGGACCCGGGGCCGGGCCGCGGGCCGTTTTTCTTATTATACACGCTTTGCCCCGGATTGTACAACCGAAAAACACCCGGAACCCACAGCGCTGCATAATCCCGCCCCCACCGGGCCCATACTGCAAAAAGGCCGTTTGGCCGCAGTATGAGCGGGAGGGGACAGGATGAACCGTTATCAGGGATTTTCGCGCCGGACGGCCCGGACGCTGCGTCAGGCGCTGCGTCTGGCGGGCCAGTACGGCCAGAAAGAGGCGGACACCGGGCATCTGCTGCTGGCGATTTTGCAGCAGGGGGCCGACCCGGCCGCGCTGTTTTTGAACGCCCACCGCATCACCGCCGGGATGGTGGACGAGAAGCTGAAGGCCGCGAGCGCTGCCGCGCCCCGCGTCCTCGCGGCGCAGGAGTTTGCGCCGGACGCCAGCCGGGCGATGGAGTACGCCCTGCTGGGGGCGCGGGCCGCCCGGCAGAGCGAGGCGCGGGCGGAGCACCTGCTCTGCGCCATGCTGGAGGACAAGGGCTGCACCGCCAGCGTCTGGCTGAGCCAGCTGGGGCTGGAGCTGGCCGCCGCCGCGCAGGAGTGCCGCCAGCTGTCCGGCCAGCTGGTGCTGCCGCTGGCCCCGCGGGCCGCCGCGAACAGCCGCAGCGCCCGCCCCAGCGACAAATACGGCCGCGACCTGACCCAGCTGGCGCGCGAGGGCAGGCTGGACCCGGTGCTCTGCCGGGAGCAGGAGCTGGCCCGGATGACCGAGATCCTCTGCCGCCGCCAGAAAAATAATCCCTGCCTGATCGGCGAGCCGGGGGTGGGCAAGACCGCCCTGGCCGAGGCGCTGGCCCAGAGCATCGCCGCGGGCAGGGCCCCCGCCGCGCTCTGCGGCAAGCGGCTGCTCAGCCTGGATATGGCCAGCCTTGTGGCCGGCACCAAGTACCGGGGCGATTTTGAGGAGCGGTTCAAGGGCCTTTTGGAGGAGCTCTGCCGGGACAAGAGCACCATCCTGTTTATCGACGAGATCCACATCATCGTGGGGGCGGGTGCGGCCGAGGGCGCGATCGACGCGGCCAGCATCTTAAAGCCGCTGCTGGCGCGGGGTGAGATCCAGCTGATCGGGGCCACCACCCAGGAGGAATACCGCCGCTGCATCCAGAAGGACGCCGCGCTCGACCGGCGGTTCGGCCAGGTGCTGGTGGAGGAGCCCAGCCCCGAGGACGCCAAAACCATCATCCGGGGGCTCGCGCCCCGCTACGCGGCCTTCCATGGGGTGCTGCTGCCCGAGCCGGCCATCGCGGCGGCGGTCGAGCTGTCGGTGCGGTATCTGCCCGGCCGCTTTCTGCCGGACAAGGCCATCGACCTGCTGGACGAGGCCGCCGCCGCCACCCGCATCCTCTGCGAGCAGAAGGCCGCCGGGGTACACCGGGTGGTGACGCCGGAGGCGGTGGCGCAGGTGGTCTCGCGCGCCAGCGGGGTGCCGGCCAGCCGGATCAACGAGCAGCAGCGCCAGCGGCTGGCCCGGCTGGAGAGCCGCCTGGCCGAGACGGTGGTGGGGCAGACCGACGCGGTGGCCGCGGTGGCGGGCGCGGTGCGCCGCAGCCGCACCGGCCTGCGGGAGGCGGGCCGCCCGATGGGGGCGATGCTCTTTTTGGGGCCCAGCGGGGTGGGCAAGACCCATCTGGCCCGGGCCCTGGCCGAGCACTGGTTTGGCAGCGCCAGGGCGCTGCTGCGGTTTGACATGAGCGAGTATATGGAGTCTCACACGGTGGCCCGGCTGATCGGCGCGCCGCCGGGCTATGTGGGCCACGACGACGGCGGCCAGCTGACCGAGGCAGTGCGCCGCCGCCCCTACAGCGTGGTGCTGTTTGACGAGATCGAAAAGGCCCACGGCGATTTACAGAATATCCTGTTGCAGATTTTGGAGGATGGCCAGCTGACCGATTCGGCCGGGCGCAGGGCGGATTTTCGCAACACGATCGTGCTGCTGACCTCGAACCTCGGGGCGCGGCATCTGGCGGGCCAGGCCGGGGCGCTGGGCTTTGGCAGGGGGCAGAACGCCGAATTTGAGCGCCAGAAGGAGCAGGCCCTCGCCGAGGCAAAGGCCTATTTCCGGCCCGAGCTGCTGGGCCGGATGGATGAGATCGTTGTGTTTCATCCGTTGGAAGAGCGGCATCTCGCCCAGATCGCCGAGAAGCTTTTGGAGGAGCTGGAGGCGCGCGCCGCCAAAGGAGGCTACCAGCTGCGCCACACCCCCGAGCTGCCCGCGGCGCTGGCGGCCCAGGCGGTTTCGCCCTACGGCGCGCGGGAGCTGCGCCGCAGGGTGAGCCGCGCGGTGGAGCAGGCGCTGGCCGACAGCATCGCCTCGGGGCAGGCGCAGCCGGGCGGCAGCTTTACCGCGGGCATCGAGCAGGGCCAGGTGGTGCTGCACGCCAGCCAGACCGACCCACAGCACGCGATGGCGTGAGGCGGCGGGGCGCGGGGACGGCGCACGGGCGGCCAGTCCCGCCCGCTGGGCGCTGGCCCATGTCGGACATCCGGCCCGCCGCCGAAAGCCCTCCCGAACGCCGCCGACCCCGCACCGCCGCGCCCCGCCACCGAAAAATGCGCAAAACAAAAACCACCTGCTGGAGGGACAGCGGGTGGTTTTTGTTACAGGATTTGGAGCCTCGGTTTGGCTGGACGCCCAAAAACCGCGAGGAGAGCGCGGCAGGAGGAGAAGGACGCCCCCGAAACTCCTGACACATGAAAAAGGCTTGTAACTTTCTTGCAACTAAATTGTAACCCTTTTGATACCAAATGTCAAGAGCTTTTTGTAATTCTTTTTTAACTTTTTTGGGGAAAGACGGTTTTGGGGCGGCAGATGCAGGGCGGCGGGGGAGCGGGCTGTGCCGAGAAATCCAGTTCGAAGGCGAGGTAATGCCCATTCTGGCCCGCGGCCGCAGGAGGTGCGGTCGCCTTTCCGCTCAGCCCTGCGTACCGCCCGCACCGCTCCAGCCCGGCTCGGCGAGGGTAAAGACCCCCTCGAAGCACCGCCTGTCCGGCTGGGTGCAGGCGATATACCACGTCCGCTCGTCCAGCCGGGCGCGCTCAGCCAAAAAGGCCTGCCCCGCCGGGATCTCATTGTGATAGTTGACGCAGAGGCTGCGCAGCGGGGCCTCGGCAAGCTGCTCGAGCGGCAGCAGGTCGCAGGCGAGGTCGATGTAGCGGGTGTTGTTGATGTGGCCGTTCTGGTCGCACTGGCTGTAGGCGGCCCGGCACTCGCACACCGGCTCGGCCGTCTCGGGGCGGGGGAGGGCAAAGGGCAGCGCCTCCACAACGGTCTGGGCAAAGGGCAGCGCCGCAATCGCCTCGGTGGGGCGGCGCAGGATGCGGCGGCTCTCGGTGTCAATCAGCACCCAGCGGCTGTCCGCAAGGGCGGCCAGGCTCCCATCCTCGCCCCGCACCTCGGTGATCCGCTTGTACACCGCGTGCTTGGCTACCTCGGGCCGGGTGCAGAGGGTGATCCGCTCGTCCAGCAGGATCGGCCGCTCCCACCGGCAGGCCAGCTTAGCCAGCAAAAAGGCGGTGTGGCTCTGGGCGTAGTAGGCGCTGGTCAGCCCAAGGGCGGTGCAGTGGTCGGTGGAAATGTTCTGGCAAAGCCGCAGCAGCGCGCCGGGCGTCATCCGGCGCCTGAGGTCACAATCCGCGCTGGTCACGGCAAAGGTTTGGGTATAGCGCTCTCCATCCATGCAAAGATCCTCCGTGAAACTTGAAAATACAGCCGCCCCTTCTTTTGAAAAAACTCCAAAAGAAAGGGCGGACGTTTGTTCATAAAATAACGTCAGCAGGTCAATAATCGTTCCGCTTTTTCCTGACATTCCTGCGCCAGATGTTAAAGACGGTCAGCAGCACGGCCAGCACCAGAAACACCGGAATCAGCCAGCCGCTGCCGTTCTCGTCATAGCTTTTCATGTCGCTCCATGCCTTGTCCATCGCGGCGTTCAGCTCGTCCGGCAGCACGTTGAACACCTCGGTGTTGGCCAGCACCTCGGCGCTGGGGTAGGCGATCTCGCTGTATTTCAGCGCGTCGTCCAGCTGCTCCCACACCGACTGGATGGGGGTGGAGTAGCCGATGAAATCGCAGTTGGCCACCCCGACATCGGTCTCGCACATGTAGTTGATGAACAGCTCGGCGGCCTCCTTGTTGCGGCAGCCCACCGGGATGCACATCGAATCGACAAAATAGTTGGTGCCCTCCTCCGGGATCACAAAGCCGAGGTCGGGGTTTTCGGCGATCATGGTGATGGCGTCGCCCGCGTAGTAGGGGGCCAGGGCCGCTTCGCCGCCCTCCATCTTGTCAAAGATCTCGTCCATCACATAGGCCTGCACCACGCTTTTTTGTGCCTTGAGCTCCTCGGCAATGCGGTCGATCTCCTGGGTGCTGGACGGGTTCAGGCTCAGGCCGATCTTTTTGGCGGCGATGGCAAAGGCGTCCCGGCTGTTGTTGAACATCAGCACATTGCCGGTGTACCGCGCGTCCCAGAGATCCCCCCAGGAGCTGGGCTCGTCCTCCACCATCGTGGTGTTGTACACGATGCCCACCACCCCCCAGGTGTAGGGCACGCTGTAGGCGTTGTCCGGGTCAAACGAAAGGCCGAGGTAGCTCTCGCCAATGTCCGCAAAGTTTGGGATATTCTCGAAATTCAGCGGCTCGAGCATCCCCTCGCTGATCATCTTGCCGATCATATAGTCGCTGGGGACGATCACATCATAGTTTGCCCCGCCGCTCTTCAGCTTGGCGTAGAGGCTTTCGTTGGTGTCGTAGGTGGTGTAGTTGACCTTGATGCCGGTCAGCTCCTCAAAGGCTTCAAGCACGTCGACGCTCTCGTCCGAGCCGTCCGAGATGTAAAGGCCCCAGTTGTAGACGTTGAGGGTGACCCCCTGGCCCTGAAAGCGGTCCCAGTCATAATCGGCCGAGACCGAGATGTCCTCGGTCACCTCGATGCGTTCGCCCGCCGCGGCCGCGGGCAGGGGCGGCAGGCCGATGCCCAGCGCGGCGCAGAAGACGGCGCAAAGCGCAAGGGAAAGCAGTTTTTTGTATTTCATGCGTTGAACTCCTTATTGGATCGGGCGGGGCAGCTTTACCACCCCGCCCCGGCCCCGCCGTGCGGCGGGCCGGGCTAAATCACCTGCGGGCGGCCTGCTGCTTGCGGCTGTCGAGGTAGTTGGAGATCAGGATGATCGACAGGATCACCAAAAACATGATGGTCGACAACGCGTTGATCTCGGGGCTGACCTTTTTGCGGGTCATGCTGTAGATGGCGATGGGCAGGGTTTGCAGGGTGCCGCAGGTAAAGTAGGAGATGATGAAATCGTCGATCGAGTAGGTCAGGCAGATCAGAAATGCCGAGAGGATGGCCGGGGTCAGCTCGGGCAGGATCACCTTAAAAAAGGCCTGCCGCGGGTTGCAGCCGAGGTCCAGCGCCGCCTCGTACATCCGCACGTCCATCTGCCGCAGCTTGGGGGTGATGTTGAAGATGACATAGGGCAGGCAAAAGGAGATGTGGGCGATCAGCAGGGTGGGCAGGCCGAAGATGTTCTCGGGCAGCTGCCAGCCCAGATGAGTGTTGACCCAGCCGATGCCGTTTTTGATCACCACAAAGAGCAGCATCAGCGAGACGCCGGTGATGATCTCCGGGTTGACCACCGGCATGTAGCTGATGTTGTTGATGACCGCCTGGCTGCGGCGGCCCATCGCGTTGATGCCGATCGAGGCCATGGTGCCCACCACTGTGGCCACCACCGCCGAGACCAGCGCCACCGCGAGACTGAGCCCCAGCGCGCTGAGGATCATCTCGTTGTGAAAGAGGCTTTTATACCAGCTCAGGGTAAAGCCGGTGAAGAGGGTGCGGCTTTTGCTCTCGTTAAAGCTGAACACCGCCATCACCGCGATGGGCAGGTACATAAAGGAGAAGATGATCGCGAGATACGCCCGCTGCAAGGCGCGGGAATGTGCTTTTTTCATCTCAGGCAACACCCTCCAATCCGCTCTCGTCCGCAAAGGTGTTGGTCATGCTCATGCAGAGCAGCACGATCACCATCAAAACAAGGCTCATGGCGCTGCCGAGGTTGTAGTTGTAGCTGTTGCCCAAAAATTGCAGCTCGATCAGATCGCCCACCAGCAGGTTCGAGCCGCCGCCCAGCATCCGGCTGATGATAAAGGTGGAGACGCTGGGCACGAACACCATCGTGATGCCGGTGGAGATGCCCGGCACCGACAGCGGCAGCAGCACGCTGGTCAGCACCTGAAAGGTGTTGGCCCCGAGGTCCTGCGCGGCCTCGATGACGCTCTGGTCGATCTTGACCATCACGGTGTAGAGCGGCAGGATCATATACGGCAGGTAGTTGTACACCATGCCCAGCACCACCGCGCCGCTGGTGTTGATCATCGAAAAGGGCCCCAGGCCCACCATCCCCAGCAGCCGGTTGAGAATGCCGTTGCGCTCCAACAGGCTCATCCAGGCGTAGGTGCGCAGCAGAAAGTTCATCCACATGGGCAGCATCACCAGCATCAGCATGATGTGCTGCTTGGATGCCCGCAGCCGCGAGAGATAGTACCCCACCGGAAAGGCCAGCACCAGGCAGATCGCGGTGGCCACCGCCGCCAGCAGCAAACTGCGGGCAAACACCGAGGTATAGTCGCCGAGGCCGGTGAGGTTTTCGAGGGTGAACCGGCCCTCCCTGGTGGTAAAGGCAAAGTAGAGCACGATCAAAAGAGGCGCGGCGATAAAGGCGACCATCCAGACAAGGTAGGGCGAGGCGAGACGTTTGTTTTTCAGCATCGGCTCATTCCTCCGCGCGCGCCATGATGTGGATCTCGTCCGGGCCGATGTTCATGCCGATCAGTTCGCCCGGCTGGCTGGCCTGGGTGGAGTGGATCATCCACTCATAGCCCGCCTGCTCCACATGCATCTCAAAATGCACGCCCTTAAAGATGACCTCCTTGACAATGCCGGTCAGCTGGCCCTGGATGGCGGGCACCACCTGGATATCCTCCGGGCGTACCACCACCTGCACCGGGCTGTTTTTGGCAAAGCCCTTGTCCACACAGGTGAACTCGCGCCCCGCAAACTCGACCATAAAGTCCCGCAGCATGATGCCGTCCAGAATGTTGCTCTCGCCGATAAAATCCGCCACAAAGGCGTTTTTGGGCTCGTTGTAGATGTCCTCCGGGCTGCCGATCTGCTGGATATCGCCGTCGTTCATCACCACCACCGTGTCCGACATGGTCAGGGCTTCCTCCTGGTCATGGGTCACATAGACAAAGGTGATGTCCATCGCCTGCTGCAGCCGCTTGAGCTCCAGCTGCATCTCCTTGCGCAGCTTGAGGTCCAGCGCACCGAGCGGCTCGTCCAGCAGCAGCACCCGAGGATGGTTGACCAGCCCGCGGGCGATGGCCACCCGCTGCTGCTGCCCGCCCGAGAGGGTCGCGGTGGAGCGGCGCTCAAAGCCCTTGAGGCCCACCACCTCGAGCATCTCCAGCACCCGGGTGCGAATCTCTTTTTCGTCCAGCTTTTTCAGCCGCAGGCCGAACGCGACGTTCTCAAACACGTTGAGGTGCGGGAACAGCGCGTACTTCTGAAACACGGTGTTCACCTGCCGCTTATAGGGCGGCAGGGCGGTAATGTTCTCGCCATTAAAAAAAACACTGCCCGACTTCGGCTCCACAAATCCACCAATGACGCGGAGGGTCGTCGTCTTCCCGCAGCCGGACGGGCCAAGGAAGGTGACAAACTCCTTGTCGTGGATGTCGAGCGACAGGCCGGTGAGCACCGGCTCGTCATCGAAATCGACAACAATGTTTTTCAGCGAGACGATCACAGAATGATCCATATAACTGCATCCCCCTTTGCGGAAATTTCCCGCAGCTGAGCCAAAGGGCCGCCGCAGGTCAGCGCCAATTATGCCGCCCCGCAAAGGTTTGTTACACTGCGATGGGGCCCAAAGCGCCGGGCCCGGCAGCTACAGCGACACATACAACGCCAATGTGTCAGGCCGGGCGGTATCCCGCCGACCTTAGATGCAACACACAAATTTTATGATACTGACAGGGGGGATGCTTGTCAATACATTTTGCGAAAAAACTGCAAAAACACGGAAATTCTGGAAAAATTCCGCTTTTTTTTGCACAAAGGGCGGGGTTTGGGCAAAAATCCGCGAAATTTCGTGGCCTTGTCCGGCTTTTGCTTTGGGGATGAAAGGCAGGGGAGAGGCGCCCGCAAAAAGCAGTTCCCCGCCGGCAAAAAGCCGGGCGGGGAACTGCCTCAAAAAAACTATTTTTTTGAGGGGCTGCCCGGCGCAGCGCATCCGCAGAGGTTTGCGCCTGCCGGTGCCCGCAGGCCCGGCGCTCAGGCCAGCTCCGGCGTTACCTCGACCGCGCCGTAGTTGCGCACGCTCAGCACATGGCAGGCGCCCTCGCCGAACACCCCGTTCATCGCGGCGCGGTAGGCGTCGAGCAGCTCCAGCGGCACAAAGGCCTGGATGGTGCCCGCAAAGCCGCCGCCCTGCAGCCGCCAGGCCCCCTTGCTGCCCAGCACCTTCTGGGAGAGCGCCAGGCCCACCGCCACCCCCTGCTGGGTCGGGTGGGCAATGCTGTAGGCGTTCTGGTTATACTCAAAGCTCGAGTGGCCGCCCTCCCGGATCAGGGCGAGAAAATCTGCAAAGCGATCTTCCTTTACAGCGTCGCACAGCTGCTGGGCGCGGCGGCTGTCGGCAAAAAAGTGGATGCTGCGCAGTACCGCGCGGTCGCCCAGCTTTTCGCGCACCATCGGGATGTTTTTGTAAAACTCCTCCTCGTCCACCTCGCGCAGCACCGGTTTGCCGAACAGGGCGGCGGTCTGCTCCATCTCCTGGCGGATGGCGGCATAGTCGGGGGTGAGATCGGCATGGCTGCCCTTGGTGTCGGTGATGCAGAGGGCGTGGCCGTGGGCGGCGAGGTCGAACTTCACCTTGCCCACCCGAGGCTCGGCGGGGTCGGCAAAGTCGATGGTGATAGCGCTGCCCACTGCGCAGGCGGTCTGGTCCATCAGGCCGCTGGGCTTGCCGAAAAAGAGGTTCTCGGCCTTCTGGCTGATCTGGGCCAGCTCGACCGGGGTAAAGCGCCCATCGTTGAACATGGCGTTGAAGACTTCGCCGATGACCACCTCAAAGGCGGCCGAGCTCGAGAGCCCCGAGCCACGCAGCACGTCCGAGGTGGTGTAGGCGTCAAAGCCGCTGACCGTGCCGCCAAGCTGCCGGATGCCGGCCGCCACGCCGCGGATCAGGGCGGCGGAATGGCCCTCCTCCCCGGCCACCGGGTCAAGGGTGGCAAGGTCCACCACGTCCTGTTTGTCGAAGCCGTAGGATTTGACCCGCACAAAGCCATCCTCGTTGGGGCTGACCACCGCGATGACGTCGAGGTTTACCCCCGCCGCCATCACCACCCCGTGGTTGTGGTCGGTGTGGTTGCCGCCGATCTCGGTGCGGCCGGGCGCGGAAAAGAGCCGCACCGGCCGGCCCTCGCCAAAATAGCGCTCAAACTCGGCCAGCGCCCCGCAGTACCGCGCGCGCTGGCGGCCGAGCATCCCGTCCGCGCTGCCGTACAATTTCGTCAATACCTCGTCATATGCGCCCGCCTCGATCGCGGCGCACAGCGTCTTTGCGTCTGCCATACGTTCTTTGCACCTTTCCGCCCGCGGTGTCGCGCCCCGATGCGCGTCTTGTCTGAAAGGCCCCCGGCTGCCTGCGGGCCATGCTGCCGGGAGAAGTGTGCAGAATGAACAAAATGCTCATGCGTATCTTGTTGATTCTGCGCGGTTCATGGGCCTGTAAACCCAACTATCCCTTATTATAACAGCTTCCCGCGCAAGGTCAAACGAGTTTTTCTCACTTGAATATGGACTTTTGTTGTGATATAATGCCGAGTAAATCGGTGTGTGGGGGTGATGCGGGATGGCGGTCGTGTACAAGCAATCCTTCAAGCAGAGCGAGACCGACAATGTCGAGCTGTCCATCTTCAACTGCGGGCATCAATATTGCGAGCCCGGCTACACCTGGGGCCCCGGCATCCGGGATCACTACCTGATCCATCTGGTCACGGCGGGTAAGGGCATCTACAAGACCGGGGGCAGTGAGTTTACCCTGCAGGCCGGGGATCTGTTTTTGGCCCGGCCCAACCAGCTGATTCTCTATTCGGCCGATCAGGAGACCCCCTGGGAGTACCACTGGGTGGGCTTTAACGGGGCCTGCGCCACCAAGCTGGTGCAGCAGCTGCCCTTTACCGAGACCTCGCCCATCCACCACTGCCGCGACACCGCCGCGGCGCTTGAGGCGCTGAACAACATCTTCCTCTCCCGCGGGCCGGACCCCGCCTGCGAGGCGCGGATGGTGGGCTACCTTTATCTGTTTATCGCGGGCCTGATGCAGGAGGCCTCCGAGCTGGAGCCCCGCGCCGCCAACTCGAGCAGCCAGTACGCGCTCAACGCCATCAAGTACATCCAGTTCAACTTCTCGCACGACATCAGCATCGACGACATCGCCCGCTCGGTGGGGGTCAGCCGCAGCCATCTCTACCGCGTTTTTATGAGCAACGTGGGCCAGAGCCCGATCGACTATCTCACCAGCTACCGGATCAGCGAGGCCTGCTATCTGCTCAAAAACTCCCAGCTCTCGATCGCCGAGATCGCGGTCTCGGTGGGCTTTTTCGATCAGTTTTACTTTTCGCGGGTCTTCAAAAAGGCCAAGGGGGTGCCGCCCAGCCGGTATCTCGCCAGCATCGAGCAGGAGAGCCGGGAGGCCGCGAAGCCCTGAGGCGCTGAACGGGCGTTGAGGGCATGCTGTTCAGAAATACTATGCAAGAGGTCGTACCATGAAACATCTTCTGATCTGGCTCCTTCGCATCCTGCTCTGCGCGGCGGTGCTGGTCGGCTGCTATCAGCTGACATTGTATCTTTCCGGCCAGTTTGACCCGCCCGCCATGGTGGGGCATCTGGACGCATCCGGCGGGGAGACTTGGGTGGACGAGCAAGCACTTGGCAGCGCGGTGCGCGGGCAGGAGCTTTTGTTTGAGGCGCGGGATGTCGCCCCGGCCGATCTGCCCGAGGCCGCACGCGGGCTCTGCGCGGCGGGTGCGCGGGCGCTGACCATCAGCCTCGACGATCCGCTGCCCCAAGAGACCGCCGACGCGCTGCTGGCGCTGGCGCAGGAAAACGGGGCGTCTCTGATTTTTGTGGGCGAGCACCCCGGCGACGGGGTGCTGAGCGGGCCGGATCTTGCCTGGTACCTCGGCAGCGACCCCGCGCTGGCGGGGGAGATGCTGGGCCAGCAGGCGGCGATGCTCTTCCGCGAGGGGGACGCGCCGGACTGGAACGAGGATCACCTGCTGCAATACCTCTGGCTGGCCGATGAACAGGACGCCCACCGCACCACCCTGCGGCGGTATCTGCTGGAGGCCTGCGAGCACTACGGCGTTTATTCTGCCGAGATGGACAGCCTGCAGGGCGCGGCGGACGAACTGCAAACCGAGGCGCAGGCCGCCTGGGGCGAATTGGCGGGAAGGCCGGAGATCCTGCTTTGCAGCGGGCCCGAGGCCGCCCTGGCCGCCCGGCAGGCCGCCGAGGCGCTGGGCTGGCGCGGGGCGGGCCAGCCGCTGCCGATCCTCTGCGCCGCGCCGGACGAGGAGACCGCCCGCGCCCTCATCGAGGACGGCACCGCGGCGGGCTGCTGCTATTACGACCGGGACGGAGTCACCGCGGCGCTGGCGAAGTTGGCGGTGAATGCCGCGCATCGGGAGTATGTGGCCCAGGATACCGACCTCACGCCGGACGGCCACGCCTTTTTGCTGCCCTACCGGGACGTGCAGGCCGCGGGATGAATTTGAACGGCTGAGTACATAAAGAGGATGAGAAAAATGGTCTCAGGATCGGGCATCCGCCGCGCGGCGGGTGGGGCTCCTGAGGCCGTTTGCTGAAAATGGAGCCTGAAAAGAGACCATAAAGGGGGAGGCCCGGCCCATGCCGCTGCAGAAAAATCAGATCATCCCGCTGGCCATCGACAGCCTTTCGAGCGATGGCAGCGGGGTCGGCCGCTGGCAGGGGGAGGCGGTGTTTGTGCCCGGCGCGGTGCCGGGGGACCGGCTGCAGGTGCGCATCGTCAAAAGCTGCAAGCGGTACGCCTTCGGCCGCATCGAGCAGGCGGATGAGCGAGGCCCGGCGTATCTTGCGCCGGACTGCCCGGTTTTTGCCCCCTGCGGCGGGTGCTGCTTTCGGCATCTGCGCTATGCGGACGAGCTGGCCGCCAAGCAGGGCTTTGTGGCCGACGCCTTCCGGCGGCTGGGCGGGCTGGAGCTGCCGGTGCGGCCGATCCTGCCCTCGCCGCAGACCGACCGGTACCGCAACAAGGTGCAGCTGCCGGTGCAGGCCGGGCTGGACGGCAGGCCGCGGGTCGGCTTTTACGCCGGGCGCAGCCACCGGCTGGTGCCCTGTGAGGACTGCCTGCTCCAGCCGCAGCTGCTCAGCCAGATCGCGGCGGCCGCCTGCGCGCAGATGGCCCGGCTGGGCATCTCCGCCTATGACGAGGCCAGCCACACCGGGCTGGTGCGCCACCTGCTGCTGCGGCAGGGGGCCCACAGCGGACAGGTGCTGCTCTGCCTGGTGGTCAACGGCCGCAGCCTGCCGCGGGCAGAGGAGTTTTGCGAGGCGATGCAGCGCCGGTTTCCGGCGATCCGCTCGATCCAGCTGAACCTCAACACCGCCCGCACCAATGTGATCCTCGGCCCGGAGTGCGTTCTGCTCACCGGGCAGCCGCAGATCGAGGACGAGATGTGCGGGGTGCCGGTGGCGCTGGGGCCGCTCTCCTTTTATCAGGTGAACACCCCCGCCGCCGAGCAGCTTTACGAGGCCGCCCGCGTTGCCGCCGCGCTGGGCCCCGGCGAGAGCTTGCTTGACCTCTACTGCGGCATGGGCACCATCGGTCTGGCAATCACCGGGCCGGATCAGCCGCTGGTGGGGGTCGAGGTGATCGGCGAGGCGGTCGGGGCCGCCCGCCGCAGCGCCGCCAAAATGGGGCGGGACAACGCGCGTTTTCTCTGTGCGGATGCCGGGCAGGCCGCCGCGCTGCTTGCCAAAGAGGGCCTGCGGCCAAAGGTTGTGGTGCTGGACCCGCCCCGCAAGGGCTGCGAGGAGCAGACCCTCGCCGCCGTCGCGGCCATGTCGCCCGAGCGGGTGGTGATGATCAGCTGCAACCCCGCCACCGCCGCCCGCGACGTGCGCTGGCTGGCCGGGCAGGGCTACCGCGCGGAGTATGTGCAGCCGGCCGACCTCTTCCCGCGGACACGGCATGTAGAGGCGATCGTGAGGCTGCAAAAAGACCATTTGTAAAGCTAAACTTTGGCCGTTCTTTGCTCATCGCTATGGAGCGATTACAATTATTTTCCGCCCCAGCTTTTTGGCATACCGCACGGTCATGGCTGTGCCGCCCCGCTGCTCGCCGTTGTAAACAGCCAGCAGGCAGGCGGCGTGATCGACCAGATAGCGGTTGCGCTCCAACATGCAGCCGGGCTGGTATTGCCGGTTTACGTAGAGCACCTCATCCGCCTGAACTAAAATAGAAGAATAGAGATCCCGCGCTGAAGCTGACCACCCGTCCGCTTGCCCCTCGCAGGGCAGGATGCAGTGGAGTTTCAGCGCGGGATCTTCTCTTTTCAGGGCGAGAACAGTGAGTGCGGCCCAGGTATCCGCACCCTCGGCCATGCCGGAAAAGAAATCCGTATATCCGGCCTTTGCCAGCCGGGAGATCTCATCGGCAAGTGCTTTTTTCAGGGTGATGCACCGGGCATCGGACTCATTGTACCCCAAGGAAACTTTTTTGGGCGGTGGCCGGTGAACGCACAGCATTGCTCCAACACAAGAAGCAGCCTCCTTTACTGTATGGCCAAATAATGGCCATATGATAGGGCCATTATATCAGCCATAATGGAAAGAGTAAAGGGGAGCGGGGCTGATGATCCACTATGCGCCATTGTGGAAAACGATGGAAGAACAAAAGATAACGACCTATACACTGCGCTTCAAGTATGGGATGAGCCATGCAACAGTTCAGCGTCTTCAAGCTAACCTGCCGGTATCAACTCACACGTTGAATAAACTATGTACGATTTTGAATTGCGGCTTGGAAGATATTGCTGAGTATGTCCCTGATAAATAACAACTCTGCGGTTCGTGAATAAAGAACTGTGGGGTTGTTGCATTTTAGGAGTATGCGATAATACGATGATTTTTAGCCATATGTAAAACACGGCATTCATACTGGAAAGTGTCATTCGGGGGGCGAGGTCATGATCGTTTTTGATAAGCTGTGGGATGTGATGAAAGAAAAAGGCGTTTCCACCTACCAGCTGCGGGAACGGTGCGGCATCGACAGCAAGACCATCCGGAGGCTGCGGGCCAACGACAATATGGAAACAAAGACGCTGAACAGGTTGTGCTCGGCGCTGGGGTGCCGCTTGGAGGATATTGCAGAATACACCCCCGATGAATAACAGCCCCGCGGGCCTGCAAAGACAAGGCCGCGGGGCTGTTTTTTTCGGCAAAAATCGATCAGGGGGCTTCTCAAAATCGGTCAATGGGGGTATGCTGGGATTGACCGGTCGGACAACGAATGCAATTCAGGGCACGGAACCACCACGAAAGGGGGCCGCCATGAACGAGAAGTTCTTCCATCTGCCCAAGGAAAAACAGCAGGCCATCCTCAACGCGGGCTACCGGGTGTTCAGCCAGAACTCCTACAAAAACAGCCCCATGAGCGAGATCGCCGCGGCGGCGGGGATCAGCAAGTCGCTGCTGTTCCACTATTTTCACAACAAGATGGAGCTCTACCTCTTTTTGTGGGACGAGTGCGCCAAATTGACCATCGACTTTTTGACCCGCTATGAGTGCTACGGCCAGCGGGAGCTGTTTGAGAGCATGGAGCGGGGGATGCGGGCCAAGCTGGAGATCTTTCGTCTCTACCCGGACATGGCGGCCTTTACCCTCAAGGCGTTTTACGAAAAGGACCCCGTGATCAGCGCGGCCATCCAGAAAAGCTATCATCAGTATTTCAACCTCAAGGCGGACAAGACCCGGATCAATATGGATCCCGAGCAGTTCATCCCCGGGCTGGACATCCCCATGATGTACCGGGAGATGTACTGGGCCTCGGAGGGCTACCTCTGGGAGCTGGCGCAGTCCGGCCAGATGGATGTGGCCCGGATGGAACAGGACTTTACCCGCATGATGGCCTTTTGGAAGAGCGTTTATCTGAAGAAGAAGGAGTGAACAGCCATGGATGCGATCCGGACCGAGGCGTTGACCAAGCGCTACGGCAAGGCCCGCGGCATCGAGCAGGTGAGCCTGCGGGTGCAGCAGGGCGAGTTTTTTGGCTTTATCGGGCCCAACGGCGCGGGCAAATCCACCACCATCCGCACTTTGCTGGGCCTGCTGCGGCCCACCAGCGGCACCGCCGAGGTGTGCGGATACCCGGTGGGGCGGGAGATGCGGCCTATTTTGGCGCGGGTGGGGTATCTGCCCTCCGAGTCGGCCTTTTATCCCGGCATGCGGGTGGGGGAGGTACTGCGCCTCTCGGCCGGGCTGCGGAAGAAAAGCTGCAAAGAGGCGGCCGGCCGGCTCTGTGAGCGGCTGCAGCTGGACCCCGGCCGCCGGGTGGAGGAGCTCTCGTTCGGCAACCGGAAAAAGGTGGGCATCGTCTGCGCGCTGCAGCATGACCCCGAGCTCCTGATCCTGGACGAGCCGACCAGCGGGCTGGATCCTTTGATGCAAAAGGAGTTTTTCGCGATCTTGCAGGAGCGGCACAAAAGCGGCGCGACCATCTTCCTCTCCAGCCACATCCTCTCGGAGGTGCAGCGCAACTGCGGGCGCGCCGCGATCATCCGCGAGGGGCGGGTGATCGCCTGTGACAGCATCGAGGCGCTGGCCCGCACCAGCGCCCGGCGGGTGACCCTGCACGGCAGCGCCCCGCTCGAGGGCCTTGCGGGCATCCGGGACAAAAAAGAGGCCGACGGCATCGTGAGCTTTTTGTACAGCGGCGAGATGGGCCGCCTGCTCGCGGCCCTCGCTGCCGGGCAGGTGCGCGATCTGACCGTGACCGAGCCGGATCTTGAGGAGATCTTTTTGCATTACTACGAGGGAAAGGGGGATGTGGGATGACCTTGTTTTTCCACGAGCTGCGGCAGGGCCGCAAGGCGCTGGCGGTCTGGTCCGGCGGGATCGGGCTGCTGCTGGCGATCTGCATCTTTCTGTTCCCCGAGATGAAGGGGCAGGTGGACGGGCTGAATGAAGTATTCTCCTCGATGGGCTCCTTCACCGCGGCCTTTGGGATGGACCGGCTGAACTTTGGTACCCTGACCGGCTTTTATGCCATCGAGTGCGGCAACATCTTGGGGCTGGGCGGCGCGTTTTACGCTTCGTTCTGCGCGGTGGGCATCCTTGCGAAGGAAGAAAAGGACCACACGGCGGAGTTTTTGATGACCCATCCGGTGAGCCGTGTGCGGGTGCTCACCGAAAAGCTGGCCGCGGTGCTGGCTCAGATCCTCGGGATGAATGTTCTGCTGTTTGCCCTTGCGGCGGGCTGTATTGCCGCCATCGGCGAGCCGCTGCCCTGGAAGGAGCTCTGGCTGCTGCATCTGGCATACACCCTGCTGCAGCTCGAGCTGGCGGGCATCTGCTTTGGCATCTCGGCCTTTTTGCGCCGGGGCGGCTTTGGGGTGGGGCTGGGCCTCGCCGCGATGCTCTACTTTTTGGAGCTGGTGGCCAACATCAGCGAAAAAGCGGAGTTTTTGAAGTACATCACCCCCTTTGGCTACGCCGAGGGGGCGGACATCCTCGAACAGGGCAGCCTCGACGGCGGGCTCGTTGCCATCGGGTTGGCGCTTGGCGCGGCGGGCATCGCGGCGGGGTATTGGCAGTACACCCACAAGGACCTGCATTGAGCCGGCGGCTTGTGGGGCGGGGGAGCGCGGCGCGCCCCGGCCACCAAAAGCGGCGGTCTGCCGAGAAAAAAATACGCACAGAGCGAGGCCCCTGTGCCTGCCCGGGATGGGCGGGCGCAGGGGCCTTTGTGATGTTGCTATGCGGTTCCTGCGTGGTGTAAAGCTGTTGCGCTTTTCAGACATGCGGGCCGAAATTTTCCAGCCTTGCGGGCGAACTCTCTCTTGGAAAGCGGCCGACGCGGTGCTATAATCAAACATGCTCGCCCTCGATGGGAGGACGGGCCAAACACAAAACGCATACGGGCCCTGCCGTGGCGGGGCCACGGGGAGGCATATAAGCAACACTATGACAGCCAATTATCACACCCACACCTGGCGCTGCCTGCACGCGAGCGGCACCGAGCGGCAGTATGTCGAGCGGGCCATCGAGGGCGGCCTTGCGGTGCTGGGCTTTTCCGACCACGCGCCGATGCCCTACCCGGACGGCTATGTCAGCGGGGTACGGATGGAGATGGACCAGTTGGAGGATTATGTGACCACCCTGCTGGACCTCAAGCGGGAGTACAAGGACGAGATCGAGCTCCACATCGGGCTCGAGGCCGAGTACTACCCGGCCTACTTTGAGCCGCTGCTGCGGGTGCTGGAGCAGTATCCCATCGAGTACCTGCTGCTGGGGCAGCATTTCCTGGGCAATGAGATCGGCGACGCCTATTCCGGCGCCGTCACCGACGACCCCGCCCGGCTGGAGCGGTACTGCCGCCAGAGCTGCGAGGCGCTGCGCACCGGCTGTTTCTCCTATTTTGCCCACCCGGACCTCATCCACTTTACCGGGGACGCCGCGCTGTATGAAGGCTGGATGCGCCGCCTCTGCCGCTGCGCGAGGGAGCAGGGCATCCCGCTCGAAGTAAACCTGCTCGGCATCCGGGAGGGGCGGCACTACCCGAACCCCGCCTTCTGGCGCATTGCGGCCGAGGAGGGCGGCGCGGTGATCCTGGGGGCGGACGCCCACACGCCCGAGGCGGTCTGCGATACCGCCTCGCTGCCGAAAGCCGAGGCGCTGCTGCGCGGCGGCGGCCTGACACGGCTGGAGCGGCTCACCCTGCGCAGGCCCACCCTTGCCCGGCCCTGACGGATGGGCAGATCGCCCACAAAGGAGAAAAAGCATGGAACGACAGGCCTATGAAAACCTCGCGGTCATCTGGGACTATATGCACCTGAACATGCAGCCCTGCGAGGCCGACTGCATCGTCGGCTTTGGCAACTACAACGACCAGATCGCCCAGCGGGCCGCCGAGCTGTATCATCAGGGGTACTCGGATACAATATTGTTCACCGGCGGGCTGGGCCGCAACACCGACACCCTCTGGGCCGTGAGCGAGGCCGAGCACTTTGCCGAGACCGCCATGGCCGCCGGGGTGCCCGAGCGGGCCATCCTGCTCGAGACCCGCTCGACCAACACGGCCGAGAACATCCGGTTCACCCGCGCGCTGCTCGCAGAGCGGGGCATCCCGGTGCGGCGCATTTTGGGGGTGCACCAGCCCTTTATGGAGCGGCGCATCTTCGCGGCGCTGGGGGTGCACTGGCCCGAGGTGGAGGCGGTGATCACCTCGCCGCAGGTGAGCATCGAGGAATATCTGGCCCACTCGGTGCGGCAGGGGGTACCCGAGCAGGCCGCCATTGATGTGATCGTGGGGGATTTTCAGCGCATCGAGGTCTATGCAAAGCGCGGGTATCAGCTGCCGCAGGAGATCCCGCCCGAGGCGATGCGGGCGTTCCACGAGCTGGTGCGGCTGGGGTACGACGGGCAGCTGGTCTGACCCACCCCCTAAAAGCAGCCGACCCGCGGGCCCTGAGCGGGCCGGATGAGGCGGCGGCGCTATCGTTTTTTCACCTTATATTCAAATATCCAACACAGGAGGGCGCTGCCATGCAGATCGACCGGCTCATCGGCATCCTCACCACCCTGCTGCAGGGCGGCGGGGCCACCGCGCCGCAGCTGGCAGAAAAGTTCGAGGTCTCCCGCCGCACCATCGGGCGGGACATCGACGCCCTCTGCCGGGCCGGGATCCCCATCGTCACCGCGCAGGGGCGGGGCGGCGGCATCCGCATCGCCGAGGGCTACCGGCTCAACGCCGCGCTGCTGACCCGGGGCGAGCTGCAGGCCATCCTGGCCGGGGCCCAGGGGCTGGACAGCGTTTACGGCACCGCCGACCGGGAGGCTTTGCGCGAGAAGCTGGGCGCGGGCGGCCTTTTGCAGGCGGACGATTATGTGATGATCGACCTCGCCTCCTTTGACCAGGACACCCTGCGGCAAAAATCCACCCTGCTGCGTGCCGCCATCGAGGAGAACCGGATCGTGGCGTTTGACTATCTCTACGCCAAAGGGGAGATGCACCGCCGGGTGGAGCCGTATCTGCTGGTGTTCCACTGGGCCAGCTGGTACCTCTACGCCTTTTGCCTTGAGCGGCAGGCCTTCCGGCTCTTTAAGCTGAACCGGATGTGGCGGCTGGAGGAGACACAGCAGCGCTTTTGCCCCCGCACGCTTGACCGCGAGGCCATCTTTTTTGACGACTGCGCCCCTGCCGCGCGGGTGACCCTCTCGGCCCTGTTCGCGCCGGAGCTGCGGTACCGGCTGGTGGAGGAGTACGGCCCGGACTGCTGCGCCCCCTGGCCGGACGGCCGGGTACATTTTATCCACGCCTTTTCGGACTGGGACGAGATGCGCCTCTGGGTGCAGGGCTTTGGGGACGCGGTGCAGGTGCTGAAACCGGCTGCTCTGGCCGACCAGATCTGCGCGCAGGCCCGCCGGCTGCTGGCGCTGTATGGGCAGGGCGGGCCGGAGGGCCCGGCTGGATGCGAACCGTCTGCGTCTGCAAGCGCGGCGGCGGAAAACAAAGCGGAGGAAAACGAGGCGGAGCCGAAAGAAGATTTGCGGGGGACGATAGATGAAGGGGTTTGAGCGGGAGAATCCGCTGTTCTCCCTTTGCGGGCTGAATTGCAGGCTCTGCACCATGCAGCTGGGCGGTTACTGCGGTGGGTGCGGCAATGGCAACCAGAGCTGTAAGATCGCGCGGTGCAGCCTCGCGCACGGCGGGGTTCAATACTGCTATGAGTGTGAGGAGTACCCCTGCGAACGATATCAGCAGGAGGAGGAAGCGGACTCCTTTATTACCCACCAGCGGCGAAAGGAGGATCTGGAACGGGCCAGGAGCATCGGCATCGAGCAATATAACGCAGAACAGCGCGAGAAGATGGAACTTCTCTCCCGCCTGTTTTCTCAGTATAACGACGGGCGCAGAAAAACCTTTTACTGTGTGGCGGTCAATCTTCTGGAGCTCTCTGAGCTGCAGGAGGCAGAAGAGAAAATCCGATCAAACGAAGGATTGTCCGCACTGCCCTTGAAGGAGCAATGCGCGTATGTGGCGGGGGTACTTCAGGCAATCGCGGACAGAAGAGGAGTCACGCTGAAGCTGCGGAAGAAAAAATGATGGGCGGGAGGCTCGGAAAAGGCTTCCCACCCATTTGCTGTTTTCTGAGGCCTATGTTGCAGCCTGTGCCGGGCCCTGCGCCGGGCCCTGAAAAGTTCCTGACAAAACAGGACATACAGGTGTCCGGTTTTCTGTGCTATCCTGATTGCTGACCCTGTGAGCGGCGGCTGCGCCGCCCGGCGGGGCCATTCAGCGCCCGCCGCCCTTTTCGGCATCCTTGGCAGCCGGTTTGCCTTCCGCCGCCTTCCGGCCGCCTTTGGGGCCCTTTTGCGGCCCGCCCTGGGCCAGCGCCTCAAACTGTGCGAGGATGGCCGGGGCCTCCAGCTCGACGACCTTGCCGGAGAGGTCGTGCAGGCAGCTTGCCTCGGGCAGCTGCCCAAAGGTCAGCCGCTGGGCGCAGAGGGCCTGGGTGCGGCAGCCGGTGCGCTCGTTCAGCCTGCGGCTGCCGTACTTGACATCCCCCAGCACCGGCGCGCCCAAAAAGGCCAGATG
>DKVN01000151.1:24821-25188 GCA_002491225.1 Faecalibacterium sp. UBA7177
GCGGCACCCCGCAGGTGATGGTCAGGTACTCCTTTTGCACCCAGCCCTGCCGGATCGCCTCGTTCATGTCCCGCAAGGCGGGGTAGGTCTTGGCGGCCACCACCAGCCCCTCGGTGCCGCGGTCCAGCCGGTTGCAGAGGGCAGGGGCAAAGCGCTGCTCGGCGGCGGGGTCGTACTCGCCCCGTGCGGTGAGCAGGGCGGTGAACGCCTCGATCAGGCTGGCATCGCCGGTGCGGTCCGAGTGGCAGAGCAGGTGCGCGGGCTTGTAGAGCACGGCGATGCGCGCGTCCTCGTACACCACCGTCACCTTGGGCAGTTTGGCCGGGGCGGGGGAGGGCTTCGGCGCGGGGGCGGGGGCGAAGAACTC
>DKVN01000049.1:0-1234 GCA_002491225.1 Faecalibacterium sp. UBA7177
TCGGTGTGCTCGTGGGTGACGAGGATGCCCTGACAGTCGCTGACCGCGAGGCCCAGCGCCTTGAGGGCGTTTAAGGTGATGCGGCAGCTTTTGCCCATGTCGATGAGCAGATACCCGCTGCCGCTGCGCACCAGCCCGCAGTTGCCGGACGAGCCGGAATAGAGGGTGGTAAACGAGGCCATACCGGCCCCCCTTTTTTCAAAAAAGTCAAAGCAGGGTATAAAAAGCGGGCCGCTCTGCCTTTCTTCGCAAAGCAAAGCAGCCCTGCCGGGCGCGCCCGGCTTGCAAAAGATTCGTGGGTTTCGAGCGCGCGTTACAGCGCCTGCGGCACGGCGGCCGGGGCGGTCTGCACCCGGCGGATATCCGCGCCGATGCCCTGCAGCTTCCCGGCCATGTTCTCGTAGCCGCGCTCGATATACTGGATCTGCTCGATCTCGCTGGTGCCGTTTGCGGCCAGCGCGGCCAGCACCAGCGCGGCCCCGGCCCGCAGGTCGGGCGCGCGCAGGGGGGCGGGCTGCAGCCGCGGCACCCCCTCGATCACCGCCACCTGGCCGTCCACCTGGATGTTGGCCCCCATCCGCACCAGCTCGTCCACATAGCGGAAGCGGTTTTCCCAGATGCCCTCGGTGATGATCGAGGTACCCTGCGCAAGGGTGAGCAGCACGGTCATCATCGGCTGCATGTCGGTGGGGAAACCGGGGTGCGGCATGGTCTTGATCTTGAGCGGGCCGAGGTCGCCGGTGCGGTAGACCCGCACCGCCTCGTCAAACTCCTCGACCGTGACCCCCGCCTGCTCTAACTTTGCGCTGATCGGCTCGAGGTGCTTGGGGATGACATTGCGCACCAGCACGTTGCCCCCGGTGATGGCGGCGGCCACCATAAAGCTGCCCGCCTCGATCTGGTCCGGGATGATCGAATAGCTGCACCCGTGCAGCGACTCCACCCCGCGGATCTTGATGACGTCGGTGCCCGCGCCGCGCACGTCCGCCCCCATCATGTTGAGGAAGTTGGCGAGATCGACGATGTGCGGCTCCTTGGCGACATTTTCCAGCACGGTCTGCCCCTTGGCCAGCACCGCGCTGAGCATGGCGTTGATGGTGGCCCCCACCGTGACGGTGTCAAAAAAGACATGCGCGCCCGCCAGCTGCTCGCTGTCGACATGGATGCGGCCGTACTCGACCGCATAGGAGGCCCCGAGGGCCGAAAAGGCCTTGAGGTGCTGGTCAATGGGGCG
>DKVN01000049.1:1519-1840 GCA_002491225.1 Faecalibacterium sp. UBA7177
ATGGGGCGCACCCCGAGGTTGCAGCCGCCGGGGATGCCCACCTGCGCGGTGCCGCACCGCCCGAGCAGCGCGCCCAAAAAGTAGTAGCTGGCCCGCATCTTGCGGGAGAGGTCGTCCGGCACCTCGGTGCTGACAAGGCAGCTGGTGTCGATCTCGTAGGTGTTGCGGTCAAGCATCCGCACCTGGGCCCCCAGGGCCCGCAGGGTCTTGAGCGAGACCATCACGTCGCTGATGTCGGGCAGATTCTCGATGACACATTTGCCGCCTGCCAAAATGGTGGCGGGCAGGATGGCAACCGCGGCATTCTTTGCGCCGCTGATG
>DKVN01000049.1:2155-2339 GCA_002491225.1 Faecalibacterium sp. UBA7177
TGCGCCGCTGATGGAAACCTCGCCCATGAGCGGCTTGCCGCCGTTGATCACAAATTTCTCCAAAGCGTTTTCCCTCACTTTTAAGCAGCCGTTTTCTCCTGCCCCGCCGGGATCCGGCCGGGCAGCGGCGCTCTTCCTCCCTTGGGCCCGCGCAGGATGCGCGGGCGAGGCCTCCCGTGGCGGC
>DKVN01000049.1:2680-2869 GCA_002491225.1 Faecalibacterium sp. UBA7177
CACACAGAGACAGCATCTGTATTATACACCAAAATGCCCCGGTTGAAAAGCGCAAACTTAGTATTTGTCACTTTGTTGTGATTATGTTTTCATCGGAGCGGAAAAACCTGCAAATCAGCGTGAAAGAGCGCCCGGCACACCAAAAGCGCCCGGCACCACAAAACGCCCGCCGCGGGGTTTTGCCCCGCG
>DKVN01000037.1:0-1303 GCA_002491225.1 Faecalibacterium sp. UBA7177
CTCGATCTCGAGCAGGTCGGCCAGGATCTCGGCGTTGATCTCGTTGTCCTCGGCGGCGAGGAAGTGCAGCCCGGCGAGGCCCTCCCCCTCCGGGGCGGGCGCGGCGCTCTGGTGCCCGTCGGCCGCCCAGAGCTCGGCGACCTTTTTCTGGAAGGCCGAGACGAAGAAGGGCTTGGCCAGCACCGCCGCGTGGCCCAGCCGGGTCAGCTGCTCCGGCAGATCGGTGTCCGGCTCGGTCAGGATGATGAGGGCCGCGGAGGCGGGCAGCGGGGGCGGCGGCAGGTCGTTTGGCGCGCAGGTCTCCCAGTCCAGCAGGATCAGCTGGCGGGGGCCGGCGGCGGGCTCGGCCGGGGCGGCGGGGTTCGCGGCGCTGTCTGCGGCGGGATTTGCTGCTCCAGCCGCGGCGTCCTCCCCGGCCCTGCTCTGGGGCACGGTGCTGCTTTCGGCTGCGCTGCCGTCCCCGGCCTCACCCTGCGCCCCGGCCCGCGCCGCGGCCTCACACAGGCTGTCGAGCTGCTCCAGCCCGACGCCGGTGCTCTCGAGCAGCATGCGGATATTCTCGGCGCACCCGGCATCGCGGGTGACCAGCAGCACCCGCTCGATGCCATGCTGCTGCCAGAACGCGCGGTTGACCTGCTCCTCGAGAATCCGCAGCTCGAGCTCGACCCGGAAGAGCGAGCCCTTGTCCAGCTCGCTGGTCACCTCGATGGTGCCGCCCATCATCTCGACGATGCTCCTGGTAATCGCCATGCCGAGGCCGGTGCCCTGCACCTTGTTGGTGGTGCTGTTTTCGGCGCGGGTGAAGGGATCGAAGATTGTTTTGAGGTACTCGGGGGTCATGCCGTAGCCGGTGTCCTCCACCTCGATGCGGATCCGCTCGTACTGACTGGAACGCGATTTGAGCCCGATGATCCGCAGCCAGATCCGGCCGCCCTCGGGGGTGTATTTCACCGCGTTGGAGAGCAGGTTGATCAGCACCTGGTTGAGCCGCATCTCGTCCCCCATCAGGTACTCGTAGCGGATGCCGGTGACCTCGATGTGGAACTCCTGCTTGCGGGCGCGGGCCATCGGCAGGATGATGGCCTCGAGCGAGGCGACGACGTCGTTGAGGGCAAACTTCTCGTAGTTGAGCACCACCTTGCCGCTCTCGATCTTGGAGACGTCGAGAATGTCGTTGATGAGGCCGAGCAGGTGCTGGCCGGAGGCGGTGATCTTTTGGGTGTACTCCCGCACCTTATCCGGGTTTTCGGCGTCCCGGGCGAGCAGGGTGGTAAAGCCGAGCACCGCGTTCATGGGGGTGCGG
>DKVN01000037.1:1616-4216 GCA_002491225.1 Faecalibacterium sp. UBA7177
GGACATGTTGGAGAGGAAGGTGGTTTTGGACTCGCTGGCCGCCTGGGCCGCCCGCAGCGCGGCGGCCAGCTGCTGGCTGTGCAGCTTCTGCTCCTGCTCGCGCTCCTTGCGGAGCTTCTCCTGCTGACGCCGGTTGAAGGAGTAGAGCAGGATGCAGGCCAAAAAGGCGGCGAGCATCGAGGCGATGAGGATGAGGATGCTCTGGTTGACCGTGCGCTGCTCCTGCAAGATCGAGGACACCGGCACATAGCCGACCAGAAAGATCGTGCCGCCGTTGACCGGCCACATATAGTTGAGCGCCTGCTCGCCCTGGATGTCGTGGTAAAAGAGGACGTTGCGCCCGCCGTCGAGGCAGTCGGCCACCTCGGCGCGGATGGCCGCATCCGCGATGTTGTTGGCGCGGTAGAAGTCGTCGAGGTTCAGGTGGCCCGCGTCCCGCTGGCCCATGCCCTGGGGCTTGAGGACGAACCGCTCGCTCTCGGCGTCCATCACATAGAGCGACGCCTGCTGGTTGTAGAACCCGTTGGGCAGCGAGCGGTCGATCGTGTCGTAGACATACTCGACATAGAGGGTGCCGAGGGTCTGGCCGTCCCGCTCGACCGGGCAGCGGATGGTGTAGGCCCAGGTGCCCATGTAGTTGACGTAGGACTGCGAGACCGCAAGCCCCTCGACCCTGCCGCCCGCCGAGAAATCCAGCTCCTCGCCGGTGAAGGTCTCGCCGGTGCTGGAGATACCCTCGGTCTGCCCCGCGCGGATCAGCGAGAGCTTGACCATCGTCTGGTTTTTCTGGTAGCGGAGGATGTAGGCCTCGGGGTCCTCGAACTGGGCGAGCTCCTGCGCGAGCAGGGTCTGGAACTCGGCCTCGCTGCGCAGGGTGGTCTCGATCATGCTTTTGAGCAGGTCGAGGCTCTCGCTGAGGCTCTGGATGGCCGAGCGGGACATCTCCCGGGAGGTCTTTTGCGTCACCGCAAAGATGATGGTGCCAAAGATGCAAAAAACCAGCACAATAGACAGGAGCAGGTAAAGGCTCCTGTGCTTTTGGTGCTGAGCGGGCTCTTGTTTCATGGCGTTCTCCGGCGTTTTGTTTTTTCTGCGTCCCGGCCAGGCGGCCGAACGGGCGCGCCTGATGCAGGGCGGTCTACAGGGGCGGCGCAGGCCCCAAAAAGGGTTTTGCGCTGGTTACTGACATTATATTATTTTGGGTGTTGGGGTGTCAATAGATGCGGGGACAAGCTGCGGTCATTTTGGGCCCGCATACGCCTGAAATGGAAAATCGTGATCGTAGCTTCTCTGTGTCTGGCGAAAAGCTGCTTTTCTCTCTCAAGCGTTTTTCTCCTTTATTGGTTGTGTAAACCGCTAAAATTATACGATAGAAATGATTAAAGCGCAACGATTCAGAAAAGTATAATTTACGAAGAACACAAGCAATGGGGGCGATACTGGTGAGGGATATTCTCGCGGTCATCACCGCATATCGACAGGCGCGGGGTTGGACAGAGTACCAGCTTGCCGAACGCTCCGGTTTACCGCAGTCCACCATTTCGTCATGGTATCGCAAGAAGATGGTTCCAACCGTTTCTTCTCTCGAAAAAATTTGCGCAGCGTTTGGCCTTCCACTCTCTCAGCTGTTCGCGGAAGAAGATGCCCCCGTCTCCCTGACCGAATCGCAGAAAAAGCTTTTGGAACGCTGGTCGAGGTTGAGTGAGGAGCAGCAGGCTGTTGTTTTTGCTTTGATCGACCAGATGTAAAAGATCCGCCGGATGCGCATCCCTGGGGATGCCGCTTCTGGCGGATCTGCTGTTTCATCATAATCTGTGTGATTTTTTCTCACTCAAATTCGATGGTCGCCGGGGGTTTGCCGGTGCAGTCGTAGAGGACGCGGTTGATGTGGGGCACCTCGTTGACGATGCGGCTGGTGACCGTGCTGAGCAGCTCCCAGCTCAAGGGGGCGGCCTCGGCGGTCATGAAGTCGGTGGTGGTGACGGCGCGCAGCACGGCGGCGTAGTCGTAGGTGCGCTCGTCGCCCATGACCCCGACGCTGCGCATGTTGGTGAGGGCCGCGAAGTACTGGTTGGCGGCCGCGCCCATGCCGGCTTTGGCCATCTCCTCGCGGAAGATGGCGTCCGCCTCCTGCACCATTTTGACCTTTTCCGGCGTGACTGCGCCGATGATGCGGATGGCGAGCCCCGGCCCCGGGAAGGGCTGGCGGGCCACCAACTGCTCGGGCAGGCCCAGCTGCCGCCCGGCGGCGCGCACCTCGTCCTTGAAGAGGCTGCGCAGCGGCTCGACGATCTCCCTGAACTCGACATGATCCGGCAGGCCGCCCACGTTGTGGTGGCTCTTGATGACCGCCGACTCGCCTCCGAGCCCGCTCTCGACCACGTCCGGATAGATGGTGCCCTGCACGAGGTAATCCACCCGGCCCACCTGTTTGGCCTGCTGCTCGAAGACCCGGATGAACTCCTCCCCGATGATCCGGCGCTTGTGCTCGGGCTCCTCGACCCCGGCCAGCTTGTCGTAAAACCGCTGCCGCGCATCGACCCGGATGAAGTTGAGGTCGTAGGGGCCGTTGGGGCCGAAGACCGCCTCCACCTCGTCCG
>DKVN01000037.1:4581-5591 GCA_002491225.1 Faecalibacterium sp. UBA7177
ACCGCCCTGGCCAGCAGCACGGCCGCGACGCTGGAGTCCACCCCGCCCGAGAGGGCGCAGAGCACCCGGCCGCTGCCGATCTTCTGCCGCAGGGCGGCGATCGAATGCTCGACAAAGGAGTCCATCTTCCAATCGCCCCGGCAGCCGCAGACCCCGTAGACGAAGTTCGCGAGCATCCTGCTGCCCTCCTGGGTGTGCAGTACCTCGGGGTGGAACTGCACTGCGTAGAGGCCGCGGGCAGCGTCCTCGGCAGCGGCCACCGGGCAGTGGGCTGTGTGGGCCGAGACGGCAAAGCCGGGGGCTGGCTCGGCAATGTAGTCGTTGTGGCTCATCCAGCAGATAGTGCGCTCGCTGACCCCGGCAAACAGTTTGGATGCGGTGTTGACCTGCACCTCGGTTTTGCCGTACTCCCGCTCGGGCGCGCGGGCGACCCGGCCGCCTAAAAGATGCATCATCAGCTGGCTGCCGTAGCAGATGCCCAGCACTGGCACCCCCGCCGAGAAGAGCGCGGCGGGATAGCTGGCCGAGGCGGGATCGTAGACGCTGTTGGGCCCGCCGGTGAGGATGATGCCCTTGGGCGATCTGGCTAAGATCTCGTCAAGGCCGGTACGCCAGGAGCAGACCTCGCAATAGACCCCGCACTCCCGCACCCGGCGGGCGATCAGCTGGTTGTACTGGCCGCCAAAATCAATGACGATCACCGTTTCGTGCTGCATAAAAATTCCCTTCCCCTCTTGTTGTCCCCTGACGGTCTTGTAACCCCGCGTCTTGATTTTCGGCGGGGGCACGTTCTTTCCCTTGCAATGGCTGATAGGCCGCCCTTATTATAGCACATCTTTTTGCCATAGAAAAGCGTCCCCCTGCCCTTTTCGGGGCAGGGGGACGCTTTGAGGTTTTTTCAGGTCAATCGGCCCAAAACCGCGAGCAGCGAAGGCTTACTCGAAGATCTTGGAGACGACGCCGGAACCGACGGTACGGCCGCCCTCACGGATGGCGAAGCGCAGGCCCTC
>DKVN01000169.1:0-727 GCA_002491225.1 Faecalibacterium sp. UBA7177
CGAGCCGGTGCGGTTTGCGCTGCGCTATTTTATCACCGAGGGCAGGCTCGAGCACTGGGTCTACTCCACCCCCGGCAGCCGCAAGCGGATCGAGACGGTGTTTGGTTAAAACGCGTTTTTGCCCCCTTGCAACCGCGGCCTCCGGCTCGTATAATAAGAGGCAGCGAACGCGCCGGAAGGCGCGCCGAAAGGACGTGAAGCGATGCCGGGGGATGCCTTTACCGCCGGGGTCAAGCTGGGCGGGCTGACCAATGGGGCCGAGATCCGCATCCTGCTGTGCTACCTGCTGCAGACGGCCGGCCCGCTGGACCGGGAGCTGCTGGAGCAGGCCCTGATGCAGGAGGAGCTGGTCAATTATTTTGAGCTGTGCGCCGCCATCGAGAGCCTGACCGACCAGCAGCTTGCCGCACGCGGCGAGGACGGCCGCTATGCCATCACCCCCAAGGGGGCCGAGGTGGCCGACAGCCTCGCCCTCGACCTGCCCCGCACCGTGCGGGAGGGCGCGGCGCGGGCGGTGATCCGCCTGCAGGCCTGGGCGCGCAAGGCGGCCCAGCACCACGCCGAGGTGCAAAAAATGCCGGACGGCTTTGCGGTGGACTGCTGGATCGAGGAGATGGGCAGCGAGGTGCTCCGCCTGCGGCTGGCGATGCCCGATGCGCTCACCGCCGAGGCCGCGAAACACTGCTTTATCGAGAACGGCAGCGAGGTGTTCCGCCAGCTGCTGGAC
>DKVN01000169.1:1004-6087 GCA_002491225.1 Faecalibacterium sp. UBA7177
AGCCCCGCACTGCGCCAGTCAAAGCGCGGTGCGGGGCTCCTTTTTGCACGTTTTGGGGGCGTTTTGCTCAGCGGCTGCCCTCCTCCGGCTGCTTGCCCTCCACAATGCCCTTGTGGCCCAGCACGCTGCCGATGGTGCCGAAGAAGATTTTGATGTCCAGCCAGAGGCTGACGTTTTTGGCATAGCAGCCGTCCAGCTCGGCCTTGACCGGGATGGGCAGCTCGTCCCGGCCGTGGATCTGGGCGTAGCCGGTCAGGCCGGGGGTCAGGGCGTTGGCGCCGTATTTGTCCCGCTCGGCGATCAGGTCGTCCTGGTTCCAGAGGGCGGGGCGGGGGCCGACAACGCTCATCTCCCCCTTGAGGATGTTGAAGATCTGGGGCAGCTCGTCCAGGCTGGTCCTGCGCAGAAACCGCCCCACCGGGGTGATGAAGGCGTCCGGGTTTTCCAGCAGATGGGTGGGCATGTCGCGGGGGGTATCGGTGCGCATGCTGCGAAACTTGTAGATCATGAAAAAGCTCTTGTCCCGCCCCACCCGCTTTTGCTTAAAAAGCACCGGCCCCGGCGAGGACAGCTTGACCCAGAGCGCCAGCACCAGCAGCAGCGGCGAGAGCAGAATCGCCCCGCCCAGCGCGAGCACAAAATCAATGGCCCGCTTGCCCCAGCGCAGATACATCCCGATCCCCTCCCATTGTGCCGATCATGCCGCGGGCCGCGCCCGCCGCATCGTTTGGCCGGCCCCGCGGCACAGCCCCTTCCAGGCTCGCTCAGGCCACCACGCTGCCGCCGTTTGCCGCGCCGTTTGCCGCGCTGTCGTCCGCGCCGCCAACTCCGTCGGCCGCATCCTCCTTGCCCTTGTGGTGGAAGGTGGGCACAATGTCCAGCAGCGCCTGCACCAGATTGGCGCTGTTGTTGGAGTAGGCGATCTGCTTGAGGCTGGCCAGATGGTCAAAGAAGGTGGCGTTGTTCATGCGCAGCGGCGCGCCGATAAAGATCTTGCTGTTGTCGGTCTTGCGCAGGCCCTCCTCGTCCATCAGCAGCTCCTCGTAGAGCTTTTCGCCGGGGCGCAGGCCGGTAAAGCGGATCTCAATATCCTTATACGGGATGAACCCGGCCAGCTTGATGAGGTTTTCGGCCAGGTCCAGAATCCGCATCGGCTTGCCCATGTCCAGCACAAAGATCTCGCCGCCGGTGGCCATCGCCCCTGCCTCGAGCACCAGGCTCACCGCCTCCGAGATGGTCATAAAATAGCGCACGATGTCCGGATGGGTGACCGTGACCGGCCCGCCCGCCTCGATCTGATCCTTAAACAGCGGGATGACCGAGCCATTCGAGCCCAGCACATTGCCGAACCGCACCGCCGCAAACTGGGTGCGGCTCTTGCCGGACATGGCCTGCACCACCATCTCACACACCCGCTTGGTGGCTCCCATCACGTTGGTGGGGTTGACCGCCTTGTCGGTCGAGATCAGAATAAACCGCTCGGCCCCGTACTTGGCGGCGCTGGAGGCCACGTTGTAGGTGCCGCAGACGTTGTTTTTGACCGCCTCCTCGGGGCTGTCCTCCATCAGGGGCACATGCTTGTGGGCCGCCGCGTGGAAGACCACCTGCGGGCGGTAGCGCTCAAACAGGGCGTCCATCTTGCGGGAGTCCCGCACCGAGGCGATCTGCACCTCGAGGTTCAGCCCCGCGCCGTACTTGCGCCGGAGCTCCTGCTGGATGTCGTAGGCGTTGTTCTCGTAGATATCCACGATGATCAGCTTGGCCGGGCCGCAGGAGGCGATCTGGCGGCAGAGCTCCGAGCCGATCGACCCGCCCCCGCCGGTGACCATGACCACATGCCTGCTGAGGTACTGGGTGATCGCGCCGGAGAGCTGGATCTCCTCCCGGCCGAGCAGGTCCTCCACCCGCACGTCCCGGATGCGGGAGGCGATGTCCTTGCCGTCGGTGATCATCTTGACGATGTCCGGCAGGATCTTGACATTGCACTTGGTGCGGTTGCAGATCGAGAGGATCCGGCGCTTGCCGTCCTCATCGAGGGTGGGGATGGCCAGCAGGATGCTCTCGATGCCGCAGTCCTCGACGATCTCGGGGATCTCCTCGGTGGTGCCCATGATCTGCACCCCCATGATGTACCGGCCGATCTTTTCGGGGGCGTCGTCCACACAGGCGATGATGTTCATCTCGGGGCTGGGGGTCTTGAACTGCTCGTGCAGCAGGGTGGAGGCCGCGTCCCCCGCGCCGATCAGCAGGGTGCGCCGCGCCTGTTTGCTGCTTTTGCCCAGCCGGACATTGCGGTACATCCGGTAGATCAGCCGGGAGTAGGTGGTGAGCGAGACGGCGAACATCGCGCTGAGCATATACACCGTGATGGGGATGCGCACATCCCGGTAGAGCAGCAGGGTGCCCAGCACAAACACCACCACCGCGATGGCCGAAGCCACGCAGAGGCGGTAGAACTCGACCACCTCGGCATATCGCCAGAGGCTGTCGTAAATGCCCATGATCGCATAGATGATCTCAAAGCAGCAGACAAAGAAAAAGCAGCTTGCCACCAGCAGGCTGATATATTTCTGGTAGGAAGCCCGCCCATTGATGACCACCCAGGGCAGCAGATACGCCGCCGTGAGGATCAGGATGTCAAAGAGGGCCAGCACCTGCTTGCGAAAATGCCGCAGAAGGGTTGGCAGAAGATTCAACAATCCACATCACCAGATCTCTCAAAAGGGCGGGCCCGGGCGTTTGTGCGGCGCTGCCGCAAAGGCAAAACGCCGGGCGCATCCCATGATCGGAACCCCGCAAGGCCGCCCCGGCGCCCGAAAGACAGGCAGCGTGAAACAGGCAGGGGCAGACGGCGGTTCCTCCGCATTACTGTTACCAATTTGTTCTATTTTACACTATTTGCGGCCGGGAATCAATGCAAATAGGGGCATTTTCACCATTTTTCGCCCTTTGCGGGGCCAAACGGCGGCAAACCGCGGCAAAAGCGCCCCGGGAGTGTCCCCCGCCTTGACAGAAAACGCACCCTGCCCCTATAATTGTATGAAAAACCGGGGGAACGCGTCAACGGGCGGTTTTTGCCGGGCGAACACCAAAAGGGAGCCGGCAGCACGGGCTGCCGGCCGGATAAGGAGCCTGTGATGAAAAAGTGTCGCCAGACCGCGCGCCGCATCTGGGGCATTGTGAGCAAGCTTGTCCCGTTTTTGATCGGGATGTACTGCTACTACCCCATTTTCTGTGCGCAGGAGGTCCATCTCTATCCCCTTCTGGATACCATCTACTCCGCCATCAAGCTCTATTCCGGCTCGGTCGAGGGGGATGTGCCGGTGGGCCTTTTGCTGCAGATCGGGCGCTATTGGGGCCTGTTGGTCTCGCTGACCGTCTTGGCGCAGATCTTCCACAGGATGCGCGATCTGGTCAACTGGGCCAAGCTGCTGGGCCCGGATGTGAGTGTCGTGTACGGGGATTCCGCCTATGCGGACTACGCGTTTGAGAGTCTCGCGCCCCGCCGCCGCATCCGCGGGGAGGACAAGCTGATCGAGGGCGCGGCGCGGTACCTGTTGATGTTTTCGGGCGATGAGAAAAACCTCGCCTTTTTTACCCGCCACTATGCGGCGCTGCGGGGCAAAAAGGTCTACATCATGCTGGACGGCGTTGCGCGCCAGAGCATCGAGGATCCGATGGTGACCGTCTTCAGCCTTGCCGAAAACTGCGCGCGGCAGTACTGGAAGGATCATCCCGTCCTGCACAACGAGCGGATCGCCATCCTCGGCTTTGGCCCGGTGGGGCAGAACCTGCTGTTGTACGGGCTGCAGATGAACCTGATCGACCCCGCCCAGCATCTGGAGTATCACATTTACGGGGACGGCACCTCCTTTTGCCGCGAGCACACGATGCTGGACAGGATGGCCCCGGACGAGGTGATCTTTCACCATGACGGGCAGTACGCCTACACCGAAATGCGGGACTTTGACCGGATCATCCTGTGCAGCGAGGAGGAGCAGAGCGGCGCTGTGCAGGCCAGCCGCCTGCTGGCGGCCGCGCCGCTGCACTGCCCCATCCATGTCTACGCGCCGAGCCGGGACATCCTGACCAGCCTGTTTGGCAGCGAGCGGCTGGTCTGCTTTGGCAGCGCGCACGAGACCGCCCGCGCCGAGGCCATCTTCAACGAGGAGGCCATGCAGGCGGCCCGCCGCCAGCACGAATTTTACGCGAAGCAGTACGGCGGCGAGCCCTGGGAAAAGCTGGACGCCTTTAAGCGGTACTCGAATGTCAGCTCCAGCGACTATCTTGCCACCCTGACCCGGCTGCTGCAAGACGGGATGCCGGTGGAGCAGGCCGCCGAGCTGGAGCACATCCGCTGGAACCGCTACCACTACCTGAACAACTGGACCTACGGCCCCGAGACCGACAGCGCGAACCGCGTTCACAGGTGCCTCGTGCCGTTTGCGGCCCTGAGCAGGGAGGAACAGCGCAAGGATATCGAGGCGATCGAGAGCAAGCTGTAAACCGCAGAACGCGGCCGGATAAGGCCGGAAAAGGTCAGATTCCTTGACATTTCGGCGCTTTTGGTTCATGATAATCGTGAGCAACACGTTTTGGCGAGAGGAGCAGAAAACATAGCATTGAGTGAGGAGCAGAAAAAGGAACGCTCAGAGTATCTGGAACGCTGCCTGGACATCACCGAGTGTTCGCAGCGCAAGCCCTATGTGTTTATCAGCTATGCCAGCGACGACTGGCAGACCGTGTTCCAGTCGGCCGTGGTGCCGATGCAGAGGCAGTACGGCCTGCGGGTGTACGCGGACAAGGCGTTTGACAAGGTCAACGACAAATGGATCGTGCCGATGCTGCGCAACCTGCGCGGCTCGGACGCGATGATCGCCTTTGTGAGCCAGCGCTACATCGAGAGCTACGCCTGCTTTCTGGAGCTTTTGACCGCCGTGAACAACAAAAAGCAGATCGTCTTTGTCTCGCTGGGGGATCAGCTGACCCTCGGGGACACCACCGACCTGCCGAATGTCGAGCGCGGGGTCAAAAACGAGATCCTCAACCAGGGCGCGAACATCGCCACCAACACCAACAACAC
>DKVN01000020.1 GCA_002491225.1 Faecalibacterium sp. UBA7177
ACCCCGCTGTCAGCGGGGCAGGCCCTGCCCGTATCTTGGGAAATCTTTAGGATGTTTTGCGGATGGTTTCGCACCCCGCCCCTCAGTACACCGCGATCTCCTGCAGGGTCGGCGCAAGCCTGCTGGCGGTGATGCGCAAGGTGATGCGGCGGCAGCGCGCACCGTCGGGCAGCGGGCAGAGCCGCCGGGCACCCACCACCGTGAATTCAGTGGCTTTTTCGCCATCCAGCAGTACCTCGCCGGATTCGATCCGCTGACCCACCGTCAGCTCCTCGCGCAGCGAGAGGTACCGCGCTGCCACCGGTTCGGGGAAGGTGAGGGTCAGCTCCGCCGCCTCGCGCCCCTCTGCCGCCTGCCAGCAGCCCTGCCGCCCGCCGCGGGCGGCCTCGGCCGGGCAGCCGGGGGCCGCGCTGTCGGCGGCAAACGCCGCCTGCGGCGCAAGGTCGCGGCCCAGCCGCCCGCGCAAAAGCGCCCCCAGCCCCTTAAGGCTGGCGAGGTCGGGCGGGGCCAGCCGCCCGTCCGGCCGGGGCGGCAGATTGAGCAGCAGCGCGGCGTTCGCCCCCACCGAGCCGAGATAGATGCCGAACAGCTCCTCGGGGCTGCGCACCGCGGCGTCCTCCCCGGGGTGGTAGAACCAGCCGGGCCGGATCGAGGTGTCCACCTCGGCCGGGTACCAGACCAGTTCTCCGCCCTGCGCCGCGTTCTCTTCCAGCACCGCCCGGCTGCCTAAGTCTGCGTTCTGGCTGCCCAAACTGCGGGAGAACCCGCCCCCCTCGGCCTTCTGGCTGTGCGCGGCGGTGTAGTTTGCCGCCTGCAGGGCGGCGGGCACCACGCTCCACTCGGCGGCGCGGCCCTGCCCGGCCTCGTTGCCGCACCAGCGCACGTCCGGCCCGCAGATGCTGAGCACCGCGCCGGGCTGCAGCCGCCGCACCGTCTCAAAGTAGGCGGGCCAGTCGTACTGCTGCACCTTCCCGTTCGCCCCCTCGCCGCAGGCCCCGTCCATCCAGATGCAGAAGAGCTCGCCGTACCCGGTGAGCAGCTCGGTCAGCTGGCCGATGTAGTATTCATCATAGGCCCTGCCGGTGCCGTAGCGGGGGTCGTGCCGGTCCCAGGGGGGGAGGTAGACCCCGAACCGCAGCCCCGCTCTGCGGCAGGCCTCGGCAGCCTCGCGCACCACATCCCCCTTGCCGCCCCGCCAGGGGCTGGCCGCCACCGTGTGATCGGTCAACCGGCTGGGCCAGAGGCAGAAGCCGTCGTGGTGCTTGCAGGTCAAAATCAGCCCGCGCATCCCGGCGCTGGCGGCGGCCTCGGCCCACTGGCCGGGGTCGAGCCGGTCGGGGCAGAAGAGGGCAGGGGACTCGCTGCCGTTCCCCCACTCCTGGCCGGTAAAGGTGTTGATGCCAAAGTGGACAAAGCCGTAAAACTCCAGCGCCTGCCAGGCAAGCTGCCGCGCCGAGGGGGTAACGCTGGCGGCCCGGCGCACCGCCTCGCTGCATGGAGCCATCCCCCAAAACCTCTTTTCCTCTTATAGTATACCCTTCGATTCAGGCTGCCCATAGTATAGCCACCCCGCGCGCAAAGCGTATATGCGCAGATTTTGACATTTGTTTGCAGCTTTTGTCATAGGTCAAAATCGGCAAACAAATGGAAAAATCAGCCTATTTTCTTTGCGCAAAAGGCCATGTACAATGAGGATGCAATCAGGACAGGGCCCGCCGGGCCCGTCCCCAACGTCCCAATCACACAAGGAGGAAACTACACCATGAAAAAACGCAGAGCACTTGCCTTGATCCTTGCGCTCGCGCTGGCTGTCAGCCTGCTGGCTGGCTGCGGCGGCGCGGCCTCTTCCACCCCTGCTGCCGATGCCGGCAACAGCACCCCTGCCGGGGACTCCCAGCCCGCCGCGGCTGACCCCGACAAGCCCTACGCGGGCGTGACCCTGCACTACGCCGCCACCGACACCGAGGCCACCGGCGCTGAGATGCTGGACCTGGTCGAGATGGTCCGCGAGAAGACCGGCATCAACATCGAGTTCACCATCATCCCCAAGGCGGACAGCGGCGAGGTCGACAAGCGCCTGGTCGCCCTGCAGGCCGGCGACGAGCTGGACCTGATCTACGGCACCACCGCCCAGCTGAAGGTCTTCTATGACGCGGGCGTCCTGACCCCGGTCGACGATCTGGCCAGCGCCGCGGGCTACGACATGCAGAGCGTCTTCGGCGGCAGCCTGCCGGTGTACAGCGACGGCAAGACCTACGGCCTGCCCGCCTTCAACGACGTCTGGTGCACCTTCGTCAACACCAAGGTGTTTGCGGATGCCGGTGTCGAGGTCCCCTCCGCCGAGGGCTGGACCTGGGAGAAGTACATCGAGACCGCCCGGAAGCTGACCAACACCGACGAGGAGATCTACGGCTCGCTGATGCTGGACTACGACTGCTACAACTACATGTACGCCCTGCAGAAGGGCGCCGAGCACTACAAGGCCGACGGCACCTCCAACTATGACGACCCCCTCTTCAAGGAGAGCGTCGAGTTCTTCTACGGCCTGGGCAACGATCTCAAGATCCAGCCCGACATCACCACCTACATGGCCGGCGTTTACCCCTGGAACGCCTTCACCTCCACCGGTGTTGCCAACGCGGACGGCAGCTATGACGCCGCGCAGTTTGGCATGTTCGTCTGCGGCGGCTGGGTCGCCTCGATGCTGCCCAACGCGGAGAAGTACCCCCGCGACTGGACCTGCACCATCCTGCCCATGCCCTACCCGGAAGGCGAGCAGCCCTCGACCCTGACCGTCACCGGCTGCTATGCCATCCCCACCACCTCCAAGAATCAGGAGGCCGCCTTTGAGGCCCTCAAGTGCATCGCCGAGAACCAGTACACCCTGGGCTACGGCCGTGTGCCCGCCCGCGTCGATCTGACCGATGCCGAGATCGAGAGCTACATCAACGACAACATGGTGCCCACCTACGCCGAGTGCGACAACATCCCCGCCGAGGCCTTCAAGGCTGCCTGGTTCGACAGCAGCCGCAAGGTCCTGTCCGAGAAGGTCGTTGGCCCCGCCGACACCACCATCAGCCAGATCTGGACCAGCGAGGCCCCGCTCTACGGCATGGGCCAGCAGGACATCGACACCACCATGCAGACCATCCTCGAGCGCGCCAACGATGCCATCCAGGAGGCCGGGCTGTAAGCGCCCCGCCCGCAGGCGCTTGCGCTGATGCGCTGAAGAGATCACAACACGGACGATGGAGCCGCCGTCCCGCCCGGCGGGACGGC
>DKVN01000080.1 GCA_002491225.1 Faecalibacterium sp. UBA7177
CAGGAGCTCTACCTGCTGGCCCTCTCCCACGACGAGGTGGTGCACGGCAAAAAGACCGTGATCGACAAGCTGTGGGGCACCTATGAGGAAAAGTGCGCCGGGGCGCGGCTGCTCTACTTTTACATGTTCACCCATCCGGGCAAAAAGCTGAACTTTATGGGCAACGAGCTTGCCCAGTTCCGCGAGTGGGACGAGGCCCGCGAGCAGGACTGGCCGCTGCTGCGCTACCCGTTCCACGATGCGTTCCAGCGGTATTTTGGGGTGCTGGGGCAGCTGTACCGCAGCGAACCGGCCCTGTACCGGGACGAATACCACCCCGAGCGTTTCCGCTGGCTGGTAGCGGATGATGCGCTGGGCGGGGTGTACGCCTGGCTGCGCTGCGATGCAAACGGCGGGCGGCTGCTGGCCGTGATGAACACCCAGGATCACCCCTACCCAAGCTACGGCATCCCGATGGACCGGCCCTGCCGCGCCCAGCTGCTGCTAAACACCGCCTGGAGCTGCTGGGGCGGCCCCACCCCCGGCCCGGCGGACGGATCCTTGTACGGGGGGCCCGGCGGCGCGGTGTATACCACCGACCCGAACGGGCGGCTCTGCCTGCCGCTGGCCCCCATCAGCGGGATGCTGCTGCGGCTGAGCGAGGCGTAACAGGTTTGACCAAAAGGAGGCGCTTGCCATGATCGAGTACCGGCCCTTGCGGGAAGATGAGATCGACCGGGCGCTCTTTGCCCGATTTGTGCGCAGGCAGGTGGTGACCGACTGCCTGCGCCGGGAGGGCGGCGCGTGGGTGGTGCGCAGCGCCCCGTTTGTGGACGACTGGTCCGAGGCGGACTACGCCTTTTTGGTGCGTTGCCTGCAAAACACCGCGCGCACCGGCGGGCTGGTGCTGGGGGCCTTTGCGGGCGGCGTGCTGGTGGGGTTTGCCTCGGTGGAGGCGCAGCCCTACGGCAGCGCGGGCCAGTACCGGGATCTTTCCGCCCTGCACGTCTCGCAAAACCGGCGGGGCGGCGGCATCGGGCGGGCGCTGTTTGCCGCCGCGAAGGACTGGGCCCGGCGGCAGGGGGCGGAAAAGCTGTACATCTCCTCCCACTCGGCGGTGGAGACGCAGGGCTTTTACGCGGCGATGGGCTGCGTAGACGCGGCCGAGCCCTGGCAAAAGCATATCGAGCAGGAACCCTTTGACCGCCAGCTGGAATGCGCGGTGGAATAAATGGTTGCTGGCGATAGAATCAGCAAAAACGAGCCCCCGGCAGGGCGCGGAACCGCGTTGGTTCCCCGCTTTGCCGGGGGCTTTTTGTGCATCTCTCGGGCGTTTGGCGTTCGCGGGCGGCAAGGCTGTTTGGGCGAGGGCCTCGCGGCATGCCCGGTGCTGTGCGTTTAGCGGGCGGGCGCGCCGCCTCACTCCCCCGCCCGGATCCACTCGATCACCGGCAGGGCGTATTCCTCGCCCGAATTGTCGAATGAACCGGCGATCATCCGCTGCATCGCGGCCTCCTCCGGCGTTTTGTCCTGCTTGCCGCGCAGCATGACGGCGAGGCTCTTCATCATCAGCCGGTCAAGGAGGGACATTTTTTCGTAGCAGAGGCCGCTTTGCAGGTAAAAGTGCGGCAGGGCGGCCTGCTCTTCGGCGGTCAGGCTTTGGGCCCAGAACTGCTCGACCGTCGCCCGCTCGGCCGCCGGGGTGGCCCCGGTGGCAAACACCGCGCATCGGGCCCCCTTGGCGCTGGCCGCGGCCAGCAGCCGCTTGCCCTTGGCCCAGCCGTCCAGCCGCCCGGCGTGGGCCCGGCTGCCGAACAGCACCGTGTCGCACCCGGCCAGCGCGGCCGGAGACGCTTTGGCCAGCGGCAGCAGACGCGCGCCGGTTCCGCGGGCGATCTGCTGGGCGTACCGCTCGGTAAAGCCGGTTTTGCTCTGGTAGACGATCAGGGTCGTGTGGTTCATCTGCGTTCCTCCTCTGGGGCCGGGCCGCCGGGGACGGCGAGACCGGCGGGTTCGTTTGGGTCGGTTAGGGTCTGCGGGGCCTGCCCCTGCAAACTCCCGGCGCGGGCCGCAGCCAAAAACGCCTCATAGGCGGCCTGCTGCTGGGCCAGGGCCTCCGCCTCGCCGATGCCCGGCTCGCAGCAGGAGAAGATGGCCCCAAGGCCCATGGTGTAGATGAGCAGATGCAGGTGCAGCTGCCGGGCCGTCGGTTCCGGGATGCCGAGCTGGGCGGCGATCCGCCCGGCCATGCGGGGGTCGGCCTCCTGCCGGTAGAGCTGCTGCCAGCTGCCGATGCCCTGCCGCCGGTGCAGCACCGCCAGCCGAAAGAGGTGCGGCTGCTGCCGGGCAAATTGCAGATACGCCTGCCCGGTGCTGCAAAAGAGGTCGCCCTCGTCGAGGCTGGCGGCCAGATGGGCCTGCAGCGTCTCGGCCGCGCGGGCGGCCACCTCCCGCCGCAGCCCCGCCATGCTGCGGCAGTAGCTGTAGATCGGCTGCACCGAGCAGCCGAGCCGGGCGGCGATGGCCCCCACCGTCAGGGCCTCCGGGCCGCTCTCCTGCACCAGCGCAAAGGCGGCCTCGACGATCATCTCCCTGGTGATGCGCTGTTTGGGCATGGGGCTTCCTCCTTTCGCCGGCAAGTTATATAATTAAGTTATATAACTATATTATATATCTTCTTCTGCATTTGTCAAGCCCTCCCCCGTCCGCTCGGGTCGGTCGACCAATCCGGCTGTGGGTTCCGGCGCAGTCGAGGGTTCCGCCGCGGCCGGAGAGGTCAGCGGAGCCTCAGCCCCCCGCGGCCCCGGCCGGGCGGCGGCGCTCACCAGCGCAAGGGCGGCGGCGCAGAAGGCCGCGCCCAGCAGCATGGCGGCGCTCAGGTGCCAGGCCGCCATCCGCCCAAAGGCGAGGTTGGTGGCGATGCCCACCCCGTCCATGACCACCGCGTTGAGGCTGAGGGCGGCGGCCCGGTCCCGGGTGTGCACAAGGCGGTTCTGCCACTCGGTTTGCAGCGGCCAAAAGAGGCTGTAGGCCAGCCGCAGGGTGAGGATGGCCGCCCCGCTGGCAACCGGACGCGGGCAGAAGGCCAGCGCGAGGCAGGCGGCTGCCGCGGCGAGGCAGAGCGCCTGCGCGGCCCGCCGCCGCCCCAGCCAGCGGGCGAACCGGTCGCTGAACGCCCCGAGCAGCCCGGCCAGGGTGACCAGCACATACAGATAGCCGATGGCAGCGTCCGAGAGCCCGGTGCGCCTATATTGCAGCTGGTTGAGAAAGACGGTGATGGTCTGGTGGCTCTCGGCCAGCAGGGCCGCGCCGAGCACCAGCGCCGCTAACTGCCGGTTGCCCACGAGGCCGCGCAGCAGGCCGCCCAGCTCGGCGGCGAGGCGGGGCTTTTCGGTTTTTGGGGGCCGCACCTCGGCCAAACCGAGCGACAGCAAAGCCGCCAGCCCGTAGCTGACCGCCGTGAGCAGGCCCGCCAGCCGGTAGTTCTGCCCGATCCACCGGGCGTAGACGAGGGACGCCGCCAGCAGCCCGGCGGTGCCGAGGCTGTCGTAGAGGCCGAACACCCGCTGGCTTTTGCCCGCGGGGCAGGAGAGGTAGAGCATGCTGACATCGCAGCCGGACACCCCCGCCAGCACCACCCCCAGCAGCAGCCGCTCGGCCAGAAAGCCCCCAAAGCCCTCCGCCCGCCAGAAGATGAGCTTGGAGACAAAATAGAGCCCGTTGCACAAAACAAGGGTGTTTTTGTAGCCGATGCGCTCGGCCAGCATGCCCCAAGGAAGCTCGCAGAGGATACAGACGGCGAGCGAGAGGCTCTCGATGAGGGTGATCTCAAAGACGCTCACCCCGGCGGCCTGCCGATAGAGGGTGGCGATCGGCCCATAAAAGACCATCCCCTGCAAAAAGGAGACAGCGCAGAGCAGCGGTACATTGCGCGCTGTACCGCTAAAATAGTTTCGAAAAAAAGACATAAAAAAGCCCTCCCTGACGGGGCAGCAAACCAGAGGGGGACAGCCGAGCCATTTTTGGCCCGGCTCCCCCCTTGTTCCGCCGCCCCGCAAAACTACATTCAGATACAGCAAACAGGCGAGGCCGCTATGGCTCGCCGCAGTGTACCGGATGCAGTTTTCAGGTCGGGCTATTCATAGTAGATCGGATCCTCCTGCCCTGTGCGCGGGCTGTCAGATGAAAAAAAGCATTACAAAAACTGCTTTGCAGGTATTTTATCACGGATCCAGCCGCCGCGCAAGGCCGCGCGGCCGCTTTTTTGCGGGCCGCAAACACTTTGGGTGCCGGGTTGGGGCTGCGCCGGTGAGCCGGGCCGGGGCCGGGCCCGGGGCCAAAGCCGGGGGCCACGCCGCCCTCACCCAAGCCCCAGCGCGGCCCGCCAGTCCGCCTCGCGGAACCCGGTCAGCACAAAGCCATCCCCCACGAGGATCGGCCGCTTGACGAGCATGCCGTCGGTGGCCAGCAAGGCAAACTGCTCGTCCTCGGACATGGCGGGCAGCCGATCCTTGAGCTGCAGCGCCTTATACTGCAGCCCGCTGGTGTTGAAAAACCGCTTGAGCGGCAGCCCGCTTTTGGCCTGCCAGGCCCGCAGCTCGGCCTCGGTGGGATTTTGCGCCTTGATGTGGCGGCTCTCGAACGGCACGCCGGCCTCCTCCAGCCATCTGCGCGCCTTTTGGCAGGTCGAGCAGGGGGGATATTCCAAAAACAGCAGCATTCTATATGCCTCCCTCTTGTTGCTTCTTCTGTTGCTTTTTCGCGTCCCGAGCCAGCAACCAAAAACCGGCCCCAACCAAAAACCGGGCCCGCACCCGCTTGGATGAGGCCCGGATCGTGTTTTGGGTTCTGCTTACTTTTTCTTCTTTTTCTGCTTTTCAAAAAAGAGGTCGATCTGCTTTTTGATCTCCTCGGGCTTGAGCTTTTTGAGCAGATAGCCCGCGGGCTGCAGGGCCATCACCTGCCGCACGCTCTCCACGTCCCCCTTGCCGGTCAGGAAGATGACCGGCACATCGTCGAACGCGGCCTCCGAGCGCATCATCTCGAGGGTCTGGCGGCCGTCGCAGATGGGCATCTCATAGTCCAGCAGCACCAGCTGGGGCGGGTTGAGGGCGATGGCCCGGATGGCCGACACCCCGGAGCCCGCGATCGAGACGTTGTAGTCGGCCTCGAGCAGCTGCTTCATGTTCTGTTGGATGACCACCGAGTCGTCCACCACCAGCACGGTGGGCTTGGCGGTCTCGCTCTCGTGCTTGGCGAGGTACTTTTCCACCTCGGCCATCGCGTTGTTGCTCCCCAGCGGGGTGCCGATGCCGTCCTCCAGCAGGTGCGGCGCGAGGATGCAGAAGGCAAAATACCCCGCCCCGCTGTCGAACAGCAGGCTGGCCTGGGTGTTTGTTTTGCTCAGCACGGTGCGGAACTGATCGTAGGAGAGCAGGTTTTCCTGCTGCAGCTTGTAGTTTTCCATCGCGGGGAACTGCCCCAGCACCCGCTCGATGATCTGCCGGGCGGTGTAGCGGGAGGCATGAACCAGCATCGAGTCGAGGTGGTTGGTCTTGATGCCCAGCACCTTGCCCACCGTGCCGATGAGCAGCTGCTCGTCCAGCGCCAGCAGCACCTCCGGCTTTTCCTCTTCGCCGTTGTTGTCGTAGACAAACCGGTAGTAGATGCCCCGGCCGAACTTTTCGCCGCCGTAGGCGTCGCTGATCAGCTTGGATTCGAGATGGAACATCTCAAAGACCAGCTGGGTGATGGCCTGCTTCATCGCGGTCAGCTCGCCGCCGGGCAGCACGTTCTCCCACCGGCGCACCCCCTTGCCCGCGATCGAGAGGTCCTCGGTGATGGTATGGCCGATCAGCCAGCCGGCACAGACACCGAGGAAGTGATCCACCGCGTTGGGAGAATAGCCGCTCTGCTCCAGCTCCTTTTCGAGGGCGGGCAGGGTGCCTTCCCGGAAGCCCCTGTGGATCTGCTTGTGGCGCTCCAGCCCCTTGTACTGGATCGAGGCCATGTAGGCCTCCTCGTCGTCAAAGTGCTGGGTCGCGTGGTTTTTGAAGAACTTGATGCCCTCCTGGCAGGTCCACTGGGCGTCCCGCTCCTCGTCCCGGTAGGCATACAGCCTGTTGATGATCCGGAAAAGGCGCTGATGCTCCTTGTCAATGATCTCCACACCGATGTTGTAGCTGTCCAGCCATGTAAACTGAGCGTCCATCATCGATCCTCCTGTCGCGCTGGTTGCGCTTTCACTTCTTTTCCACATTATACAGCATTGCGCGGGCAGTTTCAAATGTTCTTTTGCCTTTTTACAAAATCTTTTTGGGAAAAAGGGGCAAAAAGCGTCCTCCCTGCCCTTTCATACCAAAACAGAGGGGGCGCATGCCCCCTCTGCCCTGCGTTGGAAAGGTTTTACATGATCTTGCGGAACAGGGTCTTGAAGTCCTCCACAGTGGCGGGTTTCGGGTTGCCGGGGGCGCAGGCGTCCGCGGCGGCCGACTCGGCCAGGAACTGCAGGTCCTCCTCCTTCATCGCCTCGAGCCTGGTGGGGATGCCCACGTCGGCCGACAGCTGCTTGACCGCATCGATGGCGGCCTTGCGGTAGGCGGCCTCGTCCATGCCGGTAGTGTCCACCCCCATCGCCTCGGCAATGTGCTTGAACTTGTCGCCGGTGGCGTCCTGGTTGTACTCCATCACGATGGGCAGCATCATGGCGCAGGCCACCCCGTGGGGGGTGTCGTACACCGCGCCGAGGGTGTGGGCCATCGAGTGGGCGATGCCCAGCCCGACGTTCGAGAAGGCCATGCCGGTGACAAACTGGCCCAGCGCCATCGCCTCGCGGCCCTCGGGGTCGTTGTTGACCGCCTTGCGCAGGTTGGCGGCAATCAGCTTGATGGCCTCAAGGTTGAGGCAGTCGGCCAGCTCCCAGGCGGCGGCGGTGGTGTAGCCCTCGATGGCGTGGGTCAGCGCGTCCATGCCGGTGGCGGCGGTGAGGCCCTTGGGCATGGTGGACATCATGTCCGGGTCGACGATGGCGATGTCGGGGATGTCGTTGACGTCGACGCAGACGAACTTGCGCTTTTTCTCGACATCGGTGATGACATAGTTGATGGTGGCCTCGGCGGCGGTACCGGCGGTGGTGGGCACCGCGATGGTAAAGACGGTGCGGTTTTTGGTGGGGGCAACCCCCTCAAGGCTGCGCACGTCCGCGAACTCGGGGTTGTTGATGATGATGCCGATGGCCTTGCCGGTGTCCATTGAGGAGCCGCCGCCGATGGTGATCATATAATCCGCGCCGGATGCCTTGTAGGCCTCGACGCCCGACTTGACATTTTCAATGGTGGGATTGGGCTTGATATCCGAGTAGACCGAATAGGCCATGCCCTTGGCGTCCAGCAGGTCGGTGACCTTTTTGGTGATGCCGAACCTGACCAGATCCGGGTCAGAGGCGATAAAGGCCTTTTTGCAGCCCTTTGCCTCTACGAGGCCGGGGATCTCCGCGATCGCACCCTTGCCGTGGTACGAGATGCCGTTGAGCACAAAACGATTGACTGCCATTTCTTCTCCCTTCGCTGTTTCATGCTGCCCACAATCGGGCAGGTTCTGTTTTATATTGTAGCACAGATCCTGTGCCAGCAAAAGCCCTTTTTGAGGCAGGCTATGCCCGGGCGGCGGAGAACCGCACATCCGCCAGCAGAACGGCAGTTTCCTGCTCGTCCTCCCTGCCCTTCCATGCGACAAGGAACCGAACCTCGGCGGAAACCGGGCGGTACCCCTTTTTGCGCAGCTCTTCGATCCTTGCGGTGCAGGCCTGGGAGAGCTTTGCTGCCCGGAATGGTTTTCCGTTACACTGTGCCGTGAGATACTGCTGGTCAAGCTGCAGCGGGCTGCCGCTGTGCAAATGCAAAAGCTGCGCCTTTTTGCCCTTGAAAAAGTCCAGCACAACGTCCCGGTGGGTCAGTTGGAGAACAAGCTCTTCCGGCTCGGGATAGCAAACGGGATCGGTCTGCCGCTCCACTCCGGGGATCTGATATCCATCAAAGAGATCCGTATTGCAATGGATGTAGAGGTTATTTTTGGCACGGGTCAGCCCAACATAGAGCTTGCGCCGGTCGGCGTCGGTCTGAAGAGGAAGCTGGTCCAGCAGGAGATAGACGCTGTCAAACTCTCTTCCCTTGGCCTTGTGGATGGTAGAGACGAAGACCGTCTGCCGGTCATCGGCATAAAAGTCCTCATACCGGGAGCCGCGAATGAATTCCTCCAGGTCGCTTCGGTACTTGCCATAGCTGTTGACCCGCTCAAAATCAGCGATCAGGTTGAGGCAGTTTTCCAGGCAGCTGCTGTCCTTATAAGCATCGCAGAGACGTTCCTTTGCCTCTCTCCAAACCGCATCGCTGATCACCGGGGCGCCGGCCTGCCGCCGGTCGATGATCTTGAGGAAGAAGCGGATCTCCGCGAGGTCATACAGCCGAAAGCCATCCATGGATTGGATCAGCCTGGCGCGGATGCCGCGTCGGGTCAGCAGGCCCAGAACCTGCAGCGCCTCCTCATTGGTGTTGGTCAAAACGCACGCGCTGCCGCCGGGGCAGGTTTCAGCGATCTGCCGGGCAACCGGCTGCTCCAGATGCCCGCCGGTGTGGCGGACGATCTGGACAACGCCCTGCTCCTGCCGCATGGCCCGGAGCTTTTGCGTTTTCATGCGTGCCGAAACCGAACGGGCAAAGGCATTTGCCAGTGCCACAATGCTGCCGCAGCTGCGGAAATTTTCGATCATCTCATATTGTACCGCGCCGAACTCCCGGATCAGCCCACGCATATAGCGGGAGTCGGACCCACGAAACTCGTAGATGTTCTGGTCGTCATCGCCCACCGCGATCACACGCATCTCCTCATTGCGCCGGATCAGCGCGCGGATCAGCCGGAATTCGTTCTCATCCATGTCCTGGGCCTCATCGATCACCAGCACGGTTTTTGCGATCCGGTTTGGCTCTACGCCGCCGCTTTCGATCAGCGCGGCAGCATCCTTTACCACGTTTTCCACCTGATCCAGGCTGCCGATCTTGCCCAAAAGGTCAAAGCAATAGGAGTGAAAGGTCTTGATCTCCACAAAGTTGGCCGCGTTGCCGATCAGATCGATCAACCGCTTTTTGAACTCTGTGGCCGCGGCCCGGGAAAAGGTCACCATGAGCAGCTGCTCGTGCTTGACGTCCTCCAGTGTCAGCAGAGAGGCAAGCTTATGGACCAGCACCCTTGTTTTGCCGCTGCCGGGGCCCGCCGCCACCACAATGTACTGAGACTCGGCATCCTGTATGATCCGGGCCTGTGTTTCGGACAGTTCGCCAAACAGCTGGCGGTACTTTTCCGGCGTAATGTTCCGGTCGATCTGGGCGGCCCGCTCGCCCTTGAAGTACTTAGCGATGAACTTTTTGAAATCGAGCTGAAAATAATCCTGAACAAACTGCAAAGCGGCGTCATAATCCCGCACCATCAGGTTGGCGTACTCGCCCACAATGTGGATCTGCTGGATCTTCTGCCGGTAATACTCGTTCAGGGTCTTATAGTCCTCCTGCTTGTATCGGATCTTGTTGTCCAGGATCAGGCGCTTCAGCTCCATCCCATTGTAAAGGACCAGAAAGCCGCCCTCCAGCTGCACGGCTCCGGTTTTGGACAGGTACAAAAGCGCTTCCTCCACATCGGTCAGGGTCGTTTTGGGTTCGGCGCGCAAAAGCTCCGGCTGCGCGCAGTACTCCTGATACAGCCCTACCAGAGAGAATGGGATCAGGGCGCTGTCTGACCGGGGTTCCCCATCCCGGACGGACAGGGTATACAGCCGGTTGAGGATAAACCGGCACAGCTCGATGCGTCTTTCAAACTTTCCCATCATTCGATCCCGCTCCATCAGCGGGGTGATCACGACATACTGGCTGATCCTGCGCTCCTGCTTGGCAATGTACCCCTTGATGGTCAGGTAGTAGAGAATGGTGCGGAGCATCTGCACCGATGCATGGGAGATCCCGTCCTTCAGGGCCGCCTCGTTCAGCTCCTTCAGCGCGAAGCCCTGTTCCTCTGTACCCATCCGGCCAAGAAGAAAGCGTTCCAGCTTTGCAAACCGGTTCAGGATCTGCAAAGAGCGGTTTTGGGTATCCTGCCTGCAGAGGTAGGCGGACATATCCATCGAGTCGGCCAGCAGGCCCTCCTGCCGCATCAGGTTGACGCAGTCGATCACCTCCCGCTTTTCCATGCCCAGGATATCCGCAAGGTAGTCCACCCGGGACTCCGCGTCATCATTTCCGGCACGGGCAACGCTGCGGCTGGAGATCAGGGATTTGATGATCCGCCTGGCCTGTGCTTTCTGCGCGTCGGTAAAGGCGTGCGAGCAGTCGATCCGGCGGGCGGCCTCCTCCAGATTTGCGGCCTGGATGCTGGAGGCGTAGATGCGGGGCATATTCCGGCCGCGCTTCACATAACCGGCGCTCTCCAGCGCGGCTACGGCAGTTTTGACCCGTGTTTCCATGTCGCTGCCCGAATCGTCCCACCCCGCCTGCCGGGCGATCTCCAGCGGGGAGCAGCAGACGGTGGCACGGTTCCGGGTGAGGTCCTTCATGGCCTTCCAGACCTGCTGGATCTCGCTGATGCTCAGCTTGGTCTGGTTGAGCAGGACAAAGTGCTTGTCGAGGTCATTGTCGTTGAACAGGACATAGCACTCCGCCGTGATCGACGGATCCCTCCCGGCGCGGCCCGCCTCCTGGATGTAGTTTTCCAGCGAGTCGGAGATATCATAGTGGATCACCAGCCGCACGTCCTTTTTATCCACCCCCATGCCGAAGGCGGAGGTCGCGACGATGATCTTCACCTCACCGCAGAGAAAGGCGTCCTGATTGGCGATCTTCTCGGAGGGATCCATCTTTCCGTTGTAGGGCCTGGCGGGGAACCCGTCGCTGGTCAGCTTTTCTGCCAGCTGTCTGGTTCGTCTGGTGCGGGAGACATAGACGATCGTGGGGCAGTCCCGCTGCTCGATCAGGGAGCGAAGCGCATTGTACTTATCCGCCTCGGTCTCCTGATGGAGAACCGCATAGCGCAGATTTTCCCGGGAGGCGGCCGAGGTGAACAGCTCCATCTCCAGCCCCAGCTTTTGCTTAAAGTAATCGCGGATATCGCTGATGACCTTTTGCTTTGCGGTGGCGGTAAAGCAGGATACCGGGATCGGGGCTGTCAGGCCCTTTTTGCGCTGCAGCTCCCGGATAAAGTCGCCGATGTACAGATAGTCCACCCGAAAATCCTGTCCCCAGGCGGAGAAGCAATGGGCCTCGTCGATCACAAAGCGCACCACGTTTCGGCTGAGCAGCAGCTTCTCGATGGTACGGGAGCGCAGCTGTTCCGGCGAGATATAAAAGAGCGCCGCCAATCCGTTGGCCACCCGCTCCAGCGCCTCGGCACGCTCCACCGGGCTGAGCAGGCCGTTTACCGTGACAGCATCCACCAGGCCGTACGCGCTCAGGTTGTCCACCTGATCCTTCATCAGAGATTGGAGCGGGGAGATCACTACGGTCAGCCCATACTCTGTCTGCCCCGCCATCAGCGCAGGCAGCTGAAAGGTGATGGATTTTCCGCCCCCGGTGGGGAACACCGCAAGCAGGGATCTTCCATCCACCGCCGACCGAACCGCCCGCTCCTGGAGCGGTTCGCCCCCATAGCAGCGGAAGCGGTCAAAGCCAAACAGCTCTTTCAACTTTCTGCGGGGGTCAAAGGCCTTTTGGCAATAAGCGCATCCGGCCCGGCAGGGCCTGCCGCGAAGCGCCTTCATGACCGGCTCGATCGCGGGATAATTTTTTACGACCCATGCCGGCGTGACCGAGTGAGAATCATTGCAGCCGATCAGGGCCAGGGCATAGGCCAGCTCGGCAGGCCGGTTGGCGATCAGGGTGTGCAGATCCGCGTTTTCGCAGATCCTGCCGGAATACTCCTCCCGGATCGCCCGTTCCAGCATGGCAACAGGCGGGCGGTAGTTCACAAAGGCAAAAAAGCCGCTGAATTCTTCCAGAGGACTCAGCAGCCCATAGAAGATCTCTTTTCTGCGGGCGGGCAGCTCCGAAAATGCGTTTACCTCATCATAAAACAGCCTGCGGGCCTTTTTTGCATCATTGAGAGGGTTGTTCAGCTCGTCGGTCTGGAGCTTGTCGTCCTTGAGCAGCGCGTGATAGGGCCGCTCCGGGAACAGCAGCGGCGAGAGATAGAGCGTATCAATTGGTTTCGCCAGGAGAGGACGGCCCAGCAGCGGCCGCAGATAGCGCAGATCGTGATGGATGATATTGTGTCCGCACAAAAACCCGGCGCCGGAAAGAAAGGCGGAAAAATCCCGTATGCTGGGAGAGTGAAACTGCGTGCCGTCCTCCCTGACCGCGCCCAAATCAATGACCTTGTGATCGGAAACTCCGACCTCACTGTCAATGAAGACGATCCTCTCCGCCATGTCCATCCCTCCTCATCAGGCCAAACCGCAGGGCTGCTTCAAAAGCGCATGGTTTCTGTGATATTTTTCCGCCGGGCAAACCGTCACCGGCTCACGACCTGGCCCTTGAGCTTTTCCAGCTTTTCGCGCACCTCGCGGATATCGTCCGTCTGGGCGAACAGCTTGTACACCGCGCCGATGATGGTGGCGAGGAAGGTGCCGGTGAGCACCACCGCGCTGACCCCGATCTCGCCGAAATTGCCCGAGAAGAGCGAGCGCAGGGTGGTGTAGGCCGAGTTGAAAAAGGTCAGGCAGGTGATGCTGGCCGTGATCAGCGCGACCGACATCTCGTTTTTGATGCCCCGAATCTGCTTTTCGAGGTCCTCGATGTTCTTGATGCGGCTGATGTAGCTTTTGCAGACGCTGACCGAGTTTTCCACCTCCTCGTCCAGGCTGGCGGTGTAGCCGGGGATATCAAAGCACCACTGCAAAAAGTTGTACACCCGGTTGACATGCTCCACATGGCTGGGCAGCTGGAAAAAGCAGCGGTTTTTCAAAAGGGTGCATTTTTCCTGCATGATCTCGCCCTGCTGCAAAAGGCGCCACATCAGGTCATAGTCATAGTGCGGGCAGGCCAGCTCGCCCAGGTCGTCGAGGTATTTCTGCACCGCGTACTTCTGGTGGATGGTGGCGATAAAGAGCAGCAGGTACTCGGTGGCCCATTTGTGGGGGAAGGTCGTCTCAAAAAAGCGGTTGGTGCCCTCGTCCTCCACCGCGAAGCTGACATTCACCGCCCCGTTGTAGGAGGCGCACCAGCAGGAGTTTTCAAAGGTCTGGAGAACATGGTCGCGGGCGTTGTCCGCCGCGTTTTTGTACGAGAGCTTGTAGTTCTGCGCGATGTTGCAGGCGACGGCCTCGAAGTTCTGCGGTTTCTCGTCCAGCAGATAATAGCCGTAAAGCAGCGGTTTTGATGTGGTGGAGGCGAGCGGCCGGTTTTCAAAGTTTCGGCAGCCGGGCAGAAACTCCGCGCACCTCAAAAACCACTGCATCAGGGTAAAGGAGGCAGGCTCTACATGGGTCTGGCGGGTCTCGGGGTCAAAGACGCGGTTTTCGTACTCGAAGTGGTTGGCCTCGTCCTTGGGCTCACAGAGGTAGTAGGTGGCGTTCATCGCGTCGGTTAGCGGCAGGTTCTGCAGCTCGAAATCCATCTCAAAAAAGGCGATCTTCGTCTCAAACACAAGGATGCGCAGCCCGGTCAGCGCGATGGGCACCCGCTCGCCCGCGCGCGGGCAGAAGAAGAGCCCCTTGTTGTTTTTGGGCCAGAAGAACACCTCGCGCCGCGCCGCCTCAAAAACCCGGCCGATCCGCAGGCCGGACTCCTCGGCGCACAAAAGCTGGCTGACCCCCCAGCGCATCTCCTCGCAGCGCTGGCTGGACGGTGTAAACACCGGCACCTCTTTTTGCTTGTTGTTGGTGACCGCCGCTTTTTCCAGCGCGCCAGCCGCGTCGGCCGCATCGCCCTCGTAGATCACCGGGTAGAACACCTTGCCGAGGAATCGCCTGACCGCCATCCGTCCCTCTCCCCTTCCCGCGCGCAGCCCGCCGCGCTGTTTTTCGATTTACAGATGAGTATAGTATAACATCTAAATCGGTTTTTTCAAAACACTATCCTGTAAAATGTTTTTGTGCTATGATATACTATAAAACAGGCATAAAACCAAAACAGCAGGAATGGGGAGCAGAACCATGGAAACGATCATCAAGGGCGACCAACTGGAAAAGATCAAGCATTTTTTGCAGCAGGGATACTATGATTCCGCCGTCAAGGAATCCTGCGCCATTTTGGAGGAGATCCTCAAGCGCATCTACCGGCAGGCCATGAGCGAGCTGCCCATCGAGGACCGCACCGCCCTGATGGAGGGCGAATCCAAGATCGGCAAGGGCACCAAAAGCTATGTCAAGTTCGGCTTTGGCGAATTGGTGGGCCTTTACAACCGCACCCGCCTGCTCGAGCGCTGGGGCAAGTACACCGGCAGCAACATGGGCATCATCCGCTCGATCTCGCTGGATTACATCGTCGAGCTGCGCAACCGGCTGACCCATGAGCAGGCCTCGATGACCGAGGACGTCAGCCAGTCCGAGGCGCAGCTGGTGTACGACTGCCTGCTGAACTGGCTGAGCTTCATCGGCTACAAGGACATGAGCGCGGGGGTGGAAAAGGCCTTTTCGCCGTCCGGCACGGTCAAGCCCACAGCCAAAACCGGCGAGAGCGCCTACAAGCACATGAAAAAGGAGATCCACTCGGGCTACGACCCCTCCATCAAGCTGGAGCGCCGCCGCTTAAAGCGGCAGGCGGCCTACTCGGAACAGCAGGACGCGGAGTCCTTCACCTACGCCGTCGAGCGGATCGGCCGCCGCGAAAAGCTGATCGGCCTGGACATCGGCTGCGCCGACGGCTATGTCACCGAGCGCCGCTTTCTGCCCGAGTACGGCTTTGAAAAGGTGATCGGCATCGACCGCAACAAAACCCTGATCGAAAAGGTGCGCGCCGAGGATCACGGCATCTTCCACTATCACGACATGGATCTCGAATCGCGGGATTTTGAGGACGAGATGGAGGACATGATGGAGGAGGAGGGCATCGAGGCCTTCGACGTGATCTTCTCTGCGCTGACTTTGCACCACCTGAAAAACCCGGTGCGCCTGTTGATGAAGCTGCGCAAATACCTGCGCAAGGGCGGCGCGATCATCATCCGCGGGGTGGACGACGGCGGCATGATGGCCTACGACGACGGCGGGCTGGTGGAGGAGATCCTCGACGACTGCCTGCGCCAGGTGAGCGTGAGCGACCGCTACCACGGGCGCAAGTTTTTCCCCTGGCTGCGCGGCATCGGTTTTTCGGATGTGAAGATGCTGTATAACTTTGACGACACCACCGGGATGGACACCGAGGAGCGGATCGACTTTTTCCACTACTACTTCGATTTCCGCCAAAGCTACACCCGTCAGGCGGTGGACCGTGAGCCGGACAACCCCCAGTTCATCGAGGATCACGAGCGGATGCTGGCCAACCTCGACAAGATGGAGGAGCTGTTCTTAAAGCCCGATTTCTACTTCGCCGCCCTGACCGTTTCGGCCATCGCCATCAAATAGGCGGGAAACGGCTGCAAGGGGGAAGCGCGGCCGCCATTTGCAATTTGCGCAAACGGGTCTGAGCAATAAATAAAACCGGCCCCAATGGGAAGCTTCGTTGCTTGCCTTTGGGGCCGGTTTTTTTGCATCATTTGGAGTTGGAGCAGGAAAAGATTTCATATGCCGTATATTCGTGGGAAAACCGATAGCCCAGCTTCCGGGCGAGGGCCGCGCTCCAGGGGTTTTGCGCGTCCCAGCTGGGGTACCAGTTTCGTTTGCGGCATTCGAGGATCAGCCGGGCCCCGCAGGCACTCGCGAGCCCCTGACGGCGGCAGTCCTCCCGGGTGTCGATCTCCACCTCGATCCCGCCACGATAAGCGGAATAGGAGGAGGCCCCGCTGACCGGCACGCCATCCCGCAAAGCCAGCACGCCCAGGCCGAATTGGCTGTACTGCGCAAAGCTCCCGTATTGCGCCACAAGGTCCCTGCACCAGTCGGTCTGCCGGCAATAGTCGTACCACCGCCGGTCGATCATGGCCAGCTGGTATTCCCCGGGCAGCCCGCCTGCCAGCTGTCTCAGCTTTGGCAAATCGAAGCTCTCGGGGTCCTTTTGGAAGGCATAGCGGGTCACCCTGCGGCAGTGCGCTCCAAAGCAGGCTTCGATCACCGCGTTCCAGGCGGGGTCTCTCGGGACGAGGATCAAAAAGTCCCGTCTGCACACGGCTTTTTTCAGCGCAAGGAGAAATGCGGCATCCGGCTGCCCCGCCAGAAAGCCAAAGTCCCCCAGCAGCGCAAGGGCGGCTGTTGGGATTTTGCCGTCATCTGCGTAAATGCAGCCCATCACCCCCTGCAGACAGGACCAGACCATCGTGTCCTCCCAGCCGGAAAACAGGCGCTCGATTGCTGGGTGCGTTCCTGAAATGATCTCCATCTTCTCCCTCGTTTGCCCCCATTTTTGCAGCCGTAAATAAAAAAGCGGGCGATCCGGCCCGCAAAAGGTGGTACGGTGCAGGGGGATGGAGCATGCATCAGGGCAATTTTTTCGCGTCCTGCACCTTTGTTTTGCGTTTTTTGGGCTTGGGCTCCGGCAGTTCCGGATAGATTGCCTCAAACAACTGCTTGAGAAAAGCCCGGTCGTCCACATTTTCCACCACCAACTGCTCTTTTGCGCCGGGATAGGGCGGCTCCCGGCGGGCGTTTGGCAGCAGGGCCAGCGCACCGGGCACGGGCTTGACCAGCAGCCGGTTATCGCACAGCTCGGCCGCCAGTTTGCCCCGATCGTAGATCAGGTACTCGCCCATCATCTGCCGGCAGGTGATCCCTTCCATCTCCGAGAGCTGGTCAAGGATAAACTGCAGATAGTCTTTGCTGGTTGCCATTTGCATCGCTCCTTTGCGTTTGCCCCGGCGGCGGGGGCGTAAGGGGCTGTTTTGGCTGCGGGGCGGCGTGAGAAGCGCCCGGCCAAACCGATGGTTCGATCAGAAAGCAAAGCCGCCATACACTTGGGATTATACCCTCTGCGGGCCGAAAAGGCAAGCGATCTCAAGCTTTCGGGAAAATCAGGTTTTTCAAAAACTGAGCCCTTCCCAGTTTAATGGACAGTAAAAAGGCCACCCAAGCAGAATGAAACACAGCTTTACTCGCTGTCACTCGTTAAAGCGACAGCAGATATACGCTCAGGCGACGTATTGGACGCCGCGGGCGGAGTGGACGATGAGGCCGGGAGCAGGCTGGCGTCGCCGGAGGGTCATAATAAGGATGACCAGGGTAAGGCTCGTGTCAATGCGGTCGGAGAAGGCGCAGCCGACGATCTGTTTGGCACAAAAATCTTTCACAACGGCACAATGGATCCATCCCTCGTCTGTAGGGATATCGGTGATGTCGCCGATCCATGCGACGGGCTTGTCAAAGGAGAAGCGGCGCGCAAGGAGATTGGGCGCGATGGGATGGGAGTGTTTCGAGTTAGTCGTGGCTTTGTAGGCGCGCTTGCGTGCGGAGGAGATATCCAGCTCGTTCATCAGGCGGTGGATGCCGTCCTTGCTGTATTGACAGACCTCTATCTCGACCCGCCCGTTGTCCGGGTGGTCGATGGCCGCGGCCTCCTCGGGGTTCCTTTCTCCTGGTACAAGCCCCGGCTCCAATGTCCCGCTCGTTTTATATTGTTCTATGATCTCTTTGATCTCCGATAGCTTCCTGCTGTAAAACTCGGGATATATCTGGGAAGAAAAGGATACCTCGGTGCCATCCTCAAAGGTGAAGGAATAGCTGGTACTTTCTCCGTCCGCCACAAACAGATCGGAGAAGTTCTTTCGGTGCCAGTTCTGCATTTCCCAGCCAGAGAGACAGGTCCTATTCCTCGTTTATCCCTGCCAGGCCCTGTAAAGCTCCGTGACCGCCCCCGGGGTCTCCTGCAGGATGCCTGCCTCGTCCACGCTTAAGGTAGTGGCATACAAAACCGTCTGCCCGCTCTCTCTGTCGTACCCCACCCGGAAAGCCATGGTCCCGCTGTAAGGCGGGTCGACCCCCACCATATCCTCATCGGGAGACAGCCAGTACCGGTAGACAAGGCCGTCCCGGGTCTCGCCCAGCAAGGTGAGGATGCTTTGGTTCAGGGAATAGGGGCCGGACTCGTACTCGAACCACCCGTCCCTGTGCAGGGTCAGAAGGTCGGGGTGCCGGGCGGCGCTGCCGGGCTGCCCGAAAACGGTGACGGCCTCCCAGAGGCCGGTCAGTTCCTCCGGCACAGCCCACCGGTTTTCGGTCAGCACCTCGCTTAAATTCACCCTGCTGCCGTCTTTGCACTGGGCGAAGAGCCCGGTGCCGCCGGCTCCCTGGGTACACTGCGGGAGGCAAACGCTTTTGTCGCGCAGCACCACCGCCACCACGCCCCGGTTACAGGATGCCGGTTTGCCATTGGCGCATCCGACGGCGAAAAACTGGTTGGCGTCACTATCGCAGGCCGACCGGTATCCCGCTATTTAGACGATGGCTACACGCTGGAGGTCACGCGGCTGTGTACGGACGGCACGAAAAATGCTTGCAGCATTTTGTACGCCGCCGTCTGGCGCGCGGCGCGGGCGATGGGATACCGCAAGGCGATTACCTGCATCCTTGAATCCGAAAGCGGCGTCCAGTGAAGTTGTACTGTATCGCGCACAGTACAAGCAAGCACGACATTATGATAGCATTTTGTGAAAATGCCATCCAATGTCAGCTTGTTAGGGGCTTTTGCCCCTAATACCCCGCGCGCCTCAGCGCACATCATCCATCAAAAAGAGGGAGGAAGATGCTCAAAAGAAATAAGCAGGTCATCATCCGTTTGACCGAACACGAGTATGCTGCCCTGCGTAAAAAGGCAGATGCAGCGGGTTTGAAAGTAAGCCCGCTCATCCGCCGCCTGATCGAGAACTGCGAGGTGAGGCCACGCCCACCCGACAGCTACAAAGATCTCGCGCGGGAACTTGCGGCGATT
>DKVN01000025.1:0-3069 GCA_002491225.1 Faecalibacterium sp. UBA7177
GAAAGGGACTCGAACCCCCGACCTCCTGGTTCGTAGCCAGACACTCTATCCAGCTGAGCTATCAGCGCATGCTCATGGTGCACTTTCGAGTGCAAGAGATATCTTACCACATCCGCGCTGAAATTGCAAGGAGAAAGCAAATCTTTTTTTGGTTTTGCCGCAAAGGGGGCGTTTTTCGGCAGATAGCACAAAAAAATGGCAGAAGGCTGCGGCAGTTTGGCCTTACGCCCAGGGGCCGAAGGCCTGCTTGACCGCGAGCAGGATGCCCGCCCGGCTGGCGGCGAAGTTGAGCCCGCCCTGCAAAAAGGCGGTGTAGGGCGGGCGCAGCGGCCCGTCGCAGGAGAGCTCGATGCTGCTGCCGAGGGTAAAGGCCCCCGCCGCCATCACCACCTCGCTGGTGTAGCCCGGCATGGCGTAGGGCTCGGGGCGCACAAAGCTGTCCACCGGGCTGCCCGCCTGGATGCCCTGGCAGAAGCGGACCAGCGCCTCGGCGCTGCCGGTCTCAAGGCTGGTGATGATGTCGTTGCGGTCGGCGTCATAGGCCGGTGTCACCGGTTTGCCCAGCAGCCCGAGCAGCGCCGAGGCGTAGGCGCTGCTCTTGAGCGCCTCGGCCGTGACGCCCGGCGCGTAGTAGAGCCCGAGGTACATCTGGCGCAGCACGTCGAGGGTGCAGCCCAGCTCCCGCCCGGTGCCGGGCGCGGTGAGCCGGTGGCCGCAGCGGTCAACGAGATCGGCCCGGCCCGCGATGTAGCCGCCGGTGGGGGCGATGCCGCCGCCGGGATTTTTGATGAGGCTGCCCACGATGAGGTCCGCCCCCACGCTGACCGGCTCGGCCGTCTGGGTAAACTCGCCGTAGCAGTTGTCCACCAGCACGATAATGCCGGGGTTGGCGGCGTGGGCGGCCTCGGCGATCCGGCCGATCGTGGCGAGGCTGAGGGCGGGGCGGTCGGCATAGCCGCGGCTGCGCTGGATATGGCAGACCGCGGCGGTTTTGGCCTTTGCGGCGATGGCGGCGAGGTCGGGGCTGCCATCGGGGCCGAGCGGCACCTCCTGGTACTTTACCCCATACTCGGCGAGGCTGCCGCACCCGGCCCCCTCGCCGTCGATCCCGATCACCCCGGCGAGGGTGTCGTAGGGGCGGCCGGTGGCGGCCAGCAGGGTGTCGCCCGCGCGCAGGCAGCCAAAGAGGGCGACGGTCAGCGCGTGGGTGCCCGAGAGAAAATGGCTGCGGCAGAGCGCGTCCTCGGCCCCCACCACGGTTGCAAACACCTGGTCTAACTTATCCCGCCCGGCGTCGTCGTAGCCGTAGCCGGTGCTGCCGGTCAGGTGGGTGGCGGCCACCCCGCAGTCGATAAAGGCCCGCAGCATCCGCAGCTGGTTTTCGTCCCGGATCGCCTCGATTTTGGCAAAGGGGGCCTCACAAAGCCGCATCGCCTCGGCGTCCTTTGCCAGCAGGGCGGGCGGCAGGTCAAAATAGCGTTCGATCATGTCCTTCTCCTTGTTGCCTGGTTTACTTTCTTTTGGGGGGCCGCGCGCTCATTGTGCCGCGTGCGCGGGCTGGGCCGCCGGGCCGGGCTGCGGGTTTGACGCGGCTTGCGCCGCGGGCTCCGGTTTTGCCTCCGGCGCATAGCAGCAGTAGCGGCCCTCGGGCAAAAAGCCCATCCGCTCGTAAAACCCGGCCCGCTCGGGGCGGCAGAGCAGGCAGAGCCCCCGCCCCAGCCGGTGCGCCTCGGCCGCGGCCCGCCGGGCCAGCCAGCCGCCCAGCCCGCGGCCCTGTAAATCGGCCCGCACCTGGATGGCCGAGAGGCAGACCATCTTCGCATAGGCCGTGGTGGTAAAGGCGAGTGCTGCCGCCACCTCGCCCTCGGCGTCGAGCAGGACGGCCGGGCTGGCCAGCCCCACCGCGAGCCGCCCGTTCAGCTCGGCGGAAAACCGGCCGCAGGCGGCGTCCTGGGCCGCCTCCTCCTCCGGGCTGGCTGGGCCGCCGGGCCCGCCGGGCAGCGCAAAGGCCCCTTCCTGCCGCAAAAACCAGGCCAGCCGGGCAGCGCCGTGCTCCCGCATCAGCCGGTAGCCCGCGGGCACCGGCGGCAGGGCGGGCTTGCCCTTGCCCTTGACCGGGGCCGGGCAGGGCATCTGGTAGCCCAGCATCCGCTCGGCGGGCACAAACCCGGCGGGGGCGGCCTCCCCCTCCCGCAGGGTCAGCCGCCGGGCCCGGACGCAGTGCAAAAACTCCCCCAGCTCCTCCGGGTCGTGCCGGCCGCAGGCCCAGCCAGCCCCGCCCCGCAGCCCGAGGGCAAACCGCTCCTCGGCCGCACCGGCGGTATAAAAGTGCCAGTCCTCCGCCTTCTGGGTCCGCACGCTGCCAAAGGCGTACCAGGCAGAGCTGAGCTCCACCCCCGGCAGCGGCTGGGCCGCGGCGGCGGAGAGGAAGGCGGCGCTGGCAAGGTCCAGCCGCCCCTCCGGGCTGGAAACTGCACGGATCACAGCGCGTTCACCAGCTCCTTAAAATGCTTGCCCCGCACCTCAAAGTTGGGGTAGAGGTCAAAGCTGGCCGAGGCGGGCGAGAGGATCACGGTATCCCCCGGCCGGGCGGCCTCGCGGGCCAGCCGCACCGCCTGTTCCATGCTGCCGGCGTGCAGGATGCGCAGCCCGGCCGCGGCAAAGCCGGGCTCGGCCCGCACCGCCTGCTCGATGCGGGGGCCGGTGGCGCCCATCAGCACCAGCGTCTTGACATGGGCGAGGATCTCGGGGGCCAGCGGCTCGTAGGGGATGTGTTTGTCGTAGCCGCCCGCGATCAGGATCAATTTCTGCTCGAAGCTGCGCAGCCCCGCGATGGTGCGGGTGGGGCTGGTGCCGATCGAATCGTTGTACCACTGCACCCCGTCCAGCAGACGCACCGGCTCGATCCGGTGCTCGACCCCGGTAAAGCTGGCCCCCACCGCCGCGATGGCCTCGACCGGCACCCGCCCCCAGACGGCGGCCGCGGCGGCCAGCAGGTTCTCGATGTTGTGCAGCCCCCGCAGTTTGACCTCGCGCTGGGGCAGGATGGGGGTCACCTGCGGCGCGCCG
>DKVN01000025.1:3396-6496 GCA_002491225.1 Faecalibacterium sp. UBA7177
CCGGCCCGGCCATGCAGAGCATCCCGTCCGCCCGCAAAAAGGCCCCGTTGTCGGTCTCGCGCAGCCGGGTGAACCAGACCTGCTCGCCCTTACAATCCGCCTGCATGGCGCGGCTGACCTCGTTTTCGTAGCCCAGCACCGCCCGGCAGCCCGCGTCCTGATAGAGCAGGATGTTACGCTTGGCGTCGATGTACTCCTGCATATCCTTGTGGTGGTCGAGATGGTTGGGGGTGACATTGGTCACCACCGCCACTTTGGGGCTTTTGCGCATGCTGATGAGCTGGAAGCTGGACAGCTCGACCACCGCCACATCCTCCGGGGCCACCTCGCCCAGAATGGGCAGCAGGGCCCGCCCGATGTTGCCGCCGAGGTGCACCCTGCGCCCGGCCTTTTGCAGCATGGCCGCGATCAGGCTGGTGGTGGTGGTCTTGCCGTCCGAGCCGGTCACCGCGATGATCTCGCAGGGGCAGTACTCGAAAAACAGCTCCATCTCGCTGGTGACGCAGGCCCCGGCCGCTTGGGCCGCCTGCAGCGCCGGGGTGTAATACTCAAAGCCGGGGGTGCGCAGGATGAAGTCCTGCCCGGCAAAGCCGTCCATGTAGCCCTCGCCCAGGCTCAGCGCGACCCCCTGTTCGGCCAGCATGCTGCCGGTCTCGCCAAAATCGGCGAGGCTCGGCTTGCGGTCACACAGGGTTACCCTGGCCCCCATTTTGACGAACTGCGGGATCAGCTCCCGATGGCTGACCCCCGCCCCGATAAAGGCCACCTTTTTGCCCCGGATCCGGGCGGCGAGGGCGTCCCATTCACGCTGCATGCGAACCACTCCTTTTCCTCTCAAGGGCGCGCGGCTCTGCGCCGCCGCGCCTGCAATGCATCCTTTTTATTATAGTCTCTTTGGCGGTTTGGTGCAACGGATGAGAGCGCAAAACGGCCGGAAATTGGCCCGGAATATGAAAACTCTGGGAAACCGGCCGCGAATGAATTGTCTTTTGGCGCGAAATCTGGTATATTGAGGGTTTAGAGAGACTATTTTGCGGGGGCCTGCATATCCTGAGCAGAGGGCCGCCCGCCTTGCGTTTTGACGCATAGAGACTGCGGGCCACAGGGCCCGCGTGGAGCAAAAGGAGAGACGATCGTGGGGAATCTGGGCTTTGTGCTGCGCACAGCCGGGCTGGGCCTCTGCTGCCTTGCGGCGGCGGTGGGCCTTGCGGGCTGCGGCGGCAGCCTCAACAGCTTTACCTGGCGGGCGGAGCATGTGCCGGGCAATCTCGACCCGCAGCTGGCTACCGAGAGCCCCGAGATCATCGCGGTGACCCACCTGTTCAGCGGGCTTTACCGGCTGGACGCCGAGGGGGTGCCGCAGCCCGCCTGCGCCGAGCGCAGCGAGGTCTCGGCGGACGGACGGGTCTGGACCTTCCACCTCAAGCCGGGGCTGCGGTACGCAAAGCGCCGCGGGGAGGACGCCGGATATGATGTGACCGCCGAGGACTTTGTGTTTGGGCTGCAGCGGGTCTTTCTGCCCGAGACCGGCAGCCCCTACGCCGAGGCGCTGGGCAACATCGCGGGCAGCGCCGCGCTGCTGGCGGGGGGGGATCCGGCCCTGTTGGAGGTGCGGGCGGCGGACGCGCTGACCCTGGTGATCACCCTCACCGAGCCCGACCCCGCCTTTTTGGAGAAGCTCTGCCTGCCGGGCGCGATGCCCTGCGACGAGGAATTTTTTGAGAGCACCGGCGGCGCGTATGGCCTCGGGATGGCCACCACCATTGGCAACGGCAGCTTTTACCTGTATAACTGGACCGAGAGCGGCCTCTTTCTGCGCCGCACCCCTGCGGGCACCCGGATCGACAGCCTGCGCATCGTGCTGGCCGAGGACACCGCCGCGGCCCCGGCGGCTTCCCCGGCCGCGAGCGGGGAGACGCCCGCCGCCTCAAGCCTGCCTGGCCCGGCGCAGCTGGTGCAGGAGGGCAAATGCGACGCCGCCCTCTACGACGGCCCCCTGGGGACCACCGGCCTGACCGAGCTGCCCTACACCACCACCACCTGGGGGCTGCTCTTCCGCTGCGACGAGGGCCCGCTGGCCAACCGCACCCTGCGGCAGGCGCTGGCCGCGATCGCCTACGACACCGCCCTCACTCTGCCCGAGGGCAGCGCCGCGGCCCAGAGCCTGACCCCGCCGGATATGGACTACGGCGGGCCCTCCCCCCTGCCCCGGTTTGCGCAGCAGCCGGTCGAGCTCTACCGCGAGGCGCTGGCGCAGCTGGAGCTCAACCAGATCTCGGGGCTGACCGTGCTGGTGCCCGAGGGCGCCGCCCAGCTGTTTGGGCAGATCAACCAGGAGTGGCAGCGCGAGCTCTCGCTCTTTTGCAATGTGCAGGAGCTGCCGCTCGGCGAATTGCAGCAGCGGTTGGCGAGCGGCGACTACCAGATCGCCCTGGCCCCCTGCACCCCGCCGGACGGCGACCCGCTGCATTTTCTCGCCCAGTTTGGGCCGGACAGCCCGGTCGCCTGTTCGAGCGGCGCGGTGCAGCAGGCGCTGACCGAGGCGGCCAGTTTCCCGGCGGACAGCGCCGCGCGCAATGCCGCGCTGGCGGCGGCCGAGGCGGCTCTTTTGGAGGAGTGCCCGGTGGTGCCGCTCTTTACCCAGACCAGGGCCCTGCTGCTGAGCCCCGGCATCGAGGGGGTCGTCTTCAGCCCCTTCGCCCCCTCGCTCGACCTCACCTGGGCGACGAGGGCGTAAATTGGAAATACCAAAAGCGGGGCGCACCCTTTCGGATGCGCCCCGCTTTTGCTGTCTGCCTAGATCTTATTCCACCGTGATCAGCTCGTACTCTTTGGTGCCGAAGCCGAGGGCGGCGGCCGCGTCGATGGTGTGGGTGCCGTGGCGGGACTCGACCCGCTCGACAAAGTGGTCGCGGCCCGGGTCGTCCGCGTGGTAGACGAGGTCGATGCAGGCCTGATCCAGCGCCACCGGGTCGAGCGAGGCGAGGATGCCGATGTCCTTCATGCAGGGATCCTCGGCGACGGCGCAGCAGTCACAGTCGACCGAGAGGTTGCAGACCATGTTGATATAGGCGGCCTTGCCCTTGAAGTACTCCGCCAC
>DKVN01000025.1:6839-8362 GCA_002491225.1 Faecalibacterium sp. UBA7177
GGAGGCGCAGCCGATCGACAGCTGCTTGAGCGCCCCGCCAAAGCCGCCCATCGGGTGGCCCTTAAAGTGGGAGAGCACCAGCAGCGAGTCGTAGTTGGCAATGCTTTTGCCCACGATGTTCTTCTTGAGGATCCTGCCGTTCGGGATGGCCAGCTCGAGATCGGGGCCCTCGGCATCCAGCAGGTCGACCGTGAAGTTGCGGGTCCACTGGTGGGCCTCCATCAGCTTGCGGTGCTTTGCGGTGGTGTTGCGCGCGCCCTCATAGGCGGTGTTGCACTCGACGACAGTGCCCTGCACAAAATCGACCATCGGCTTCATAAAGGCGGGGCGCAGGAAGTTCTGGTTGCCCTGCTCGCCCGAATGCACCTTGACCGCCACCTTGCCCGGCAGCGCGACGCCCAGCGCCTTGTACATGGTGATGACCGCCTCAGGGGTCAGCGTTTTGGTAAAATAGACCTTTGCTTTTTCCATCAGGATGCTTCTCCTTTCGCGGGCCGTTCTTCCGGCCCATTTTTCTCTTCTACTATAGTATTGTACGAGCCTTCGGCCCAAAAGTCAAATGCCCCGCGCACATCTTTCCCTATGCCCAAACGCGATGGGCGGGCCAAAGGGCCCAGAGGCTACAACACGCGCCTCCGGGCCCCGAATCTTTTTATGCAGCGGTTCCTCCCGCCTTAGCCCCGCTTGTTTCTGGCCAGCAGCTGCTGGATCTTTTCGTGGGGGTCGATGATGCTGCTGACGCTGAGGTCGTGGTTGAGGGCGGCGATGAAGTAGGCGATGTACTTGGAGACGTCCACCTCGCAGAACCACTCGCGCGAGAGCAGCTGGGGGGTGCGGTAGGTGAGGTTGGTGCCGAACACCGCCGTGATGGCCCCCTCTTTGTAGGCCTTGTCGAAGGCGTCGAGGCCGGCCGTGAAGAGCGGGTAGGTGGCGTTGGCGATGACCCGTTTGGCCCCGCGTTTTTTCATCGCGTAGGCGATATCGAGCATCGAGTCACCCGAGGAGATGATGTCGTCCGAGATGAAGACGGTCTTGCCCTCGACGCTCTCGCCGAGGTACTCGTGGGCCACGATGGGGTTGCGGCCGTTGACCATGCGGGAGTAGTCCCGCCGCTTATAGAACATGCCGAGGTTGACCCCCAGCACGCTGGAGTAGTACATGTTGCGGTCCAGCGCGCCCTCGTCCGGGCTGATGACCATGAAGTGCTCGGGGTCGAGCTTGAGGTCCGGCATCCGGCGCAGCAGGCACTTGAGCACCTGGTAGGTGGGCATCACGTTGTCAAAGCTCATCAGGGGCACGGCGTTCTGCAGCCGGGGGTCGTGGGCGTCAAAGACGATGATGTTGGAGACCCCCATCGCCTGCAGCTCCTGCAATGCCACCGCGCAGTCGAGGCTCTCGCGGGAGGCGCGGCGGTGCTGCCGCCCGCCGTAGAGGTTGGGCATGATGACCGTGATGCGGTGGCCCTTGCCGGCCGCCGCCTGGATCAGCCGCTTGAGGTTGGCAAAGTGGTCGTCCGGGGACAT
>DKVN01000092.1:0-133 GCA_002491225.1 Faecalibacterium sp. UBA7177
GCCGTCCTTCATGATGACGATGCGATCGCCCAGGGTCATCGCCTCGGTCTGGTCGTGGGTCACGTACATGAAGGTGGTGTCGATCTTCTGACGCAGCTTGATGATCTCAGCACGCATCTGGTTGCGGAGCTTG
>DKVN01000092.1:446-7755 GCA_002491225.1 Faecalibacterium sp. UBA7177
CGGAGCTTGGCGTCCAGGTTGGAGAGCGGCTCGTCCATCAGCAGCACCTTGGGCTCACGCACGATGGCGCGGCCGATGGCGACACGCTGACGCTGACCACCCGACAGCGCCTTGGGCTTGCGGTCGAGGTACTGGGTGATATCCAGGATCTCGGCGGCTTCCTTGACGCGCTTGTCGATCTCGTCCTTGGGCAACTTGCGCAGGGTGAGGGGGAATGCCATGTTCTCGTAGACCGTCATGTGGGGGTAGAGCGCATAGCTCTGGAAAACCATGGCGATGTCGCGGTCCTTCGGCTCGACATCGTTCATCAGTTTGCCGTCGATGTACAGCTCGCCCTCGCTGATCTCCTCCAGGCCGGCCACCATCCGCAGGGTGGTGGACTTGCCGCAGCCCGACGGGCCGACCAACACGATGAATTCCTTGTCCGCGATGTCCAGGCTGAACTGCTGAACAGCGATGACGCCGCGTTCGGTGACCTGAAGATTGCTCTTCTTTTCAGGCTCGCCCTTTTTCTTCTTCTTGTTGGCCTTTTTCTCGTCTGCGCTGTGGGGGTAGATCTTCATGATGTTCTTGAGGCTCAGTGTAGCCATGGCGTACCGGCTTTGATGAGATGGCCTCCGCCAGATCTCACCTCGCTTTGAGGGGCAGGCCCTCAAAGCATTACGACAGGTCTCCACACTGCCGCACCGCAAGCCGTATGCGGGTAGGTTTTTCCTCCTTTTGTCAGGTCCGCGCACTATTCTTTGGCTGCCCCGGCTGCCTGCCCTGCTGGAAAATCGACAGATCCCACAGTGCCTGCTCACGGGGGCTTCGAAGAATGGAGTAGTGCGAAGGCCCGCAGTTTTATTGCGCCCTTACGGGCGCTGGTTTGGAAAAGCGGCGTCGCCGCAATGCCAACAAGGATAGGGTGGGCCGCCCGGTTCAGCCCTCGTCCGAAGGATCCGGGCCGTCCGAGCCGCTGTCCGGGCTCTCCTCCTCGCCCGCAGCGCGGCGGGCGAGCGTCTCCTCGATCGCAAAGCTGCTGTCCAGCCCCGGGTAGATCAAAAAGAGGGCGGGCACCGCCGGCAGCCAGAGGTTGGTCAGCGGCAGCAGGGTGGTGGAGAGCGGGAAAAGCCGCAGCATCAGGATGCCGTACACGGCAAGGCAGGCCAGCCCGCCGAGGCTGCGGGGCAGCTGGGCCACAAAGAGCAGGGCCGCGTTTTTGGCCAGCTTGCCCAGCGAAAGATCCATCAAAGCCAGCTGAGGCCAGACGTACAGAGCAAGCCCGGTGGTGATCAGCGCCCCGGCGGCCAGCATCGCGCCGGTGCCGCCCGAGAGCTCGAGCACCCCGGCGTGCAGCAGAAAAAACAGCTGCATGCTGAGCAGGGTGCCCAGGATCGCGCCGGGCAGCAGACACTCCTTTGCGTTGCGCTTCCAGGCGCGGCGGTAGGTGTGCCACCAGAAGCCCGGCTCGTCCCGCAGCGCCCGCAGGATGGTGTCGGCCAGGCCGCAGAGCTGCGGCCCCGCCAGCGCGCCGCCGATGATGCCGGTGAGCAGCGCGGTGAGCAGCACATGGCTGCTCACCGCCAAAAACATCCCCAGCAGGTAGGGCACAGCCCCGACCAGCGCCAGAAACCCGGCGCGGAAAAAGGCCCAGAAATCCCGCCCCAGCAGCTCGAACAGCCGCCGGATGCCCTGACGGCGGGGCAGCGGCTCGGCGGGGGCGCGGTCATAATTCGGTAAAAAGCCCATAGGGCGTGTTCCTCCTTGGGGCAATTCGATCCCGGCATTGTGGGGCCCCGATACCGGCCCGGCGCTTTTTGCGCTCCGGGCAGCCCGGGCGCTCCATCCCGGCCCCGGCGCCTTTTGCGCGGCGGGCGGCTCACCCGGCGGCCGTTTTACCCGGCGGCGCCCTCCGGGAAGAGCCCCAACCAGAGCGCCTCCGCCCCGGCAAAATCGGTGCCCGGCCCGCCGATGCGGCGGCCGATCCAGAGCGTATCGAGCGGCAGCTCGGGCAGTTCGGCTTCAAGGCCCTGCAAGGCGGGGCTGTCGGCCAGGCGGTGAACCATCGCCTGCCAGTCCGCGGCCTCCTCGGCCGGCTCGCTGCCGTCCAGATACCGCAGCGCGTGGTAGGCCTCCACAAAGCTGGCCGGGTCATCCAGCAAAAACAGCCCGCTCTGCCCGGCAAAAAAATCCGCGTTGAGCTTTTCCAGGCTCCCGGCCATCATCTGGGCCGAGACCTCGTCCACCCGGTCAGAGGTAAAGTCGATCGCCATCGTGCTGAGGGCCATCGAGACCCTGCCGTCTCCGTTGGTGTCGGCGGCCAGCGGCTCGAGCGCGGTGCGCAGCGCCAGCTCCTCCTCGGCGGTGAGCATCCGGCGTGTGACAACGGCCACCGTGCAGTCCGGCTCCACCCGGGCCAGCTGCTCGGACACAACGCTGACCAGCAGGGCAATGGCCACCCCGGCCAGAACAAGGTGCATCCAGTGGTAGTGCCACCAGTTGGCCCGCCGCTCGGCGGGGGTCATCTCGGGCATCTCGCGGGGGGTCGGTCTGCTCATGGGTCGCCTTTCTCCGGTTTGGGGGTTTTCCCGGTTTGCAATTCTGCATCACAAAATCAGGTACGCCTGAAGAATACCCCTTATAGTCTACCACAAATCTTACGCGGTTTCCATTGGTGGTACTACCAAAATTGAGAGGGTTTTGCAGTCGCCTTCCACAAAATATCGGCCGCTGTCCGCCGGAATAAAGTAACAGCTGCCCGCCTGCAGCGGCTGAGCCTCCCCCCCACAGTGCAGGGTGCCGGTGCCGGACACGGCCAGCAGCGCGTGGAAGCTCTCGGGCCCGCAGTTGGCCGCAAAGGGGCCGTCGTGCGCGTCGACCGTGAAATACCGGCAGCTGCCCAGATGCGGCCCAAAGTCAAAGGCCGGGGCGGGGGCGCAGCGGGTCACCGCGAGGGCCTGCTCGATGTGCAGCGGGCGGGGCCTGCCGTCCGCCCCGAGGCGGCCGTAGTCGTACACCCGGTAGGTGACATTGGAGTTTTGCTGGATCTCGGCAATCACCATGCCCGCCCCGATGGCGTGCAGGGTGCCCGCCGGGATGAAAAAGACATCCCCGGCCTTGACCGGTGCGCGGTGCAGCTGTTCGAGCAGGGTACCCTCCTCGATGGCGCGGGCAAACGCCTCGCGGCTGATCTCGCGCTCAAAGCCGTAGTACAAAAAGGCCCCCGGCCTGGCACGCAGCACCACCCACATTTCGGTCTTGCCGTATTGGCCCTCGTGGGCCAGGGCGTACTCGTCCGAGGGGTGCACCTGCACCGAGAGGTCCTTCTCAGCGTCGATCAGCTTGACGAGCAGCGGGAACCGGTCAAACCCCGCGCAGTTACTGCCCAAAACGGCGGGGCCGGCCTCGGCGAGGTACTCGGGCAGGGTGCGGCCCGCCCAGGGGCCGCTCGCGATGGTGGAGGGGCCGTCCGGGTGGCAGGAGAGCACCCAGGCCTCGGCGAGCGGGTCGAGCGTGCTCTCAATCCCAAACTCCTCCCGCAGGGCGTGATGGCCGCCCCACAGGTAATCCTTACAGGCGGCAAGCAGGCGATAAGCCGGCATAAAGCATCCTCTCTTTCGTATCCATCTCAAACGCAGCGGGCAAACCCCGCGGGGCGCGATCCCGGCCGTCCGCAGCGTCTTTGCCATGATCCTACCCCCTGCGTGTCCGAAACCATCCCAGTATTCAGTATAGTGGCTTTCGGCCTGCCCGTCAACCGAGCAGGGAAAACGCAGGCTCAATGGAAGGACAGGGGGAAAGCGCTTGTGTTTTTGGTTTGGCCATGCTATGCTGACAGCAGCGCAAAACGGCGCGGCAGCCCTTCCCGGATGCGGGAGCTGCCCCCCGCCGATTTTTCGACCAGACCGGACCGAACGAGTAAGGAGGACCCCCATCATGCAATACCAGGCAACGCTCGACCGCTGGCTCACCCGCGCCACCGACGACCCCGACCTCATCGAGGAGCTGACCGCCGTCCAAAACGACCCCGACGAGGTGGCCGACCGCTTTTACCGCGACCTCGCCTTTGGCACCGGCGGCCTGCGCGGGGTGCTGGGCGCGGGCAGCAACCGGCTCAACCTCTACACCGTTCGCCGGGCCACCCAGGGCCTGGCCGACTATCTCAACGCCTCCCCCCTGCCCAAAGCGGTGGCCATCGCGCACGACAGCCGCAGTAAGGGCGAGCTCTTTGCCAAAGAGGCCGCCCGGGTGCTGGCCGCCAATGGCATCACCGCCCACCTCTACCCCCGGCTCGAGCCCACCCCCGCCCTCAGCTGGGCGGTGCGGGCCCTCGGCTGCGGCGCGGGCATCTGCATCACGGCCAGCCACAACCCGGCCAAATACAACGGCTACAAGGTGTACGGGGCGGACGGCTGCCAGATCACCCCGCAGGCGGCGGATAAGGTCCTCGCCGCCATCCAAAAGACCGACTGCTTCGACGGGGTGAAGCTGGCCGGTTTTGACGAGGCGCTGGCCGACGGCCGCATCCGCTGGATCCCCGACGCCTGCCTCGACGCCTTTGTCGACGCGGTACTCGCCCTGCGCCCCGGCAACGACATCTCCCACCTCAAGCTCGTCTACACCCCGCTCAACGGCTCGGGGCTCGAGTGCGTGCAGAAGCTGCTGAAAAAGATGGGCCTGCCCGAGGAGAACCTGACCGTCGTGCCCTCGCAGCAGGCGCCGGACGGCAATTTCCCCACCTGCCCCTACCCCAACCCCGAGATTCGGGAGGCGATGGAGGAGGGGCTGCGGCTCTGCGACAGCGTCCAGCCCGACCTGCTGCTCGGCACCGACCCGGACTGTGACCGGATGGGCGCAGCGGTGCCGGACGGCGCGGGCGGCTACCGGCTGATCAGCGGCAACGAGATGGGGGTGCTGCTGTTTGACTACCTCTGCCGCACCCGGCTGACGGTCGGCAGCATGCCCCAACATCCGGTGGCGGTGACCACCGTCGTCTCCACCGAGATGGCGACCCCGGTGGCCGCGCACTACGGGGTCGAGCTGCGCCGCACCCTCACCGGCTTCAAGTACATTGGCGAGCAGATCGGCCTGCTGGAGGCCGAGGGCCACCCCGAGCGGTACATCTTCGGCTTTGAGGAGAGCTACGGCTACCTCTCGGGCGGGCATGTGCGGGACAAGGACGCGGTCAACGCCGTGATGCTGGCCTGCGAGTGCGCCGCCTGGTACGCCGGGCAGGGCAAGAGCCTGCTCGACGCCCTAAACGAACTCTACAACACCTACGGCTGGCACCAGAACGAGCTGCACAGCAAGGCCTTTGAGGGGCAGGACGGCATGCGGGCCATGCAGGCCCTGATGGCCGCGCTGCGCAAAGCGCCCCCCGCCGCCCTCGCCGGCAGCGCCGTGGCCGAAGCGCGGGACTACCTGCCCGGCCTCGACGGCCTCATCCCGGCCGACCTGCTCGAGTACCGGCTGGCGGACGGCGGCAAACTGCTCATCCGGCCCAGCGGCACCGAGCCCAAGATCAAGCTCTACCTCTCGGTGCGGGGCGCCTCGCCCGCCGACGCCGAGGCGAAGATGGCCGCCCTGCGCAGGGACGCGCTGGCCCTGCTCGGGGGCTGAGGCGTCCCGCGCAGTCCATGCAGGGGAATATCCCCTGCACGGACGGGTGGGATGCGCGCATAGGACACTCTCCCGGTACGCCCATCTTGCGGCCACCGGCGAATTGTGATATGCTGAGGCGGGGCGGGACGGAAAGCTCAAAAATCCGTTCCGCACCGCCTCTTTTTTGCACGCGCCGCCGCCCGCGCCGCGGTGCGGCAGCGCTCCCAGAACCGCCCAACCACGCCAAAAAATGCATACAAATCGTATAAAGGGGAATCCATATGTCGATCCAGTATCTTGCCGACCAGCGGGTGTTCCGGCTGGACACCCCGCACACCACCTACCTCATCGCCGTGGCCGACACCGAGGGCTTTGTGGGCCAGCTCTACTACGGCCCCCGCCTGCCCGCCGGGGAGGACCTGCGCGCCCTGCTGCGGCTGGACCAGACCCCCCTGCCCCCCAGCCAGCTGGCGCGGGAGCGGGCCAGCTTCAACGATGCCTTCCCCTTCGAGTATCCCACCGCGGGCGGCGGGGATTTCCGCACCAGCTGCCTGCGGGTGCGCAATGCGCAGGGGGCTGATGGCTGTGAGCTGCTGTATGAAAGCTACGCCATCCGCCCCGGCAAGCCCGCCCTGCCCGGCCTGCCCGCCTGCTTTGGCGCCGAGGAGGAGTGCGAGACCCTCGAACTCACCCTGCGCGATGCCGCCCTCGGCCTGCGGGTGGTTCTGCGCTACACCACCTTTGCGGACACCGACGCCATCTGCCGCAGCGTGCGGGTCGAGAACGATTCCGCCGCGCCCCTCGCCCTCGAGACCGCCCTTTCGGCCGCCCTCTCGTGGGACGGCTTCTCGGAGGACGGCGCGCCCTGTGAGCTCATCACCCTGCACGGCAGCTGGGCCCGCGAGCGGGAGATCGACCGCCGCCCCCTCACGGCCGGGCGGCAGTCGGTCTACTCGGTGCGGGGCATCTCCTCCCACCAGCACACCCCCTTCCTCGCGCTGGCCGAGCATTCCGCCACCCAGACGCAAGGCCGCTGCGTGGGCATGACCCTTGTTTACTCCGGCAACTTTCTGGCCGAGGCCGAGCTCGACGCCTTTGGCCGGGTGCGGGCGGTGCTCGGCATCCACCCGGAGGGCTTTTGCTGGCAGCTGGCCCCTGGCGAGGGCTTCGATGCGCCCGAGGCGATCCTCGTCTGCTCGGATGCAGGCCTCGGCGGCATGACCCGCGCCTTCCACGATGTGATGCGCCGCCACCTCATCCGGGGGCAGGCCAAACACCGGTACAGCCTTGTCAACAGCTGGGAGGCCAGCTACTTCCAGTTTGACCACGACAGCCTGCTGGCCCTGGGCCGCGCCGCTGCCGCCGAGGGCATCGAGATGCTGGTGCTGGACGACGGCTGGTTTGGCAGGCGGGACGACGACAACACGAGCCTCGGCGACTGGACGGTCAACGAGCAGAAGCTGCCCGGCGGCCTTGCACGGCTGGGGCGGGAGCTCAACGAGCTGGGGGTCCGGCTGGGGCTCTGGGTCGAGCCCGAGATGATCTCGCCGGATTCCGAGCTCTACCGCGCCCACCCGGATTACGCCATGGCCATCCCCGGCCGCGCGCCCACCCTCGCCCGCAACCAGCTCATCCTCGACCTCGCCCGCCCCGAGGTGGTCGAGTGCGTCTGGCGGCAGCTGGAGGCGGTGCTGCGCTCGGCCCCCATCGACTATGTCAAGTGGGA
>DKVN01000092.1:7980-19328 GCA_002491225.1 Faecalibacterium sp. UBA7177
GAGGCCGCCCACCGCTATATGCTGGGCGTGTACGAATTGCAGGAGCGGCTGGTGACCGCTTTCCCCGACCTGCTGCTCGAAAACTGCTGCAGCGGCGGCGGCCGGTTTGACGCCGGGATGCTCTACTACAGCCCCCAGATCTGGGCCAGCGACAACACCGAGGCCATCGACCGGCTCGTCATCCAGGAGGGCACGGCGCTAATCTTCCCGCTCTCGAGCATGGGGGCGCATGTGGCGGCCTGCCCCAGCCACACCAACGGCCGCAGTACCCCCTTTGCCACCCGCGGCCGGGTCTCGCTGCCGGGCGGCTTTGGGTATGAGCTCGACCTCGAAAAGCTCTCCCCGGAGGACCGCGCCCTCATCCGCACCCAGCTTGCCGAGTACCGCCAGTACGGCCCGCTGCTGCACGAGGGGGACTACTACCGCCTGGCCAGCTACAGCGAAAACCACCGATACGACGCCTATTTTGTGGTGGCCAAGGACGGTGGCGAGGCGTTGCTCAATTTCGTGCAGGTGGCCTCCGGGGTGCAGCGCAGCGGGGTGCGCCTAACGCTGCCGGGCCTTGACCCCGCGGCCCGCTACCGCTGCACCCTCACCGGCGAGGTGCGCACCGGCGCGGGCTGGCGGCTGGGCGGCCTGGTGCTGCCGGTGCAGCGCGAGGACTACACCAGCCTGCTGGTGCCGCTGCAGCGGGTGGAGTGAGGGCGGGAGCCATCCTCGCAGCCTGAGCGAACGACATCGGGGACGGTTCTTCTTGTCGGCAGCAAAGCGAACGACAAAAGAACTGTCCCCTGTGTCGGCAGCGGACCGCCTCATACACTCTGAAAAATCGACACCCAAAAACCACCGGGAGGGAACCATCATGAGCCGACAGGAAGCCATCGACCAATACGCCCGCGCCCTCAAGGCGGGCAAAAAATGCTATAAGGAGTGCCTGATGCGGGAGCAGTCCCCCTATCCGGTGGTGCTGGACGAGCTGCTTGCCGGGGTACCGGTGGCCGGGCAGATGGACGTGGGGCTGGTGGAGATCCCCTCCGAGCTGATCGTCGGCACCAAAACCGAGGGCCGCCGCGCGGCCTTTGCGGCCAACTTTATGCCCCTGATGGAGGAGTCCAGCGAGTTCGCCTTCAAGTGGATCAGCCTCTGCGCGGCGCATCTTGGGGATGAGGGCATCCGCGACCCGATCCGCTGCTTTGAGTATCTGGGCAAATTCTATGTGCAGGAAGGCAACAAGCGGGCCAGCGTCCTCAAAAGCTACGGCGCGGCCACCGTGCCGGGCTATGTCGTGCGCGTCCTGCCCATCTGGAGCGAGGAGCCCGAGATCCGCGCCTATTACGATTTTATGCAGCATTACCAGCTTACCGGGCTCTACCGGGTGCGGTTTACCCGGCCGGGCAGCTTTGCCAAGCTGCAGGCCGCGCTGGGCTACCCGCCCGATCATGTCTGGACCGACGAGGAGCGGCAGCGGTTTTCCAGCGGGCTGTTCTACTTCCACGAGGCGTATGCGAAATTAGGCGGCGAGACGCTGCCCATCACCGAGGCGGACGCATTGCTGATCTGGCTCAAGGTCTACCCGCTCGAAAAGCTGCGGGGCTTTTCCTCGGCCGAGCTGGCCCGCTCGCTCGAGGGGGTCTGGCCGGACATCAAGGCGCTGGTGCAGGGCGACCCGGTCGAGGTCAGCACCGAGCCGGAGGATGCCGAGGAGAAGACCGACGCCGAGAGCCTTGCCGAGGCGGGGGACGGCCCCGAGCAGGGCCTTTTGGACCGGCTGCTGCACCGTACCCCGGACAAGCTGCGCATCGCCTTTGTCAACCAGTACACCCCCGAGGAGAGCGACTGGATCCGCGGGCACGACCTCGGCCGCCAGTATCTCGAGGCGATGCTCGGGGCCAAGGTCGAGCTGCGCAGCTATGACGGGGTGGGGGTGGGCGAGACCGCCGACGCCGCCATGGAGCAGGCGGTGGCGGAGGGGGCCCAGGTGATCTTTGCCACCACCCCGCCGCTCATCGCCGCCTGCCGCAAGGTAGCCGCCCAGCACCCGGAGGTCAAGGTGCTCAACTGCTCGGCGGCCATGCCCTGCGCGGGGGTGCGCAGCTACTACACCCGGATCTACGAGTGCAAGTTCATCACCGGGGCGCTGGCCGGGGCCCTCTGCCGGGACGGCCGCATCGGCTATGTGGCCGACAGCCCCATCTTCGGGGTGCCCGCGGGCATCAACGCCTTTGCGCTGGGCGCGCAGCTCACCAACCCCGCCGCGCGGGTGTATGTGCGGTGGTTCTGTGTCGAGGACGCGCTGCAGGCGTTGGTGGAGCAGGGCTTTTCCTACATCTCGGCGCGGGATCTGCCCTCGCCGGACCGGCAGGCCGAGGCATGGGGCCTCTGCCGGTGCGACGGCCGACGCCAGCTGCACTCGGTGGCCTCCCCCTACTGGCACTGGGGCAGCTTTTATCTCAAGCTGGTGCGCAGCATCCTCGATGGCCGCTGGGACGCCCTCGCCCGCCGGGAGGAGGGCCGCGCGGTCAGCTACTGGTGGGGGCTGCGCAGCCGCACCACCGACGTGCTGCTCTCGGATGAGCTGCCCGCCAGCGCCCGGCAGCTGGTCGGCATCCTGCGGCAGGGGCTCTCGAGCGGCACCCTCTCCCCCTTCCAGCGGCCGCTGCGCGACCAATCCGGCGCGCTGCGCAGCGACGGCAGCGAGTGGTTTACCCCCGAGGCCATCCTCCAGATGGACTGGCTCTGCCAGGGGGTCGAGGGCAGCATCCCCCGCTTTGAGGAGCTGCTGCCGGTCAGCCGCCGGCTGGTGCGGCTGCAGGGGGTCTACCGGGACACCATCCCCCCCGAAAAGGAGGAGACGGTGCTGTGAAGCTGCTGCTGCTCTCGGATGAGGAGTCGCCCTATCTGTGGGATTATTACCAGCCGGGCCGGCTCAGCGAGTACGACCTGATGCTCTCCTGCGGGGATCTCTCGGCCAGCTACCTCTCGTTTCTGGTCACGATGGGCCGCGCGCCGCTGCTCTATGTGCCGGGCAACCACGACGTCAAGTACGAGAACGCCCCGCCCGAGGGCTGCGACTGCATCGACGGCCAGCTGGTCACGGTCAAGGGGCTGCGCATTTTGGGGCTGGGCGGCAGCATCCGCTACAGCAGCCCGGTGCACCAGTACACCGAGCGGCAGATGGCCCGCCGCATCCGCCGCCTGCGCCCGGCCCTGCGCCGCGCGGGCGGGCTGGACATCCTGCTCGCCCACTCCCCCGCCGAGGGCTGGGGGGACGATGAGGACTACGCGCATCAGGGCTTTTCCTGCTTTCTGCCATTGCTGGATGAGTTTCAGCCCCGGTATTTTATCCACGGCCACGTCCACGCCAGCTACGGGGCCAGCCGCCCCCGGGTGCTGCAGCGCGGCCCCACCACCATCATCAACGCCTACGAGCGCTTCGAGCTCGAAATCCCAAACGAGGAGCTGCCCGACCTGCCGCCGATGCGCAGGCGGTTCTGGCAGCGCGGGCCTTATTGAGCGGGCGGGGCGCGAACGGAGTGCGGACAGGAGCGCCGCACGCCGGAAGGCGAACCGTGCGGGGCCCGAGTCCAAAGGCTGAATATGGGGGGCTCACCCCCATGCCCCCGTTTTTGGGGAAATGATCCATCAACGCGGAAAACCCCGGCGGCACTGCAAACGTGCTGCCGGGGTTTTGGTGATGAGGGGCGAAAATGGCTCATCCGGGCGCTGGGGCTATTGCGGGGGTTCTCTGCGCAAATATGCCTCCCGGCCCCGCAGCAAAAAGGCATTTTCCCGGCAGGGTTTCAGCTTTTGCAAAAACGCGAACGCCTCTGCGGGGCTGGTCTCTTTTGGGTGGAACCGGGTGCGGAGAATCTCCTCTACCGTGTAGCCCTTCTCGCTCTCGCGCATGATGCCCTCAAGATACTCCGCCGCCGCGGTCTCTGACAGGTCTGCGCGGGCCGCGGGGGCGGCCTGCGCCCAGATTTCCCATCGCAGGATACAGAGCACATCCCGCAGATGGTCGGTAAGCCGCTGCTTTTCCTCCCGGCCTGGCATCCCGGCCGTCCCGGCCCCCGCCTCGCAGGGAGCCTGCCGATATGCGCGCGGGTCAATGGGCTCCCCGATGTTGGCGCAGTACCGCTTGCCGTACTGCTCAATGGCAATGGGCACGATCTTCGCCCCGGTTCGCAGCGCCATCTCGGCCGCGCCGGCAAACAGCGGCTGAACCAGCAGGTTTTCGGTGTTGTTCCATGCGCCCTCTGGATACAGGATGACGCTGGAACCGCTTTCCAGAACACGAACCATCTTTTCCACCGAATCCTTCCTGCTCTGCGGGTCGAGTTTGTCCACAAAGACCATCCCATTCAGCCAGGCGGCATACATTGCGGGATTGTGCTCGACCTGATCCGGGGTGCCAACCAGCATATAGGCGCTGCGGTCAACACAGGCGTAATTTACGATAACATCGTCCACAAAGGAATGCGTGGAAGCAAAAATATACGGAACATCTTTCTGTAGGTTCGGATATCCCTCGATATGGATCCTCCGGCGAGCCGCAAGCCGCAAAATGGGACGAAGCAATGGTTTGGTTACCCTGCGAAATCGAATCCCGAAGGACGTTGTAAAAGTCTCCGGTGCAGATCGTTCTACGCGCGCCAACAAGATGTTTTTTCCACATACCGTGGGTTCTCCTCCTCAAGATGGTTGCTGTATCCGGTTTCTTTTCAAAGCCCTCAACGCCGGGCCAGGCGCTCTCATGGCGGCGTTCCCGGACAGTGGCGGGGTTTCCAAAAGGTGTACTTTTTCGTAAACCCGGGCCTTTTGCTTGTTTTTAACGTTTCTGCGAAACTTTTTTGCAGATTTTGACGTTTTCAAAGGCTGCTTTTCCTCGCTCGTAATTTCAGGTGGTTGCAATTTGTAACCACCCGGCTGCTCTCATCCAGAAGGAAATCGTTGGCGCGCATCATCAGCGCCCTATCGTCACGACCATGCGGTGCCGGAGGATCCTTGGTGACGATACTCCTCGCAAATCAACAAATTCAGATAGCGATTTCGTCTGATTTCCATGCAGTGTGCATTCTATTGCAGATTTTTGCAGGAATCTGCAAAAATCTGCAATAGAGCAAAGAGGCGATACTCTGAAAGTAGATGCGACTGCGCAATTTAGCTTGCTGTACCAACAAAAAAGCGCTGTCCGATCCCGAAGGATGGGCGGCGTGGTTTTCGGCAGGCTGTTACTCATTTTTGGCTTCGGGCTCCGGCTGTTCCGGCGTTTCCGGCTCCGGCGCATCGGGCGCGGGGAGTTCTTCGGCCTCCTGGGCCGACACCTTTAGCATGGCGGCGACAAGATGGTTGAGCTGGGCGGCGTTTTTGCTGGTGATGACCGGGCGGCCTGTTCTTTTTTCGATCGCTTTTCTTGCGTCTCCGGCAATCTCTCCGCCTGCCTGTGCCACCTCGCGGTTTTCCTCAAATCCTTCCGGATGCTCAGTCTGAGAAATTTCCTTTGCCGACACCTCGGCCAGCATGTTGAGCACCAGCTCCGAGGTGCTCATGTTGTCCCGCAGGCTCTCTTTTTTGAGGCCCTTCAGGTCCTTGTACTGCCGGGTGGACATCCCGCTCCAGGCGCGGGTGATCTCGTCGGTGAGGATGGCATACTCGCTGCGGGCAGTCACGCCGCGGTCCTTCCACTCGTCGGTCAGCTCCTTGCGGGCCGAGATCGCCATCAGCCGCTGGTTGATCCATTCGCGGGTGTAGCCGCGCCGCTCGTAGGTGGCCACCAGCCGCTCCGCGATCAGCTCCGGGTCGAGCGTCTCGTCGATCCGCTCCCGCCCTACCTGCGCAAGCCACAATTTCAGCGGCTCGGCCTTGGGCGAGGGGATCGACTGGATGATCCGCAAAAGCTGCTCGGTGGTGGCGACGTCGGTTAAGCGGTGCTTGCCGTCTGCCGCCCGCAATTTCAACTGGTTACAATTTGTAACCGATTGATTGCCCTCATCCTTGAGCCGCTTTTTTGTGACCTTCCAGTAATTTCGCGCAGTCTGATAATCAGGACTGTCGGTCAAAACCTTCACCACATCCACGACCGAAAAATACCATTCCTCCCGCTGCGCATCCCACGCGGTGCGGATCGGCTGATCCTCAAAAAGCTGCATCCGTTCGCTTCCCGGCATTGCCACCCCGCCCTTTCGACAGATCCTTTTAGAACAGTATACCATGTTTTTGGCGGCACGGAAAGAACAGAATTTCGCACCCGCCGCTCCCGCCTTGTCAAGCGGGGGGCGCTTGTGGTAAAATAAGAAGCAGCGAAAAAATCCGGCGGCCGCACGGGCCGCGGCGGCTTACCGCACAGACAGAGGCAATAAAAAGACAAAGACGCCAAAACCAAAGGCAACAAAACAGCAAGGGCAACAAGCCCAAACCAACAAAACCGGCAAAGGGGGGATGGACGATGCAGCGCACGGCGTACAGATTGGCCGCGCTGGGCCTTGCGGCGGCGCTGGCATTCGCGGGCTGCGGCGGCGCTTCGCCGGGCGGCAGTGCGCCGGGCGGCAGCGCGCCCGCGCACAGCACCACCGCCCTCTCCACCCCCGGCACCGCGCTCTCCAATTCGGCCAGCCCCGACAGTGCGGCGGCCCAGCCCGGCTGGTCCGGCCACGGCGAGGTGACCCCCGGCTCGGTCTACCACGGCGAGATCGACATCCTCACCCCCGAGGCCCCCGGCACGGTGGTCTACGCGGGCGAGGGGGTCACCATCGACGCCAGCAACGCAAACGAGGGCTACATCATGGTGCGCTGCGAGGGGGTCAGCGTGCGCATCAAGGTGCGGGTGACCCACGAGGGCGAGGAGTACCTCTATAACCTCAACAATCAGGGCCGGTACGAGGTGCTGCCCTTGCAGATGGGCAGCGGCAGCTATGAGGTCAAGGTCTTCAAGCAGGTCGAGGGCAGCAAGTACACCCCGCTCTACACCGCCGCCGTCGAGGCTGAGATGTCCGACGAGAACCGGGTCTTCTACTACCCCAGCCAGTACGTCTGGTACACAAACGAGGCGGACGCGGTGCAGCTCTCCTACGACCTCTGCAACGGCCTTACCGACCCGGAGGAAAAGGTGAGCACCATCTACGATTATCTGGTCTGGTACATGGAGTACGACTACGACAAGGCCGAGCAGATCCAGAACGGCACCCTCACCGGCTACATCCCGGACCTCAGCGAGGTGCTGGCGGCGGGCAAGGGCATCTGCTTTGACTATTCCGGCCTTTTGGCCGCGATGCTGCGGGCGCAGGACATCCCGGTGCGGCTGGTGATGGGCTACCTCTCGCCGGACGGCATCTATCACGCTTGGAATCAGGTGTATCTGGACGATGAGTGGGTCTGGATGGACGCCACCCTCGGCCCGCGCGACAGCCACACCGAAAAGGACTACGCGCAGGACCGGATGTATTGACACCGGCAGACAGGGCCCCGCGGCGGGAACGCCCGCGGCAAAGCAGGAAACAGCAGCGCGCCCGCCCCGCTTGCGGGGCCCGCGCGCTGACAGAGACGAACGGCCCGGCAACCGCCCCGATGGGGCGGCCAGGCATCAGGATGGAGGGGCATGGCAATGGAACAAACCCGCGCAAAACAGCTGCCCGCAATGGAGGTCTCCCTCTTTTGCAGCCAGGCGGCGATGATCCTCGGATCCGGCATCCCGCTGTACGACGGCATGGAGGTGCTGAAAAACAGCTATGAGGACACCCCCTATGCTCCGCAAATGGAGGCGGTGTACGAGAGCGTCCACCGGGGCGACAAGCTCTACGAGGCGCTCGAAGCGGCTGGGGGCTTTCCGGAGTACATGGTGCAGATGGCCCGCACCGGCGAGATGACCGGCAACCTCGACACGGTGCTCTCACAGCTGGCCCTCTATTATGAAAAGGAGGCCCGCCTGCGGGACGAGGTGCGCAGCGCGGTGACCTATCCGCTGGTGCTGGTGGCCATGCTGGCCGTGGTCATCGGCATTCTGGTGGTGCGGGTGCTGCCCATCTTCGCCTCGGTTTTCCGCAGCCTCGGCGGCGGGCTTTCGGGCGCGTCGGGGGCGGTGCTCTCGGGCGGCATGGTGCTGGGCCGGGTGATGCTGGTGCTGGTGGCCCTGCTGCTGGTGGGGGTGCTGGCGGTCTTTCTCGCCTGGCGCGGCGGCAAACAGCGGCAGCTGCTGGACGCGGCGGGCCGGGCGGTGCCCCGCATCGGGCGGCTGCGCCGCCAGCAGGCGGCCCAGCGCTTTTGCGCGGTGATCGCGATGGTGCTCTCGAGCGGTTATGGCCTTGAGGACGCCCTCGGCCTGCTGCCCGAGCTGCTGGCGGGCGGCCCCGGCGAGGCGGCCGCCAAAAAGTGTAAGGAGCGGCTGGCCGAGACCGGCGATTTTGGCCAGGCGGTGCAGGGCATCGGCCTGTTTGACCCGCTGCACGAGAAGATGATCGCGGTGGGGGTGAGTACCGGCCAGACCGACCAGGTGCTCACCCAGCTGGACGGCATCTACGGCCGCGAGGTCGAGACCGGCATCCAGGAGCTGGCCGCCGGCATCGAGCCCGCCCTGGTGGCGGCGCTCACCATCATCATCGGGGGCATCCTGCTCTCGGTGATGCTGCCGCTGGCCGGGATCATGAGCTCGATGGTCTGACGGCGCGTTTGGCCCGGCCGGAGCGGATGCGGCCGCGGGCCCTGAGCCTTTGATGTGACCAACACGCCGAAAGGAGGCGTTTTGCGGATGCAATGGCGAACCGAACAGCGGGCGCTGCGCCGCCGGTGGGCGGCCTTTGGCCTGTTGGTGCTGGCGGTGCTGGCGGCCTTTGTGCTGGCCAGCGGATGGCTGGGCCGAACCAACGAGGACGAGCAGGCCGAGCTGCTGCGCGCCGCGCTCGAGCAGGCGCTGGTGAGCTGCTACGCCGCCGAGGGGCGCTACCCCCAGAGCATCGGTTACCTCGAAGAGCACTACGGGGTGCGGATCGACCGCACCCGCTACGCCGTCTCCTACGACGCCTTTGCCGACAACATCCGCCCGCAGGTGCGGGTGATCCGATTGGGGGAGTGAGCCATGCGCAGAGACGGGACCTCGGCCGGTGGGCTGCTGGTGTTTCTGGTGTACGGGATGTTTGCGCTCTTTTCGCTGCTGCTGGTGGTGATCGGCGCGGGCATCTACCGCGGCGTGGTCGAGACCGGCCGCGAGAATACCCAGCTGCGCTCCTCCCTCTTGTATCTGGCCAACCAGATGCGCAGCTGCTCGGGCGAGCCTTGGCTGGAGGGCGAGCCCGAGGCCCCGGTGCTGGTGCTGCCCATGCAGCAGGGCGAGTACGAGACCCGCATCTATTTTGAGGACGGGGCCCTCTGCGAGTACTACGGCCCGGCGGGCGAAACACCTGCCGCGGGCCTCGGCGAGCGGGTGGCCGCGCTGGACGATTTTTCGATCGGGCAGGCCGGAAACGGCCTGTTTGAGGTGACCGTGACGGCCGGCGGCGAGGTGCGCAGCATGGCGCTGTGCGGCACGGCGTAAGGGGGCGGCGGGATGAAAAAACGGAACCTGGCCCTGGTGGAGATGACCCTCGTGATCCTCTTTATGGCCCTCTCGGCGGCGGTGCTGGTGCAGGTGTTCGCCGCGGCCCGCATCCAGAGCAGCGAGAGCCGCGCCCAGACGGTGGGCCAGACGATGGCGCAGGACCTGATCGAGCGCTGGAAGGCCGGGGAGGACCCGGCGGCCCTCTTTGCGCCCGGCGAGGGCTGGCAGGCGATGCCCGCCGAGGAGCTTGCGGGCGTTTCGCTTGAGATCCAGATGACCGGAGAAGCCGGGGCGGAGAACGCGACGGACGCGGAGGACGCGGCTGCCCAGCCGGGCCAGCCGGATGAGGTACCCGCGCCCACCGCCGGGTACACCCTCTGGCTCGACCAAACCTTTGCGCCGGTGGCCGGCCGAGAGGGGGCTTCCTACGCCCTCTCGGCGGCGCTGGGCACGCAGCCCGAGCCCGCCGGGCAGCTGCGCCGCATCGCGGTGCGGATGACGGCGCTGAACACCGGGCACGAGCTGATCGGCTTTGCGACCGCCCGGTATCAGAGCAACCAGCCCGCGAGCTGAGCAGGCTTTCCCCAAAAGAGAGACCGGCGGCGCGGCCAAACGGCCGACCCGGCAAACCGCAAAATAAACCAAAAAGGAGGCGGCGGAGATGGAACAGCGCACCCCGCACCGGTCGGGCAGCAGCGTGGGGCTTGCCTCGGTGCTGATGATCGTGATGATCCTGGCGTTGACCTGCTTTGGGGTGCTGGCCCTGGTCAGCGCCCGGGCGGACGCCGCCGTCAGCGCGCGGGCGGCCCGCTATTCGGCCGAGTACTACGCCGCTGAGGGGCGGCTGCAGCAGCAGCTGGCCGGGCTGGACGCCGAGCTGCAGGCGGGCGGCTTTCCCCAGCAGGACGGCACGGTGCTGCGCACCCTGTCCGAGCCGCTGGACGCCACCCGCACCCTCGAATGGCAGATCGCGGTGACCCCTTTGCAGCGGGAGTACCATGTCCTCTCCCGCGGGGTGACCAACAGCGAGGCGTGGGAGCTGGACGAGTCGATGCAGCTTTGGGGCTGATTGGGGGCTGAGGTTCCAACAGGCCGCCCCGCCGCGCAAAGCGGGCGGCCCTTTTGAAAACAGATAAGGAGCGTGAGACGGCATGGACATTCAGGAGATCCTGACAGCCGCATTACAGCGCGAGAGCTCGGATATCTTCATTGTGCCCGGTGCGCCGGTGCACATCAAGGCAAAGGGCGAGATGCAGCCGCTGAACGAGGAGCGGATCCTGCCCGCCTCCTCCCGCGCACTGATCGAGCAGATCTACGCCCTCGCCAAGCGGGAGATGACCTTTGTCGATCAGGACGGGGACGATGACTTCTCCTTCTCGCTCAGCCGGATGGGGCGGTTTCGCTGCAACGCCTACAAGCAGCGCTCCTCGCTGGCGGCGGTGATCCGGGTGGTCACCTTCGGCCTGCCCGACCCCGCGGCCATGCACATCCCGGACAAGGTGATGGACCTCTACGACACCAAAAACGGCATGATCCTGGTCACCGGTTCGGCGGGCAGCGGCAAATCGACCACCCTCGCCTGCCTCATCGACCGGATCAATCAGGAAAAGAGCGGCCACATCATCACCATCGAGGATCCCATCGAGTATGTCCACACCCACAAAAAGAGCCTGGTGAGCCAGCGCGAGATCTCGCACGACACCGAGAGCTACGCCGCCGCCCTGCGGGCCGCCCTGCGCCAGACTCCCAGCGCCATCCTGCTGGGCGAGATGCGGGACTTTGAGACCATCCAAACCGCCATCACCGCCGCCGAGACCGGCCA
>DKVN01000089.1:0-262 GCA_002491225.1 Faecalibacterium sp. UBA7177
CGCCGCGCCACTAAGTCCAGGAAGGCGGCGGCTCCCACTTCCTCCGCCGGCTCCTGCCCCCGGAGAAGCAGCTCCTTCCGGGTGAGCCCCAAGGCCTTCTCGAAGAGAAAGGCGGCCTCCATGGGGGAGTTGTCCGTTCCCCCGGGGAGGGCGTTGAGCCGCTCCTTCCCCAGCCGGTAGAGCCTTTGGAGGGTCAGCCCGTCACCATTCATCGGCGGCGGGGTCGTCGGGGATCACCGGCTTCATGGCGGCGATGGCCACC
>DKVN01000089.1:556-6586 GCA_002491225.1 Faecalibacterium sp. UBA7177
AATCGTCCGGCTCGTTGGTGGTGATCCGCTGGAGCCACAGCCCCGGGGCGGAGATGGCCCGGGTCACCGGGTTGCTGTACCGCCCCGCCAGCTTGATGAGTTCGTAGGCGATGCCGATGACCACCGGCAGGGTGAGGAGCTTCAGGAGCATCCGCTGAAGGGGATTTTCCCAGCTGATGAAGGAGGCGGTGAGGATGGAGATGAGCAGCACCAGCACCAGAAAGCTGGTGCCGCACCGGGGGTGGAACCGGCTCTTGGTGCGGATGTTTTCGACCGTGAGCGCCTCGCCCGCCTCGTAGCAGGCGATGGTCTTGTGCTCGGCCCCGTGGTACTCGAACATCCGGTGGATCTCCTTCATGCGGGTGCAGAGGGCGAGGTAGGCCACGAACAGCCCCAGCTTGAACACCGCCTCGAGCAGCACCTTGGCCCCGCCCAGCGGCAGAAAGCGATTGATGAGCCCGACCAGCGCGGTGGGCAGGATCATAAACAGCACCAGCGCGAGCATGCCGCCCAGCACCGCGGCGCAGCCCATCAAAAAGGACTGCAATTTGGGCCCGGCGTGCTGCTCGAGCCAGCGGTCAAAGGCGGTCTGCTCCTCCTCGTACTCCTCCCCCATGCTGACCTCGGCCGAGTGCATCAGGTAGCGGTAGCCGCTCATGAGGTTTTCCACCATATTGCAGACCCCGCGCACCAGCGGGATCTTGCGCCAGGGCCGCGGGACGACCGGGTCATAGCTGAGGTCGATGCTGCCGTCCGGTTTGCGCACCGCCACGCAGATCTTTTCGGGGCCGCGCATCATGATGCCCTCCATCAGAGCCTGCCCGCCCACGCTGGTCTTAAAACACACCTTTGGTTTTTCCATCTGTTTTTTGTTCTCCTATCTGTTGCAGGATGCATCCGTGTTGTTGGGGCGGCCGCGCCGCCGGGCTCACGGCCCGGCGTGTTCCGGCCCCGGCCCGGCCGCCGGTTTGGGCAGGTCGGGGGTGTAGAGGGGCAGCCGCACGGTGACGGTGGTGCCCTTGCCGAGGGTGGAGGCGATGTCGACGCTGCCGTCCAGCGCGGTGACGATCTCGTCCACCACCGCGAGGCCGATGCCGCTGCCCCGCACCGCGCCCTTGCCCTTGAAGAACTTGAGCTTGACGTTTTCGAGGTCGTCCGGGGTGATGCCGCGGCCCTCGTCCTGCACCAGGACATAGGCGTTCTCGCCGTCCTGCAAGAGGTCGAGGGTGATGGCCCCGCCGGGGCTCGAGTACTTGATGGCGTTGTCCAGCAGGTTGATGAACACCTGCCGCAGCCGCCCGCCGTCGGCCCAGACCGGCAGGGGCAGCTCGGGCTCCTCATACACCAGCCGCAGCCCCTCCTGCCGGATCCGCCCCTCGACAAAGAGGGCGGCGTCGGTCAGCTCGGCCACGAGGTCGAGGGCCTCGCAGTCCATCCGGATGCCGCTCTGCAGGCGGGAGAAATCCAGCAGCTCCTCCACCATGGTGTAGAGCCGGTCGGTCTCGGCTCCGATGATCGCGAGGCCCTTGCGGTAGTTTTGGTCCTCGGGGTCGCGGATCTGGGCGATCGTCTCGACCCAGCCCCGGATGCTGGTGAGCGGGGTGCGCAGCTCGTGGCTGACCGAGGAGATGAACTCGTTTTTCATCCGCTCGGTCTTGGCGAGGTCCTCGGCCATCTGGTTGATGGTGCCGCACAGCCGGCCGATCTCGTCCCGCCTCGGCTGCTCGGGCAGGCGGGCGGTGAGGTCGCCCTTGGCGATGGCGGTGGCGGTGGCCTCGATCCGGCCCAGGGGATTGACGATCGAGCGCACAAAAAACAGCCCTGACCAGATGGTGAGCCCCAGCACCACCAGCGCCACGATCAGGCTGGCGGTGCGCTGGCGGGCCAGCGTCTCGTCGATCAGGGCAAGGCTTGTGATCATCCGCATGGCGGCCACCTCCCCCGCCGCGTAGGGCACCAGGCGGGTCACCGCCATCACCCGCTCGTGCTGGGGGGTGTGGTAGACCGCGCTGCCGATCCCGTCCGGGCTCTCGTAGGCGAGGGTGAAATCCTCCCCGGCGGTGTCGCCCTGGGCCGAAAAGCCGGTGGAGGAGGAGAGGACCCGGCCCTCGGCGCTGAGCAGCTGAAACTCGAACTTGTCCTTATCCTCAAACTGCTCCACCATCCGGCGCAGGGCCTGGCCGCGGGCCTCGGCGGGGTCAGCGCTTGAGGCGTTGGTGTACATCTTGAGCTGGCCGCTGATGCTGGAAAAGCGGTTGAGCATGGTCTGGCGCGCGCCGCTGTAGTAGGAGGAGTGGCCGATGTACAAAAACAGCGCCTCGGCCAGCACGATCACCAGCACCGTGATCAGCAGGCTGCCCCGCAGCCAGCGCTGGGTGATGCCGTTCATGCCATCTTCCCCCTTTCCCCCGCGGCGGCGGGGTAAATGCGCCGGTTGCTATTCTGTACGGCGCGGCGCTCAGCCCTTCCAGCGGTAGCCGTAGCCCCACACGGTGAGGATGTGCTCGGGGCTCGAGGGCTCGTCCTCGATCTTCATGCGCAGGCGGCGGATGTTGACATCCACGATCTTGACATCGCCGTAGTAGTTTTCGCCCCAGACCCCCTCGAGGATCTTCTCCCGCACCAAAGCGGTGCCGGGGTTGCGGAAAAACAGCTCCATGATCTGGAACTCCACCTGGGTGAGGTCGATGGGCTGGCCGCCCTTATAGAGCACCCGGCTTTTCTGGTCCAGCACGAACTGGCCGCTGACCAGCCGCGCCTCCCCCTCGGCGGGGGCGGCGGAGGGCGAGCGGGTGACCCGGCGGCAGAGGGCCTTGATCCGGGCGGTGAGCTCGCTGACGCTGAACGGCTTGGTCATATAGTCGTCCGCGCCGATCGAGAGGCCGCGGATCTTGTCCTCCTCCAGCCCCTTGGCGCTGAGGATGATGATGCCGATGGCGTCGTTGTCCCGCCGGATGGTCTCGCAGAGGGAGAAGCCGTTCATGCCGGGCAGCATCACGTCCAGCACCGCCGCGTCAAACGGCTCGGCCCTGTCCAGCAGATCGAGCGCCTGCTCGGCGCTGGCCGCCTCGGCCACCTCCCAGCCCGCCATGCGCAGGTTGAGGGCGATCAGCTCGCGGATGCTGTCCTCATCCTCTACCACCAATACCCGAATCATGCAGGGTCCCTCCTTTGTCGGCCGGTTTTCTTCGTTTTAGAGCAGGTAGACCGCCCGCTGCAGGGCGGCGTGATCCAAAAACGGGGCGCGCGGGCCCACCTTGATCTGCACCCGCTGGCTGCCGAGGGTGGCAACGCTGGTGTAGCCGGGCGGGGCGTCGCCCGGCTGGCCCACCCGCACCGAGAGGTAGACCCCCTCGTTTTGCAGGTTGCGCACCTCCCAGGCCTGGTCGGCCTCGTTCTGGCTCAGCAGCACCTGGCCCCGCCAGGCGTTGGGCAGCTCGAGGTAAAAGCCGTACTCGGCGTCCAGCACGCCGTAGCTTTTTTCCACCCGGTACTCGCTGGTATAGTCCTGCCAGGAGACAAAGCAGAGCCGCCGCTCCTGGGTGAGCGAGACCACCCCGCCGTCCTCCTCCCCGAGCTCGACCGGGATCTCAACCGCGCCGTCGCCGTCAAGGTCGGCGCTGCGCAGGATGCTGAAATAGCGCAGGGTGGCGGTGTAGAGGTCCTCCACCGCGAGGGGGGTGTACTGCTCCAGCTGCTGCAGGCGGCTGTTGTAGTGCAGGATGCTGCTGGCGAGATAGTTGCCCGAACCGCCGGTCCAGCCGTCGATGACAAGATAGTGGCTGCCGTCCTCCCCCACGCTCGAGGCGAGGGTGGCGCAGCCGGAAAACACCTCCTGCGGGATGCCCATCTCCTGCGCGAGGTGGAAGTTGCCCTCGACGTTGGTGAGCAGCTGCAGCTTGAGGCCCGCGCCGTCCGACGCGCCGATCACGACCAGATCCTGCGCGCTGTTGCCGGTGATGTCCTCGAGCAGAAACTCCGAATAGGTCTGCTGCAGCACGGCGGTGAGGGTCTCGTTGGCGTAGTTGTACACCGAGAGGAAGCGGTCTCCCTGGGTGTTGCCGTAGCCGATCACCAGCTGGCGGCCGGGGGCGTCCCGCATGGCGGCGGCGGTCACGCTCTCGACCCCGGTCGAGAGGCCCTCCTGCTCCTGGGTGACCTGCCAGCCCTCGCCGGTGCGCTCGAGGATGGCGAGGTGGACGTTCTGCCCCTTGGCGGCGCAGGTGTAGAGCACGGCGGCGTCCTTCTGGCCGTCGCCGTCCAGATCCTCAAAGAGGAAGGGCGAGAGGTACTCCCCCTCGGTGGGGTACTTGAGCTGGGCGCTCTCGCCGAGGTAGGCGTTGAGGGCCCGCTGCACCTCGCTGTACTCGCCCGAGAGCTGCGGGGCCCGCAGCAGCTCATCCACATTGGCGGCGGTGCCGGAGAGGCTGCACCCGGTCAGCAGGCAGGCAGCGAGGGCCAGCGCCGCCGCTTTGCGGCGGCGGGCGGCGCGGTGGTTCATCCGGCAGGCCCCCTTTGTGCGCGGCGGCGCGCAGCTTACATAAAAAATATATGTTATTATACCACTGATGCGGCAAAAAACCAAGTGCGGAGCGAACCGACCGCCAACAAACCCAGCCAGTGCGGGGGATGTTTCCCTGAGAATGGTTTAAGAGCCCCCGAAGGGGGCGTTTTCTCAGGGGAATATCCCCCGCGCTGGCGGATGGTTGCCCGCTCACCCTTTATAGATGTACCGTTGGCGGCGCACGGCGCGGCGGCGGGCGCGGCGGCGCAGCAGAAGGATGGTGGGCAGCAGGACAAAGAGCAGCAGGGCCGCCGCGGCCCCGCCGAGGATCCAGTTTTTGTAGGGGGCCAGCCGGGCGCGCCAGTAGAGCTTTTGGCTGAACTCGTAATCCTGCCCGGCGGCAAGCTCGATCTCGCCCAGCAGCTCACCGTCCAGATACACCTCGGCGGTGCAGACCACCTGCCCGGCGGCCAGCGGCGGCTGGGGGGTGCCGTCATACTCGGGCAGCACCTGCAGCTGCATCGGCTCGATCTGATCCAGCAGGGCGGTGAGCGGCTGCACCGGGTAGAGGGGCAGGATGTCCGCCTCCTCGCAGAAATCGAGCGGCATCCGGGTGGCCACCTCGCCCGCGGCGGGCACTTCGCCCACCGCAAAGCGGGCAAAGGCCCAGTCGTACAAATCGACCGTGTCGTGGAAGGCCTGGTTGAAGCCGTCCTCGGCCAGCGGGATCGGCGCGCCCAGCACCGAGAGCAGCCAGGTCTCGCCATTATGCACCGCGGTGCTGACAAAGCAGCGGCCCGCCTCGTCGGTGAAGCCGGTCTTCATGCCCTCGATGTAGGGGCGGTAGAGCTCCTGATCCGGCAGCTGCAGCACGTTGGTCACGGCCAGGCGGCGGCTCATGCCGGGGGGGACCTCCTCCCCTTTTGGCTCGGTGTGCATGTTCGAGAGGGGCATCCAGTGCTCGGTGGTTCTGACCACCTGCATAAACACCGGCTGCTCGCGGCAGGCCGCCGCGATGAGGGCCATGTCATAGGCGGTGGACCAGTTGCCCTCGCCGTACAGCCCGTGCGCGCAGGAAAAGCGGGTGTCCTCGCAGCCCAGCTCGGCGGCCCGCTCGGTCATGCGGGCGGCAAATCCGTCGAGGTCGCCGTCCGCGAGGTGATCCGCGATGACGCTGGCGGCGTCGTTGGCGCTGGGCAGCAGGGTGCAGTAGAGCAGATCCTCGAGGGTGATCTCTTCGCCGATCTTGAGGTCGGCGTCCGAGCCGTTCTCCTCCTGGATCTTGTCGAACTCGGCGGTGAGCCGCTCGGGGATGGTGATCGTCTGGGCGAGGCCCTCCCCGCTCTCGAGCAGCAGCAGGGCGGTCATCATCTTGGTGAGGCTGGCGCAGGCCCGGCGCTCGTGAGCGGCCTTTTCGTACACCACCGTACCGGTGTCGAGGTTGACAAGGTAGACCGCGGCCGACTGGGGCTCAAACTCCGGCGCGGCGAGCGCGGCAGCGGGCAGGGCGGCGATCAGGCTGAGGG
>DKVN01000089.1:6852-20400 GCA_002491225.1 Faecalibacterium sp. UBA7177
GCGTTTTCGGGCCATCGGGCGGGCGCTCCTTTCGGGGTGGGGGGTAGCCGCGGGCTGCCATGGCGGGCAGGGCGGCGGTCTTTTTTAATCATACCATATTCTTGATGTATTGTAAAAAGGAATGGGATGGCAGGGCTGCCCCGAAGTTCAGGCCGCACAGGTGGCAGGTCATTTGCCTTTACGGTGTTTCCGTCTGCGCCGCACCGTCCTCGGGCGGCGGGTCGCGGCGGGGCGGGTGCTGGGCGATGTAGTCGGCCAGCAGGTCGGCCGCGCAGCCCACCAGGGCCGGGCAGGGGCGCTTTTTGTAGTACTCCGGGGTGCGCGCCTCGGGCACCGGGCTGCCCTCCGGCCTGGTCAGGCCCAGCAGCTCCCGGCAGACGATGCTGCCGCCGCCGTTGGCCTGCCGGTACTGCGCGGCCAGCTGCTGCACGATGGGGTAGACGGTCCGCTTGCTGGCGGGGCTGCCGTCCCCGTAGAGCAGGCCCAGCACCAGCACCGCCCCGCCAAAGGCCCCGCAGACCTCCCGCAGACGGCCCACGCCGCCCCCCAGCCCCACCGAGAGCCGCAGCAGCAGCTGCTGGCTGAGGCCGGTCTCCTCGGCAAACGCCCCCGCCACGCTCTGGCTGCAGTTGTAGCCCTGATAAAACAGCGCGGTGGCCTCCTCGCCCTTTTTTCCCATGCAGAATCGCTCCTTTTTGTATACTTTCGACGTTATATTACAAATCGTTCGCACTTTTCGCCCCAAAGTGCCGTCGGGGCGGCGGGCAGCGGGGACGAAAAGGCCCGGAGGCTGCCGCCGGGGCGGGCAGCGAGGGCGGCGCAAAAGCCGCCGCGAACCGCCACCCGCGGGGCCATCCCCGGCCGCCCTGAGCGCGGCGGCCAGCCCGGCTACTGGTATCATACCGGATTTTTTGCAAAAAAACAATGCGAGGGGCTTGACAGAGGGCCCCGGCGAGGGTATACTGTAAATACCGGATATACACAGTAAGCCCGGTGAAAGGATGGAACTGATGGAGATCTACATCAGCAACCAGAGCCCAAAACCCATCTACGAGCAGATCACAAGCCAGTTAAAGGAGAAGATCCTGACCGGGGAGCTGGGCGAGGGGGACGCCCTGCCCAGCATCCGGCTGCTGGCCAAGGAGCTGCACATCAGCGTGATCACCACCAAGCGGGCGTATGAGGACCTGGAGCGGGACGGCTTTGTGGCCACCGTGCCGGGCAAGGGCACCTTTGTGGCGGCCCAGAACCCGGCCTTCCGCCGGGAGGAGGCGCTGCGCCGGGTGGAGACGCATCTAACCGAGGCGGTGGCCGCTGCCCGGCAGGGCGGTGTGACCCGCACCGAGCTGGAGGCCGCGCTGGCCCTCTGCTACGAGGAGGGCGAGGCGTAGCGCCGCCGGGAGGCTCTGCGGATGGATGGCAGGTTGTTCGGCTTTCCGGGCCCGCAGCGCGCGGCCCGGATCAGAAAAGGCTTGAAAAAGCCAGACCAGAACAAAGGAGAAAACAGCCATGAGCAAACAAGAGGCAAACGCCCCGCAGCCCGCCATTGCGGTGCGGGGGCTGCAAAAGCGATACCCGGATTTCACCCTCGGGCCGCTTGATTTAACCGTGCCCCGCGGCAGCATCGTGGGGCTGGTGGGCGAGAACGGCGCGGGCAAGACCACCACCCTGAAAGCGATCCTCGGGGCGGTGCGCGCCGACGCGGGCAGCATCCGGCTGCTGGGCAGCGACAGCGCCGACAAGGCGGTGCGGGCCAAAATCGGGGTGGTGTTTGAGGACGCCTTTTTCTACGAGACCTGCACCCCCGCCGAGGTGGGGCGCTCGCTCGGGCGCATCCAGCCCGGCTGGGACGGGGATGAGTACGCCCGGCTGCTGCGCGGGTTTGAGCTGCCCGAGAAAAAGCTGATCAAGGACATGAGCCGCGGGATGCGGATGAAGTTTCGGCTGGCGGCGGCGCTGGCCCACCGGCCGGAGCTGCTGATCCTGGACGAGGCCACAAGCGGCCTTGACCCGGTGGTGCGCGGGGAGCTGCTGGACCTGCTGCAGACCTATGTGCTGGACGAAAATCACAGCGTGCTGCTCTCGAGCCACATCACCGGGGATCTGGAAAAGATCGCGGACGAGATCGCCTACATCCACAAGGGGACGCTGCTGTTCCAGCAGAACAAGGACGCGCTGCTCGAGAGCTACGGCATCCTGCGCTGCGGCGCGGCCGGGATGGAGGCGCTGCCGCCCGAGCTGCTGATCTGGCGGCGCAGCGGGGCGTTTGGCAGCGAGGCACTGGTGCTCCAGCCCGAGCAGGTGCGTCGGCTGCTGCCCGACGCGGTAATCGACCGGGCCAGCATCGACGAGATTATGCAGTTTTACACCGCGCGGGACAAGACGGGAGGGGCGGCGCAATGACCGGATTGCTTTATAAAGACCTTTATATCCTCTGGCACGCCTACAAAAAGAACCTGCTTTTAGTGGCGGTGCTCTACGGCGCGATGGCGGTGGCGCTGGAGATGAGCTTTATGCTCTTTATGCTCTGCTGGGTGATGGGCTTTTACGTCATCGGCAGTATCAGCATCGACAACGCTTCCAAATGGGACCTGTACGCCGCCTGCCTGCCGGTGAGCCGCGGGCAGATCGTGGGGGCCAAGTTCCTCTTAACGGCGCTGGCCCTCGCCGCCGGGTGCGTCTACGGCGTCTTGATCAGCCTGCTGCTGCAGCTCATCAACGGCACCCCGCTGCTTGAAAGCCTCGCCTCGATCGGGGTGGTGGCGATGATCTGCCTCGCCTACTTTGGCATCACGCTGGTGCTCTCCTACCAGTTTGGGGTGGAAAAGGCCCGCACCACCATGCTGCTGCTGATGGCGGGGCTGGCCGCGGCGTTCATGTTCGCCCTCAAGGCCGACCTGCTGGGCCCCAACGTCCTTGTGTTGTCCGAGGCGAATTTGCCCGCGCTCATGCTGGGGCTGGCGGTGATCTCCGTGGGCATCTATCTTGCCTGCTGGGGTATCTCGACCGCCCTGTATGCCAAAAAGGAGTTCTAAGCCATGAAAAATACCCGGCAATGCCCCAAGTGCGGCGGGCGGGAGATCTTGCGCATCCCGGATCACCCCATGCGGCACGCCAGCGGCAACAACATTTATACTTCGAGCCTGACCCTGGCAAAGAAGATCCCGGTGATCCGGTACGTCTGCGCCGGGTGCGGCTACACCGAAAACTGGGTGGAGGCCCCCAGCCAGCTGAACGAGCTGCGGCGGGCTTTTGGGTAAGGGCTGCTTTGCGGCGGTGCCGGCGGTTCCCCTGCCCTTCCCTGCACAAAACGCGCGGGCGTCCCCTTTTGCGGGATGCCCGCGTTTTTGGTTCGCGTTTTTTGGTTCGTTGTTTGGTTCGTTTTGGGCACAAAATTTTGAACTTTTTGTAAAGCCTCTTGCCATTTGGCGCAAAATGGTGTAGGATAAATTAGCACTTAGATGTTTTGAGTGCTAACCCAATAAAAATTCCGCACCCGCCCCGCGCAGGTACGGCCGATTTTGAAAAATCAAAAAGAGGAGCGTATCACCATGGCAATGAAACAGTTCAAGGCCGAGAGCAAAAAGCTGCTGGATCTGATGATCAACTCGATCTACACCAACAAGGAGATCTTTCTGCGCGAGCTGATCAGCAACGCCAGCGACGCCATCGACAAGCTGTACTTCCGCAGCCTGACCGACAGCGCGGTGAAGCTGACGAAAGACGATTTCAAGATCGAGCTGGCCACCGACAAGGCCAGCCGCACCCTGACCATCCAGGACAACGGCATCGGCATGACCAGGGAGGAGCTGGAAAAGAACCTCGGCACCATCGCCCGCAGCGGCAGCCTCGATTTTAAGGCCGAGAACCAGGCCGAGGGCATCGACATCATCGGGCAGTTCGGCGTGGGCTTTTATTCGGCCTTTATGGTGGCCGCGCGGGTGACCGTGGTGAGCCGCGCCTTTGGCGAGGAGGAGGCCTGGCAGTGGGAGAGCCGCGGGGCCGAGGGCTACACCATCACCCCGGCCGAGCGGGCCGAGGCTGGCACTACCGTGACCCTGGTGCTGAAAGAGGACGTGGCCGGCAAAGACGGCGCCGAGGGCGAAAACTACAGCCAGTACCTCGAGGAGTACACCCTGGCCGACATTGTCAAAAAGTACAGCGACTATGTGCGCTACCCCATCCGGATGGAGCGGACGAAATCCCGCCAGAAGCCCAAGCCCGAAGACGCGGGGGACGACTACACCCCCGAGTACGAGAGCTACACCGAGGTGGAGACGGTCAACAGCATGGTGCCGCTCTGGCGGCGGGACAAAAAGGACGTGACCGCCGAGGAGTACAACGAGTTCTACAAGCAGAAGTTTATGGATTACACCGACCCCGCGCGGGTGATCACCGCCCGCACCGAGGGCACCGCCACCTACAACGCGCTGCTGTTTATCCCGGGGCGCGCGCCGTATGATTACTACACCCGCGAGTACGAAAAGGGCCTGCAGCTGTACGCCTCGGGCGTGCTGATCATGGACAGGTGCGCGGATCTGCTGCCCGACCATTTCAGCTTTGTCAAGGGCATTGTGGACAGCCAGGACCTCAGCCTCAACATCAGCCGCGAGATGCTGCAGAAGGACAGCCAGCTGCGCCTGATCCGCACAAGCCTCGAAAAGAAGATCAAGAGCGAGCTTTCCGCCATGAAGAACAACGAGCGGGAGAAGTACGAGGAGTTCTGGGGCCACTTTGGCCGCCAGCTGAAATTTGGCTGCTACGAGGGCTACGGCGTGAACAGCGACCTGCTCAAGGACCTGCTGCTCTTTTACAGCGCCAAAGAGAAAAAGCTGGTCACGCTGGAGGAGTACGTGGCCGCGATGCCCGAGGAGCAGAAGTTCATCTACTACGCCAGCGGCGACTCGGCCGACCGGCTGGCAAAGCTGCCCGCCGCCGAGCTGGTGCTGGACAAGGGCTATGACCTCTTGCTGCTGACCGAGGACGTGGACGAGTTCTGCCTGCAGATCCTGCGCAAGTACGGCGAAAAGGACAAGGAGAAGGAGTTCAAGAACGTGAGCAGCGGCGAGCTCGGCCTCGAGAGCGAGGAGGAGAAGAAGGCCGCCGAGGCCGAGAGCGAGGCCGCGAAGCCCCTGTTTGAGGCGATGCAGAAGGCGCTGGAGGGCAAGGTGAAGGCGGTGCGGCTCTCGACCCGGCTCAAGAGCCACCCGGTCTGCCTGTCGAGCGAGGGGCCGCTCTCGATCGAGATGGAAAAGGTGCTGAGCGCGATGCCGAACCCCGACGGCCCGGCCCCCAGGAGCGAGAAGGTGCTGGAACTGAACGGCAGCCACCCGGTGTTCGAGGTGCTGAAGGCCGCCCAGGAGGCGGGCGACACCGAAAAGCTGAACAAGTACTCCGCCCTGCTCTACGACCAGGCGCTGCTGATCGAGGGCCTGCCCATCGAGGACCCGGTCGCCTACGCCCAGGCGGTGTGCGAGCTGATGAAGTGAGCGCCGCCCTCCCCCACCGCTCCGGGCGGCAAGGGGAGGATGCAAGGCCGCTCTGCGCCGCGCGGGCCGGGGGCGTCCCCCGCCCCGGCGTTGGGCTGCAAAGGCGGAAAGCTGCACGGCAAACGAGGGGGGTACCCGATGACACAGTTTACCCAAAAAGCGCTGCTGGACACCTTTACCGGGATGCTGCAGCGGATGCCCTTTGAGAAAATCACGGTGTCGGCCCTTGTGGCGGGGTGCGGCGTCAGCCCCGACACCTTTTACTACCACTTCCACGACATCTACGATCTGCTCGAGCACTGGCTGCTGCGGATCAAGGAGCGGTATGTGCTGGAGCCGCTGCGGGCGGGCGCTGACTGGCGGGAGATGCTGCGGGCGCTGCTGCGGACCATGCGGCAGAACCAGGCGGTGGTCTACCACCTGTTCAACTCCACCTCCCGCGAGTGGATCGAGCGGTACTGCTTTGAGGCCTCGGGGGATACCTTTTACGAGCTGATCCGCCAGGCGGTGGGCGACGCTTTGCCCGAGGAGGAGATGCGGGCGCTGGCCCAGTACACCGGCTGCGCCTTTTTGGGGCTGATGCTGCGGTTCCTCTGGCGGCAGATGGAGGTCGACCTGGACGCCTCGGTGGAGCGGTTCGGGGTCATCTTCGAGAGCAACCTGCGCCAGGCCATCCGGGCCGCGCAGGGGGCCGGGGACGGGCCGGGCGGGCCGGGCCGCAGCGCGCCCTGACCGGCGGGATGAGCGAGACACAGCGCAAGGCCCCCGGCCAGCCCAGATCGGGCTGGCCGGGGGCCTGTTTTGTCTGGCAAAAAGGGGGCAGCCGTGCGGTCCCGGGCGTGTCACCCCTGCGAAAACCGGCTCTCCGCCTCGAGCAGCAGCGCCTGCAGCTCCACGGGCGAGAGCTCGGCGCGGGGGTCGTCCTCGGTATAGGCGACGCCGGTCTCCGGGAAGACGCTGTGCAGCCAGAGGGCCGGGCCGCCCTTCACTTGAATCCCGAGAGTATACGGTTGATTTGGTCTTACATAAAAAACTGTTCCTTCCGATTCCAGCCTGGTTAGAACATTATCCTCTGCAAGATTCCTGTCCTCATCCACCGTTAGAATCAGAAGTTTTCCCTCGGGAGTTTGGTAGCGCACACCGTATTGGTTGCGACCACAGGAGTCTGGCAGCGGAATGAGACCCTCCCCTGTTTTTATATTTTGGTCGGTAAGCTCCGAGACCACATAGGAATCCACGCCGGAAAAACCAGTATCGTAGGGATAAAAGCCAGCAAAGGCAAAGGAACCGATCTCAGCTGGTATTACCTTGTCTGGGTATTCCTCCCTGGCTTGCTCACAGGATTCGATGCACGTTTTGCGGTACACGGCATACCATATACCATCCTGTTCAAAGGCGGCAGCGTTTCCCGGCGTGGGTCGATACTCTTCAAATTTCTGGGCAGCGAGTTCGTCAAGTACCATTTCTGGTGTCTTGACATCCAGAACAGATGCCCTGCTCGAAGGGGAGGTAGTCTCGGAAGCGAGCGTACCTCCAGCGATAGGCGCGCATCCCGTGAAAATGAGAAGGGTGCATACTACCAGCAGGAAAAAAGATCCTTTCATGTGATGCCTCCAGTTAAGGTCAAAGCGAACGCCAGCGCGTTTCCTTATAGGTATAATTGTTCGTCCTTTCATGGCAAGTACCACATTCCCAGTAGACTTGAACATTGCGTGCCTGTTCCATTTGGTATTCACCTGCGTTGCCTCCGGGGGTGGCTCGAACAACGCCTGTATCGATCCAGTTTCCATAAATTGTATGCTCAAATACTGGGTTTCCGCAGTAGGGACAGGGCTCGTAATGCATAGGCATCACTTCATTTGCAAAAACGGAAACGCCAAAAGTGGTTGCGAGAAGCAGAACCAGAACAAGACTGATAAACTTTTTCATTTCGATCTCCTTTCACGTCACAGCATTTTATGAAGTGATCACTCCATTCTGCATCGGAATCACCGAGCCTTTCATTCCTCATATCGGTCATATCTTCTGTTTATAGAATATCAAATACATATATATTTGTCAATAAAAACTATTGACAAATATATATAAGATGATATAGTGATATTAAACAAAAATCAGGGCGGTCATAGCCATGAAACAAACCAAAAAAGCCAAAATCGACCCTGCCCAAGGTATGCGGGATGCCATGAAAAAGGCGACCACCGAGATGCTGGTTCTGTTTATGTTGCGCCAAAAGCCCATGTACACCTACCAGATGGCCCAAGAGGTCGAACGGTTGACCGAGGGAACGCTGCGCTACAACACCCTCTACTTGGCGGTGTACCGTTTGCAGGAGGGCGGCTTTCTCGAGGAGGTCGAGCGCCGAATCGAAGACGGTCGGGCCCGCATTTATCTGGGCATCACCTCCGCCGGACAGTCGTATTATGAGCAGCTGCGCGCTGAATACGGCCTCTTTACCACGGCGCTCGAGGGCCTGATGGCGCGGGACGGCGCGCTCTATCGGGAGGAGGGAACAGAGGATGTTTGAACAGCAGTTGAACGCTTACCTGAAAGCCGCCGCGCCCGCCCTGCCCTGCGCCGCGGCCCGGGCCGCCTTTGCTGGCTATGTGCGCTGTGCGGCGAGAGAGGTGTGCGGCGAGGGGCCTGAGGCCGATTTCACTATCGCGGCAGCTCAACTGGGGGATGGGCCGGAGGAGGCTGCCCGTGATTTTGTCGAGAGTCAGCCCCCCGAAACCCTGGCCCGCTGGCACACCGCCGCCAACCGCCGCAGGCTCGGTTTGAGGTGTGCGGCAGGGCTGGCTCTCGCGGCGCTGGCGGCCCTTGTCCTGTTGCTGGCAGCGGACAAAGGTGCGGTGCTGGGAAGCGGAAGCATAGGCAGCACCGACACGGAAGCCCTGACGGTGGAGGAGCAGGCGAAGGCGGCCCTCGATGCGCTCGCCGCCGAAAAGTTCGCGCAGTACCAGCCCGCGCCGGGCAGCGCCGTCGCGTTTGAACAGGGCGGCATCTGGTACGTTGTTTGCCCCAAGGTGCGCATTGAATCCCGTGAACAGGCCATGACGGAATACCCGGACAAGGTGATTCCTGCCAGGCTCAGCCTTTTCACCTTTGCGGGCTTCTCTCCCTACGACACCGGCTTTTCCGGTGCAAATTCCTATGCTGTCTCGGAGCTTGCCGACCAAAACGCCGATATGAGGGAGGGCCTCATTCCCCTGCCGGACTCCTGCGGACGTACCCAGTATGGCGTGCGATATGAGACCCCCGAGGGCGGGCTGCTGATCCTGACCGTGGAAGAGGGTAAAACTCTCGCCGAGGATAACACCGCCATTCCACAGCAGGTGGCGGGCCGCACCTTTTACCAAAAGACGAACCAGCCCTACACCCTCGGCCTGCAGGTCGAGGGCGGTTCGGCCCTCTGGCTGCACAGCGTCTTTCCAGTGGCCGGTGTCGCCTATACTGAGGATGATCCCCGTGCCGAGCTCTCGCAGGAGGAATTGCAGGCGCTGTTGATCGAGGTGTCCGGGCAGTTTTCGTAGGGATGATGGTAGGGTCGCCCGCCCCTCACAAATCAAAACCATCCGTTGAACGGGTGGTTTGAACAGGCCCTATAAGGGCCTGACTCCAGTGGTCGCCCCCTAAAGGGGGCACCGAACCCTTTATCAGTCACTCCTTTTGCACTGCAGCCCCCCTCATCGGGGGGCCGTGAGCTTATTCACCTCCATCACTCTATTTGGCATTTCTTTCAACGCATGCTATAATCTTTATTGTCATCCATTTGACAGGAATCTCCTGTACCGTTTGCTTGCGGTCGCCAGACCACCTCTTGCGGTACAGGAGATTCTTCCTTTTGCTAAAGCTTTTTTTACCCACCCCCAGTTGAACTGGGGGTTTTCTTGAGCTAAAGCACCAAACAGGCCCCCGGCCAGCCGAATCAGGGCTGGCCGGGGGCCTTGCACTCCGCGTCCGCCGCCCCGGCGGAGGGGCCGCCCTGCCGGGCGGAGGTTGAGCGGGAGGAAGCCGTGCGCTTCCCCCTCCCCTGCCGCGGCCGCCGCAAACACGGGGCGGCCGCGGCAGGCAGGGTGGAACCGCGCCTTATTGCCGCCCCCCGCAGCTGCCGCAGCTGTGGCTGCAGGCCCAGAGCCGGTCGGCGGTGGGGGTCCAGCTAACCGCATAGGGGGCGCATTTGGCGCAGAGGTGTTCGGCGGTTTCGGGGCTTTGCAGGTCGGTGGAGTGGGCGCCGGTGGCCCTTACCATCGCCTCGAGCTTTTCCGGGTTTTCGAGCATCGGGCAGGGGCGCAGGTGGTTCTCGTTGAAGGGCTGGCCGTCGTGGTAGGCCATGAAGAGCGGGCTGCGCAGGCAGTCGAGCAGGGATTTTTCCCGGATGTTGGAGTCGGAGTAGTGGATGAAGACGCAGGGGTCGACGTCGCCGCCCGCGTTGATGTGCAGATACCGCCGCCCGCCCGCGATGCGGCCGCCCACAAACTCGCCGTCGTTCTGGAAATCCATCCCGAAGATGGCCTTGCTCTCGCGGAAATGCCGGATCTTGCGGTACATATACTCCCGCTGGCTGGGGCTGGGCAGCAGGGCGGGCACCGCGTCGTTGCCCACCGGCATGTAGTGGAAGTACCAGACAAAGGCCGCGCCCCAGGCGATCATCTGGTCGTAAAACGCCTCGCTGCTGATGCTCTCGAGGTTCTGGCTGGTGTAGCAGCAGGAGACGCCAAAGGGCAGGCGGTTTGCCTTGAGGATATTCATCGCCCGCACGACCTTTGCATACGAGCCCGCGCCCCGGCGCGCGTCGTGGCTGGCCTCGTCCCCCTCGACGCTGATGGCCGGGATGAAGTTTTTGACCCGCAGCAGCTCGGCGGCAAACGCCTCGTCGATGAGGGTGGCGTTGGTGAAGGCGAGGAAGACGCAGTCGTCGTGCTTTTCGCAGAGGGCGATGAGGTCCTTTTTGCGCACCAGCGGCTCGCCGCCGGTGTAGATGTACATATAAACGCCCAGCTCCTTGCCCTGGGTGATGATCGAGTCGATCTCGTCAAAGCTGAGGTTGAGCCTGTTGCCGTACTCGGCGGCCCAGCAGCCGGTGCAGTGCAGGTTGCAGGCGCTGGTGGGGTCGAGCAGGATGGCCCAGGGGATGTTGCAGCCGTAGGCCAGGCGGGCGGCGTCCTGCTTTTTCCAGCCGACGAGGTTGGCGTTGAGGAAAAAGTTGGTGAAGACGGTCTTGAGCAGCTCCCGGTCGGTCTCGCGCAGGATGCGCATGATCAGCTGGTACCAGTTGGAGCTCGGGTCGTCCAGAATTTTGCGGAAGGCCGCCCGCTGGGGACCGAAGTACTCGGGGTCGTCCCCGGCGAACCGGTCGACCCACTCCATCAGTTTGGGGAGGTTCTGCTCGGGGTTTTTGTCGATAAAGTCGTAGGCGGTGCTGATGCCCATCCGTTTCAGGGTGTCGCTGATCATGGTGGTTTCTCCTCTCTTGCGGGCTATGGGTGGGGGCGGCGGCTTTTTGCACGCCCCGGGGCCGCCCCTCCTGTCTTGGGCATAGCTTACCAGAAAACCATTGGTCAGAAAATGGGCAGGATGGCGTTTTTGCCCCAAAACCGCGCAAACAAAAGCAGCCCTCCGATTTTTGGGGAGGGCTGCCAGATTTGTGGGGAATTTGGGGAAAATGGGGGCTTTTGCGCAAAGCTGCACAAGATCACGTTGCGTCAAAATGTGAGAGTATCCAAACCGGAGAGCGGAAGGTCAGGGCATCGCCGTTCGCTGCGAGGACGCGGGTGGGGCGACCGCCAAAATTGTATTGCTATTGTGCGCACATAATGCTATACTAAGGGCAGCAATCAAGGAAGGAGCAACGATCATGGCAAAAACAGGAAACTTGTACGCTCGTATTGAGCCGGATGTCAAGGAAGAGGCCGAAGAGATCCTGTGTGCGCTGGGAATCCCAGTGTCCAGTGCGATCAATATGTTTTACCGGCAGATCATTCTACAGCGCGGGATCCCATTTGCGATAAAGCTGCCGGATGCGAGCCGGATGACCCAAGCCGAACTGGATGCTGAACTGGAAAAAGGCTATGCAGAGATGCTGGCCGGGCAGACCAAGCCAGCGGAACAGGTATTTCAGGAGCTTCGAAAGGTAAACCAGCCATGACCTATTTCGTTGAACTGACCCGGCAAGCCGAAACTGACCTGCGGGATCTCTTTGACTATGTTGCGGTGGTTCTGCAGTCTCCTCAAAGCGCCGAAAATCTGCTTGCCCGATTGGAAAACAAAATCCTCTCGCTGGAGCACATGCCGGAACGCCATCATCGATATCGGGCTGAGCCATGGTACAGCCGCGGCCTGCGCGTCATGGTGGTCGATCCATATTACGTGTTTTATATCCCACGCCCGAATCAACAAATCGTCAGCATTATCCGCGTGATCTATGGGGCAAGAGACATTGAGAGGCTCCTTGCAGAAGATGCCGATGACGTTTTTTCGAAAGAAGGATCGACAGTTTCTTCCCCTTGACCGGTGGTCCCCTCTGTGGCTGCAACAATGAGGCACCGGCCTCGGTCCTCGCTGAGATCGACGTTTTGTCCGGACTGAGCGCGCCCCCCCCCCCGCGGCGGGTTCAGAACCGCTCGACCCCGTCCACCGTGACCCTTGCGAGCACCAGCGGGGGCAGGGCGGGGGCCTGGTCGGCAAACTGCATCGCGTCGAGGAACAGTTCCTCGGCCGCGGCAAAGCGGGCCTCGTCGTCGGCGCAGAGGGTGGCGAGCGGCTCGCCCGCCTGCACCCGGTCGCCCGCCTTTTTGTGCAGCACGATGCCGGCGGCAAAGTCGATGGGGTCCTCTTTTTTAAGCCGCCCGGCCCCCAGCAGCACGCTGGCGCCGCCGATCTTTTCGGTGTCGGTGGCGTACAAAAAGCCGCTGCGCGGGGCCAGAACATCGCGGCTGGCCTTTGCGGGGGCGAAGAGGGAGGGGTCGTCCAGCACCCGGGTGTCGCCGCCCTGGGCCGCGAACAGCTCCTTGAGCTTCTGGAAGGCCGCGCCGCTCGCCACCGCCCGCTCGGCCATGGCGCGGCACTCGGGCAGGGTTCCCTTGCCCGCCAGCAGCAGCATGTTGGCGGCCAGCTGGTAGCAGACCTCGGTGAGGTCGGCGGGGCCGTGGCCCTTGAGCACCGCGACCGACTCGGCCACCTCGAGGCTGTTGCCAATGTTGTGGCCGAGGGGGGTGTTCATGTCGGTGATGAGGGCGGCCACCCGGCGGCCGTGGCGCTGGCCGATATCGACCATCGCTTTGGCCAGCTCGATCGACTCCTCGCTGGTTTTCATAAACGCGCCGTTGCCGGTTTTGACGTCGAGCAGGATACAATCCGACCCGGCGGCCAGCTTTTTGCTCATGATCGAGGAGGCGATGAGCGGGATGCAGCCCACCGTGGCGGTGACGTCCCGCAAAGCGTACATCTTTTTGTCGGCCGGGGCGAGGTTGCCGCTCTGGCCAATGACGCTGATGCCGATGCGGTTGACCTGGGCGAAAAACTCCTCCCGGCCGATGCTGGTGCGGGTGCCGGGCACCGACTCCATCTTGTCCACCGTGCCGCCGGTGTGCCCGAGGCCCCGGCCGCTCATCTTGGCGATGCGCACCCCGCAGGCCGCCACGATGGGGGTGATCACCAGGGTGGTCTTATCCCCCACCCCGCCGGTCGAGTGCTTGTCCACCTTGACCCCCTCGATGGCCGAGAGGTCGACCTGGTCGCCCGAGCGGGCCATGATCTCGGTGAGCTGGGCGGTCTCGGCGGCGGTCATGCCGCGCAGGTAGATGGCCATGAGCAGGGCGCTCATCTGGTAATCCGGCACCTCGCCCGCCACAAAGCCGTTCACCGTAAATTCGAGCTCCTGCGGGGTCAAAACGCCGCCGTCCCGCTTTTTGGCGATAATGTCATACATGCGCATTCTGGGTGGCCTCCTTGTCCTGGGCACCCCCGCGCAAAAGCCGCCGCGCGGGGGTGCGCCATCTCTCGTTTTGGGATGCGGCAGGGGCCGCGCCCCGGCGCGGCCCCTGCCGTTTTGCCGCCC
>DKVN01000059.1:0-390 GCA_002491225.1 Faecalibacterium sp. UBA7177
TCCCGGATCTCAAACGGCGGGGTCTCGGCGGCGCTGAGGATGCGCAGCTCGGTGACGAAGAGCTCGACCTCGCCGGTGGGCAGCTTGTCGGTTTTGGCGTCCCGCTCCCGCAGGCGGCCGCGGGCGATCACGACATACTCGCTTTTGAGCTTGCCGGCCTTTTCAAAGACGGCGGGGTCGGACGAGTCGTCGAAGATCAGCTGCAGGATGCCGGTGGTATCCCGCAGGTCCGCAAAGATGATGCCGCCCTTGTCGCGGCATCGGGCGATCGAGCCGGCCACCGTCATCTCGGTGCCGGCGTCGGCAAGCCGCAGGCCGCCCACATAGTGGGTGCGGCGCAGGCTGCCCATGGTCTCTATCATAGCTGGTCTGCCTCCTCTTTTTTGTATC
>DKVN01000059.1:711-1097 GCA_002491225.1 Faecalibacterium sp. UBA7177
GCCTCCGGCTCGAGCGAAACCGTCTGCTCCTCGCCGTCGGCCATCCGCTTGAGGCGGGCAGCGTTCGCGGCGACTTCATCCTCGCCCAGCACCATGCTGTAGCGTGCGCCGATTTTATTGGCGTACTTCATCTGGGCCTTGAGCCCGCGGCCGACGATGTCGCACTCGACATACACCCCGGCCCGGCGCAGCTTTGCCGCGAGCAGGGCGGCGGCGCTCATTCCTGCCTCGCCCAGACCCGCGAGGTAGAGGGCGGGGGGCTCGTCCGCGCCGAAATCGGCCTGTTCGGCCTCCATCGCGAGCAGCAGCCGCTCGATGCCCATGCCGAAGCCGACCGCCGGGGTGGCGGGCCCGCCGAACTGCTCGACCAGCCCATCGTACCGGCC
>DKVN01000059.1:1484-1873 GCA_002491225.1 Faecalibacterium sp. UBA7177
TCGGCGAGGGCGTGGCAGCGGGGAACCTTGCAGTCCAAGAGGCGCATGGGGTTGCGCTCGAGCCGGGCCTGACAGTCCTCGCAGAGCTCTTCTTTATGCGCGCCGAAGTAGTCGCGCAGGGCGGCGTGGTAGGCCGGGCGGCAGTGCTTGCAGCCGATCGAGTTGATCCGCAGCTCGACCTGGCGAATGCCGGCGCGGTCGAGCGCGGCGCGGGCCACAGAGATGACCTCGGCGTCGGCGGCGGCGGTGTCCGCCCCGAAGCACTCGATGCCGAGCTGGTGAAACTCCCGCAAACGGCCCTTTTGGGCCTTTTCGTACCGGAAGCAGCTTTGCAGGTAGTAGGCCTTGAGCGGCATGGCCGAGGAGCCGAGCAGGCCGTTTTCCAGCAC
>DKVN01000059.1:2168-3260 GCA_002491225.1 Faecalibacterium sp. UBA7177
TCAAAGGTGGGCAGCCGGATTTCGCGGTAGCCGTAGCGGCTCACCGTATCCCGCAGCGCCGCCTCCAGCCGCAGCCAGCGGCCGCTGTCGGCGGGCAGCAGGTCCTGGGTGCCGCGGGGCCTGGTGTATTGTACTGCCATGGTGGTTTGATTCCTCACTCCCTGCCGCCGCGCGTTTTTGCGGTGGCGGCTGTTGATCTGAATTTGGTATTTGGCGTACTTATTATAAGGCTTTGCGCCTTACAGTGCAAGGGGGCGCGCCCCGAAAATGCCGAACGCCGGGCCGGGCAGCGCTGCCCGGCCCGGCGAGGCCGTACCTTGTTTGGATGCCGCGCGATAGACGGCGCGGGCCCCGGCGGAGGTCAGCGCACGGGGTTGACGATGTCGCGCCAGGCGAAATCGTCCCGCTCGAGGCCGTGGATCAGCACCTCGGCGGTGGCGATGTTGGTGGCGAACGGGATGTTGTGCACATCGCACAGGCGCAGCAGGTTCATATCGTTGGGCTCGGAGGGCTTGGCGTTGATGGGATCCCGGAAGAAAAGCAGGATATCGATCTCGTTGCAGGCCACCCGGGCCGCGATCTGCTGCGCGCCGCCATGGGTGCCGGACAAAAAGCGCTGCACCGACAGACCGGTGCCCTCGCTGACCAGCTTGCCGGTGGTGCCGGTGGCCACCAGGGTGTGCTGGCTGAGCACGCGGCAGTAGGCGATGCAGAACTGCACCATCAGCTCCTTTTTGGAATCGTGCGCGATCAACGCGATATTCATAAGAAGGTCCCCTCCTTTGCGGTCGACTTCTATCAAAACGTTTGGGCTATCCATGCCCTGTGCGATGGATACAAAAATCGGGCGGGCGGGTCACGGGCCTTTTTTTCAGCGCACCGCCAGCAGCGGGTGCTCGCCCAGCAGGCGGCGGGCGAGGTTGTCGGCGGCCACAAAGGCGGGATCCTCCCGGCCCAGCGGCGCGCCCCCGGCGGCAGCGGCAAGGCCCGCGCTCTCGGGCAGCACCGCGATCAGCTGGACCGCGACCGTGTCGATGCACTCGTCAAGGTCCCGCACCCCGCTGCCAAAGCTTTTGGGCGAGACCCGGTTGA
>DKVN01000001.1 GCA_002491225.1 Faecalibacterium sp. UBA7177
TACACCACCCTCGGCTACTACCGCATGGGCCGCAACTGCTACACCAGGGAGGATGTTGAGCGGTTCCGCGCCGCGGTGGTCAAGTATCTGGTGCCGGTGGCGGACGAGATCTACCGCCGCCAGGCAGAGCGGCTGGGCAAGCAGTACCCGATGAGCTACGCGGACAACGCCATCGAGTTCCGCTCCGGCAACCCGCGGCCCCAGGGCGGCCCGGACGACATCCTGGCCGAGGGGCTGGCCTTCTACAAGGCGCTCAGCCCCGAGACGGCCGAGTTCTTTACCACCATGATGGACGGCGAGCTGCTCGACGTGCTCTCCACCGAGGGCAAACAGTCGGGCGGGTACTGCACCAGCCTGCCGGATTACGGCGTGCCCTTCATCTTTGCCAACTTCAACGGCACCCAGCACGATGTCGAGGTGGTGACCCACGAGGCGGGCCACGCCTTTGCCGGCTGGATGAGCCGCGACCGGGTGCCGCTGGAGTACCACTGGCCCGGCATGGAGGCCTGCGAAGTCCACTCGATGTCGATGGAGTTCTTTGCCGAGACCTGGGCGGACAGGTTCTTCGGGCCGGACGCAAAGAAGTACCTCTACAGCCATCTGTCCGGCGCGCTGACCTTTATCCCGTATGGCTCGCTGGTGGATCATTTCCAGCACGAGGTATACGCCCACCCCGAGATGACCCCGGCCGAGCGGCACGCCACCTGGAAGCGGTTACAGGGCATCTATATGCCCTGGGTCAAGCTGGACGGCGAGATCCCCTTCTACGGCGAGGGCGAGGCCTGGCAGCGCCAGCACCACATCTACTCGAGCCCCTTCTATTATATCGACTACTGCCTGGCGCAGACCGTCTCGCTCGAGTTCTGGGCCCTGATCCGCGAGGACAAGGCCAACGCCTGGAAGCACTATATGGCCTACACCGTGCAGGGCGGCAGCGAGACCTTTACGAAACTGCTGGCCAACGCCGGGCTCGAGAGCCCGTTTGACGAGCAGTGCCTGCGCGGCGTGTGCGAAAAGGCGGCCAAGGCGCTGGCCGGGTTCGACCTCTCGGACATCCGCTGAGCAGCCGCGCGCGGGGGAAAAGCCCCGCCAAAAAACCGAAAAGGGGGTACCCCCTTTTCTCGATCTTGCGTGCAAGATCGATCGCTTCTATCGGTAGATACGAGGGCTTTCACAGGGTTGGCCTTTCGTTTGATCTACAATATATTAAGGAGTGGAAACACATGAAAAACGCCAAGAAACTGCTTGCGCTGCTGTTGGCGCTGGCCCTTTGCGTCGGCACGTTGGCCGGCTGCGGCGGGTCTGCCTCTTCGGCGGCGTCGGGCGCACAGAGCGCTTCGCAGCCCGCGGACGCGGACAACACCGCTGCCAACGACACCCTCGTGGTCTCCTGCGAGATGGGTCTGGAGGGCAAGTTCTCGCCCTTCTTCTACCTCTCTGCCGCTGACGGCGACGTGGTGGACATGTTTACCCTTTCCTCGATGATGGTCGACCGCGTGTCCAACCCGGTCAACACCGCCATCGAAGGGGAAGACCGCGAGTACAACGGCACGAACTACACCTACACCGGCCCCACCGATGTGATCGTCACCGAGAACGCGGACGGCAGCGTTTTCTATGACATCACCATGCGGGACGATCTGGTCTTTGCGGATGGCACCCCCATCACCATCGACGACCTGATTTTCAGCATGTATGTGGTGCTGGACCCCACCTATGACGGCAACGTCACCTTCTACTCGGTGCCGGTCAAGGGCCTGGACGCCTACCGCAGCGGCATGGATACCCTGTTCAACCTGCTGTGCAAGGCCGGGAAGGATAACACCGATTTCACCTATTGGGACGAAGCCACCCAGACCGCGTTCTGGGAGGATCTGACCCAGGCTGGTACTGCCTTTGCCCAGGAGATCGTGGATTACTGCATCGACGCGGGCTACAACACCAAGGAGGACTCGATCGCGGCCTGTGCTGCCAACTGGGGCTTTGAGCTGCCCGAGGACGCCACGGTGGAAGACTTCTTCTGGACCATGTGCGAGCAGTACGAGTGGGATCTCGGGACCCTCAGCAGCACCGAGACCGCAGGCTCCAGCCTGTTTGATCTGATGAACGATTACGATACCTATTCCGTCGGCGTTTCCACCGGCGAATCGGCCGATTATATCGAGGGCATCGAGAAGACCGGCGACTACTCGGTGCGTGTGACCACCACCGAGCTGGACGCCACCGCCATCTACCAGATGGCGCAGCCCATCGCCCCCCTGCACTGGTACGGCGACCCTGCCCAGTACGACTATGACGCCCACAAGTTCGGCTTCCCCAAGGGCGATTTGTCCATCGTCAAGGCCAAGACCAGCACCCCGCTGGGCGCGGGCCCCTACCAGTTTGTGGAGTACTCCAACGGCGTGGTGTACATGGAGGCCAACCCCAACTACTACAAGGGCGAGCCGCTCATCAAGCACCTGAGCTTCCAGGAGACCACCGAGGACAACATGGTCACCGGCATCACCGCCGGTACCCTCGACCTCTCCACCCCCTCTTACAGCACCGACACCGCCAAGCAGATCGCGGTGGCCAACGGTTTCTCGGAGGACGAGTGGACAACCTTTGAGGGCCCGATCCTGACCACCCGCCTGATCGACTACCGCGGCTACGGCTATGTGGGCATCAACCCCAACCGTGTCAAGGTGGGCGATGACCCGTATTCGGAGGAATCCAAGGATCTGCGCAAGGCCCTTGCCACCATCATCGCGGTCTACCGCGACGAGGCGATCGACTCCTACTACGGCCCCACCGCCTCGATCATCAACTACCCCATCTCCAACACCTCCTGGGCTGCCCCCCAGACCACCGACGACGGCTACAAGGTGGCCTACTCGCTGGATGTTGAGGGCAACCCCATCTACACCACCGGCATGAACGCGCAGGATCGCTACGCCGCCGCCCTCGAGGCCGCTCTGGGCTACTTTGAGGCCGCCGGCTTCACGGTGGAGGACGGCAAGCTGACCGCCGCGCCGGAGGGCGCTTCCCTGAGCTGCCAGGTGAACATCGGCGGCAACGGCACCGGCGACCATCCCAGCTTCCTGCTGCTGAAAAACGCCTCTGACGCGCTGGCCTCAATCGGCTACACCTTCACGGTCAACGACCTGGCCAACGCCAACGACCTCTACTCCAGCTACCAGACCGGCCAGGCCGACATGTGGTGCGCCGCCTGGCAGGCCGGTACCGACCCGGATATGTTCCAGCTGTACCACAGCGAGGGCTCGACCAACTACTACCAGATCAAGAGCGACGAGCTGGACGAGATCATCATGACCGCCCGCAAGAGCGCCGACCAGACCTACCGCAAGACCCTGTACCAGGCCGCGATGGAGATCGTGATGGATTACGCCGTTGAGGTGCCCATCTACCAGCGCAGCGAGTGCTATCTGCTCTCGAGCGAGCGGGTCGTCGTGGACAGCCTGCCCAGCGATATGACCCCGTATTGGAGCTGGAAGGACGGCGTCGAGACCATCGCCCTGAAATAAACGGCGATTTGGCTTGGGCTCTGATCCTTTGCTCACAGTAACATAAGCCCTGTTTGAAAGGACGGCCCCTCCGCCTGCCCCCATGGAGGGCGGAGGGGTGCGTCTTTTCTCTTTTTTCCGATTCAACAAGAAAACGAAGCATCCCAAAGAGACCCCAGAACGTATGCGGATGTTTTGCTTTCTTATTGAACCGATGCGGCAAAGCGCCCGCCCGGCCTTTTGGCGCATTGCCGTTTCAGAGATGGGAGGAGTTTTTTTGCGCAACTACATCATCAAGCGCGTGCTGATCTCGGTGTTCATCCTGATCTTTGTCACCCTGATCATCTATGGGCTGGTGCGCGCGATGCCCGGCTCGTATGTCGAGACGATGGCGATCCAGCTGTCCACCGCGCCGGGGGCCAAGTCCTACGAGGAATGGCTGGCCCAGCTCAACGCGGCCTACGGGCTCGACAAGCCCTTCATCGTGGGCTGGTTCACCTGGGTCAAGGAGTTTTGCACCGGCAACTTTGGCGACAGCTGGCGCTTTACCATGCCGGTGGCCGAAAAGTTCACCAGCGTGATCGGGGTCTCCTTCATCATGGGGGCCATCTCGCTCTTCTTTGAGCTGATCATCTCGATCCCGCTGGGGGTGATCGCCGCGACCAAACAGTACTCCCGCACCGACTACACCATCTCGGCGGTGGCGCTGGCCTGTATGTCGCTGCCCACCTTCTTCTTCGCGTCGCTGCTCAAGCTGCTCTTCGCGGTCAAGCTGGGCTGGTTCGACAGCCACGGCCTGGTCGGGCGCAACTATGCCCAGCTGGACGCGATGGGCAAGTTTTTTGATATGGCCCACCATCTGGTGCTGCCCATCATCGTGCTGGTGGTCATCAGCATCGGCAGCTGGATGCGCTACACCCGCACCAACATGCTCGAGGTGCTCAACGCCGATTACATCCGCACCGCCCGGGCCAAGGGTCTTTCGGAAAAGCGGGTCATCTACCACCACGCCTTCCGCAATACCCTCATCCCGCTGGTCACTTTTATCGGCGGTTCGCTGCCGGGGCTGTTTTCGGGCGCGCTGATCACCGAGACCATCTTCTCGATCCCGGGCATCGGCTTTACCAGCTATCAGGCCATGACGGCGGGAGACATCCCCTTTACCATGTTCTATCTGACCTTTATGGCCATTTTGACCCTCGCCGGAAACCTCATCTCGGATATCCTGTACGCCGTGGTCGACCCGCGCGTGCGGCTGTCCTAAGCAAAGGGGGATGGACTGATGCGCGAAGAGACAAGCGCCGCCAAGGAGAATACCGCGGCGGCGGAACCGGAATACTCCCTCAATGACGACCGCCGGGTCAAGGTGCTGACCCCCGGCGCGATGGTCGCCAAGCGGTTTTTCCGCAACCGGCTGGCCATCGTGGGGCTGGTGATGCTGGTGTCGATGTTCGTCTTTTCCTTTATCGGCGGGGTGGTGACCCCCTACGGGCAGGACGAGATCTTTTACACCTACACCATGATGGAAAAGGAATATGTGGGCGTGACCCGCAACGACGCGCTGCGCTATGCCGCGGCGGACGGCCAGACCTTTGCCACCCTCGATCAGGCCCAGTTCGTGCTGGCCCTGAACACCGGCAAGACCGAGTTTTCGAACGGCGGGGTGGACTACCGGATGGTGGACGAGGGCGGCGACGTTTACTCGATCTATTCGGGCGACACCCTCGTGGCCATGGCCTACAAGGACATCGTCAACACCGCCGACGGCGTGGCCGAGCTGCCCTTTACCGTGCGCTACAACGCTTTGCTGGCCTATGCAAAGGGCGAGAGCGAATTTGAGGCGGACGGCGCCGCCTACACCCTCACAGAGGAGGGCGACATCCTGCAGAACGGGGCCGAGGCCGGGTATATCAGCCGGTTTGTGGTGCAGTCGAAGGAGGTCGGGGTGGTCATCACCCGCGATTTCAAGGAGCGGCTGGAGGAGGCCCTTGAGGGCGACACCAAAGAGTTCGTCTACACCGACCCCGCGGACGGCCAGGAGCACAACTACACCATCGCCTACGACGCCTCGGCCAAGGTCTGGTCGGTCAAGCAGGAGACCGAGACCTACGTCTCGATCAAGTACGCCTCCCCGAGCCTCGAGCATCCCCTGGGCACCGACTCGAACGGCATGGATATGCTCACCCGCCTGATGTACGGCGGGCGTGTCTCGCTGATCATCGGCTTTATCGTCGTCACCCTCGAGACGGTGCTGGGCGTGGTGATGGGCGGCATCTCCGGCTACTTCGGCGGCTGGGTGGATAACCTCATCATGCGCATCGTGGATATCTTCTACTGCATCCCCTCCACCCCGGTGATCATCATCCTCGGCGCGGCGATGGACGGTATGCAGGTGGATCCGCAGATCCGCATGCTCTACCTGATGCTGCTGCTGGGCTTTCTGGGCTGGCCGGGCGTGGCCCGGCTGGTGCGCGGGCAGATCCTCTCGCTGCGCGAGCAGGAATTTATGACCGCTACCGAGGCCTGCGGCATCAGCGTCTCCCACCGCATCTTCAAGCATCTGGTGCCCAACGTCATCCCGCAGCTGATCGTCATGTGCACGATGGGCCTGGGCAGCGTCATCATCACCGAGGCGACCCTCTCGTTCTTAGGGCTGGGCGTCAAGTTCCCCTTCGCCTCCTGGGGCAACATCATCAGCGACGTGAACAACTCCTTTGTCATGACCAACTACTGGTTTGTCTGGATCCCGGCCGGCGTCTGCCTGCTGATCACGGTGCTGGGCTTCAACTTTGTGGGCGACGGCCTGCGGGACGCCTTTGACCCCAAGATGAAGCGCTGAACAAGGAGGGAGCGGAGTAGTATGGCAAAAAAACAAGCGGACGGCTACCTCTCGGCCAAGGAGTCGCGCAGGATCGCCCGGGAGAACCGCAAGATCACCGACCAGCTGGAAAAACAGCGCAAGCGCAAAAACGTGCCCGAGAGCGAGTACCTCACCCAGATGCATGACCCCGCCAACGCGGTGGAGTTTGACAACCTGCACACCTGCTTTTTCACCGACGCGGGCATCGTGCGCTCGGTGGACGGCATCTCGTTCGACGTGCCCATCGGCAAGACGGTGGGGGTGGTGGGGGAGTCCGGCTGCGGCAAAAGCGTCACCAGCCTCTCGCTGATGCAGCTGCTGCAGCGCCCTCAAGGGCAGATCACCGAGGGCGAGATCCGGCTGAACCTCGGCGACAAGGCCTATGATATCGTCAAGGTGCCCACCGAGCGGATGCAGAGTTTGCGCGGCAACTACATCTCGATGATCTTTCAGGAGCCGATGACCGCCCTCAACCCGGTCTTTCGCATCGGGGACCAGCTCAACGAGGTGCTCGAGCTGCACAACGAGGACGGCAAGAGCGAGCAGCAGATCCGCGAGCGGACCATCGAGCTGCTTGAGATGGTGGGCATCGCCAACTCGGAGGGGGTCTACAGGATGTACCCCCACGAGCTCTCGGGTGGGATGCGCCAGCGGGTGATGATCGCCATGGCGCTGGCCTGCAGCCCCAAGATCATCATCGCCGACGAGCCGACCACCGCGCTGGACGTGACCATCCAGGCGCAAATTCTGGATCTTTTGCGCCAGCTGAAGGACAAGATCAACTCCTCGATTATGTTCATCACCCACGACCTCGGGGTCATTGCCGAGATGGCGGACTATGTGGTGGTGATGTACGCGGGGCGGATCGTCGAAAAGGGCACCGCCGAGGAGATCTTCGCCCACCCGGCCCACCCCTACACCATCGGGCTGATGGCCTCCAAGCCGGTGGTGGGCAAAAAGGTCGATAAGCTGTATTCCATCCCGGGCAAGGTGCCCAACCCCATCAACATGCCCCACTACTGCTATTTCCGGGACCGCTGCGAGATGCAGTGCGAGGGCTGCGCGGGGGACTACCCCGGCGAGATCAGCCTCTCGCCGACCCATAAGGTCAGCTGTTACCGCTATTACGAGCAAAACCGCACGAAGGGAGGGGAGGACTGATGGCGTTGGATCCCAAGAGCCTCGCCGAGGGCGTGGGCCGCACCCACCCCGGCAGCATCGATGCTGACCCCGAGCGGATGAAAGAAAAGAGCGAAAAGCAGGTCGAGCGGGTCAAGGCCGTGATGGAGCTGGGCGAAAAGAAGCCGGAGAAAAACCTCACCATCACCAACGAGTTTACCCCCATCACCCCCGACCCGCAGTATATCCTGCAGGTCAACGCGCTGAAAAAGTATTTCCCCATCAAGGGCGGGCTCACCAGCCGCACGGTCGGGTATGTCAAGGCGGTGGACGGGGTCACCTTCAACCTCAAGCGCGGCGCGACCATGGGGCTGGTGGGAGAGTCCGGCTGCGGAAAAACCACCACCGGCCGCACGATTTTGCGCCTCTCCGGCCCCAAAACCGGCGGGCAGGTGCTTTTTGAGGGCCGGGAGGTCTACGACCTGCCGCCCAAGGAGATGCGCGCGCTGCGCACCAGGATGCAGATCATCTTTCAGGATCCGTTTTCCTCCCTCTCGCCCCGGCTGCCGGTGGGCGAGATCATCGGCGAGGCGGTGCGGGAGCATAACCTCGTGCCCAAGGAGGAGTTCGACGATTACATCGACCAGGTGATGGACAACTGCGGGCTGCAGCCCTTCCACAAGGACCGCTACCCCCACGAGTTTTCGGGCGGGCAGCGCCAGCGCATCTGCATCGCCCGCGCGCTGGCCTTAAACCCCGAGTTCATCGTCTGCGACGAGCCGGTCTCGGCGCTGGATGTCTCGATCCAGGCACAGATCATCAACCTGCTCAAAGAGCTGCAGGAGAAGTACGGGCTGACCTACCTCTTCATCTCGCACGACCTCAGCGTGGTTGAGCACATCTCGGACGCGGTGGGGGTCATGTATCTGGGCAACCTGGTGGAGTACGGCTCCACCGAGGACATCTTCGCCCACCCACTGCACCCCTACACCGAGGCGCTCTTCTCGGCCATCCCCATCCCGGACCCCAAGGCCAAGATGAACCGCATCGTGCTGGAGGGCACCATCCCCTCGCCCGCCGACCCGCCCTCCGGCTGCAAGTTCCATACCCGCTGCGCCCACTGTACCGAGCGCTGCAAGCAGGAGGTGCCGCGCCAGATCGAGGTGGAGCCGGGCCACTATGTGGTCTGCCACCTCTACGACAAGTAAGCTGACATGAGCAAAAAACCACGTTATCTGGAGGAAGAGGACGACGGCCGCACCATCGCCGATATGAGCGGGGTGAGCCGCCAGCCCCTGTTTTTGCCCCGCCTGCCCGAGCAGTTTGGCCGGGGGCAGGCGAGCGCGCGCCGGGAAAGTGCACCGGGGCAGGCGCGGCAGGCGCAGCAGGCCCCCTGGGTGGAGGGGGAGACCCTGAGCCCCGAGGAGCAGCGCTGGGCCGTACTGGGCGCGCTGAAGGCCGCGCTGCTGATCGGCGCCGCCTTTGTGGCGGGGCTGGGGCTGGTGGTGCTGCTGTTTGTGTGGGCGGCGTGAGACCGGATCTTCGGGACGTATCCGCCGGGCATGTCGGGTGCATTACGTCAGGCGTATTGAGACGTCGGGCGTGTTGAGACAATGAAAAAACAGGCGCTTTCTGCCGCAGATGAATGCGGGGGAGAGCGCCTGTTTTTTGCTTGCTTTTTGCCTGCGTTTTGATGATTAGGAGGATTGGGCGGTTTGGGGCTGCGCGGCCTTTTTGGCGGCTTAGTCCGGCAGCGCCTCGTCGATGATGCCGCCGCCCATCACGGAATCGCCGCGGTAGAACACAAGGCTCTGGCCGGGGGCGGCGGCGCGCACCGGGGCGGGAAACGAGACCGTATCCCCGCCCTCGAACCGGCAGGGGACGGGGCGGGCGGCGCTGCGAATTTTGGCAGTGTAGTCCCCGGCGGGCAGGGGGGCCCCATCCGGGGTGCAAAGCCCGCGCAGCCGCAGCCGGGCGGCGAACTCCTCGCCCGCCCAGCCCAGCTGGATGTCCCCGCCGGGCAGGATGCGCCGCACAAAGACCGGTTGGCCCAGCGCGATGCCCAGCCGCTTGCGCTGGCCCACCGTGTAGTGGGCGATGCCCTTGTGGGGGCCGAGGTCCTGGCCGTCCGGCCCGATGAAGTGCCCGGCCGGGCAGGCAAAGCCGCGGCGGGCGATGTAGGCGGCATAGTCGCCGTCCGGCACAAAGCAGAGCTCCATGCTATCCGGCGCGTCGGCGCAGGCAAGGCCGAGCTGTTGCGCCAGCGCCCGGATAGCCGGTTTTTCCAGATCGCCCAGCGGCAGCAGCAGCCGGGCGAGGATGTCCTGCCCCAGCCGGTAGAGCATATAGCTTTGATCCCGCGCGGCGCTGGCAGCGGTGTGCACTCGGAAAACGCCGTCGGCATCCCGCCCGACGCGGGCATAGTGGCCGGTGGCGAGCCACCGGATGCCGAGCGCGTCAGCGGTTTCGGCCAGCAGCCGGAATTTCACCCGCGGATTGCAGAGGACGCAGGGGTTTGGGGTCTCGCCGCGGCAGTAGCTCTCGCAAAAGGGCAGGGCGACCGCCTCGTCAAAGAGCGGGCCGCCCTCCACCACATGCAGCGGGATGCCAAGCTGGGCTGCGGCAAGCTGCGCGGCCCGCACCGCCCCCTCGTGGGCGGGCGAAAAGCGGATGACCGCCGCCTCCACCTCGTACCCCTGCCCGCGCAGCAGATGGGCGCAGACCGAGGAATCCACCCCGCCCGAGAGGGCCAGCAGCACCCGTTGGCCGCTGGCCGGGGCGGTGCTGCCCCCGGCCGGGGCTTCGGCGGGGCGGGGGAGCGCGTCGGGCCCCGGCTGCCCCGGCTGGCCTGCCGGGGCGCTGGCCGCAGGGCTCATGCGCCGCAATCCCCGCCGCAGCTGGCGCAGCTGTGCTCGTCCAATTTGCCCAAAATCGGCTCGGGGTCGATGCCCTGGCGGGTGTAGTAATCGGCCAGCGCGGCCTTGACCGCCTGCTCGGCCAGCACGCTGCAGTGCAGCTTGACCGGGGGCAGCCCGTCCAGCGCCTCCACCACCGCCTTGTTGGTCAGCTTGAGGGCGTCCTCAATGCTCTTGCCCTTGATCAGCTCGGTGGCCATGCTCGAGGTGGCGATCGCCGCCCCGCAGCCAAAGGTCATAAATTTGACATCCGCGATCCGGCCGTCCTCGACCTTGAGGTACATCCGCATGATGTCGCCGCACTTGGCGTTGCCCACCTCGCCCACGCCGTTCGCGTCCGGCAGCTCGCCCACGTTGCGGGGGTTGGCAAAGTGGTTCATCACCTTTTCACTGTACATTCCCATTGCTTGCCGCTCCTTTTTGCGTTTCTCTTTTCTCAGGGTGCCGCGCCCCGCGCGGGGGCGGGCGGTCGTGTGTTCTGTTCGTCTGTGCGGCTGCTGCCGCAAACCTTTACCTTGCCATTGCGTGCCACACCGGGCTCATGGCGCGGCGGCGGGGGATGATCTCCTCCAGCACCTCGCAGAGCCGCTCGGCCTCGGCCATCGTGTTCTGCGGCCCAAAACTGAAGCGCATGGTGCCGTGGGCCGCCTCGTGCGGCAGGCCGATGCTCAGCAGCACATGGCTGGGGTCGAGGCTGTCGCTGTTGCAGGCGCTGCCGGTCGAGGCGCAGATGCCGTGCAGGTCCAGATCCAGCAGGATCGTCTCGCCCTCCAGCCCGGCAAAGCTGATGTTGGCGTTGCCCGGCAGCCGCCGCTCGGCGTCGCCGTTGAGGGTGGTAGCGGGGATGTTGTGCAGCACCCGGTGGATCACATAGTCCCGCAGTTCGCGCTCGTGCGCGGCCTTTTCCTCGAGGTTCGCGGTGGCGAGCTCGAGCGCCTTGGCAAGGCCCACGATGCCCGCCACGTTCTCGGTGCCGGCGCGGCGGCGGGTCTCCTGGCTGCCGCCGTCCAGCAGGCTGTAGGGCAGGATGCCCTTGTGGATGTACAGCGCCCCGACCCCCTTGGGCCCATTGAATTTGTGGGCCGAGAGGCTGAGCATCTGCACCCCGAGCGCCTGCACGTCCACCGGGATGGCCCCTACCGCCTGCACCGCGTCGGTGTGGCACCAGACCCCTTTTTCGGCGCAGATGCCCGCGATCTCGCGGATGGGCTGGATGGTGCCGATCTCGTTGTTAGCCAGCATGATGCTGACCAGCGCGGTGTCCGGCCGGATGGCGGCGGCTACGTCCTCGGGGCGGACAAAGCCGTCCGGGGTCACCGGCAGGTAGGTGACCTCGAAGCCCTCCCGTTCCAGCGACATCATGCTGTGCAGCACCGCGTGGTGCTCAAACGCGCTGGTGATCAGGTGCTTTTTGCCTTTTTTGGCCAGTTTATACGCCGTGCCCTTGATGGCCCAGTTGTCCGCCTCGGTGCCGCAGCCGGTGAAAAAGATCTCGTTTGGCGCGGCGTTCAGCGCCTTAGCCACCGCGGCGCGGGCGGCGTCCAGCTGCTCCTTGGCCTCGTAGCCCACGCTGTAGTGGCTGCTGGGGTTGCCGCAGGCCCTCTGCAGGCAGGGCAGCATGGCGGCCAGCACCTCGGGCGCAACCGGGGTGGTGGCGGCGTTGTCCAGATAGATGATCGGATCGGTGTTCATAGAGTATCCCTCTCTTTGTATCGGGTTTATGGTACCGCATTCTATGCCGCGGTGCCGGGCGGCGGTGCGGCGGGCCGGGATGCCGCCCTGTGAGAATAGTATACCAAAATGGTAAACTTTGCAATCGGTTTTGCAAAATTTTTCGGCGATGCTTGAAAAAAAGCGGGGGAGGGCGGCCCCGGAGAGCGGCCCCGAAAAAAAGGCAGCGGGGACGCAAAAAACAAAAGCCCCGAAGGGCCCGCAAAGGCGTGGCGCTTCAGGGCTGGCGGCCGCCATAGGCCCGGCTTTGGGCCACGGCGAGGCGGTCGCACCGCTCATTTTCGGGGTGCCCGGCGTGGCCGCGCAGCCAGTGGTAGTGGAGCTGGTGGCCCTCGCACAGATCAAGCAGCCGGGCCCAGAGATCCGGGTTGAGGGCGGGGGATTTGTCGCTCTTTTTCCAGCCGCGGGCCCGCCAGCCCTTGGCCCAGCCTTTTTCCAGCCCGTTGATCACATACTGGGAGTCGCTGTACAATTCGATCTCGCAGGGCTCTTTCAGCTGCTCCAGCGCGCGGATCAGGGCGGTGAGCTCCATCCGGTTGTTGGTGGTGGAGGCCTCGCCGCCGCTCAGCTCCTTTTCGTGCTGCTGGTAGCGCAGGATGGCCCCCCAGCCCCCCGGGCCGGGGTTGCCGCTGCAGGCACCGTCGGTAAAGATCTCGATCTGCTTCATGGAAATCTCCTTTGGGCGGCCGGGGCCGCCGGGCGGCGAAAACTCAGGGCTGGAGAACTCTCAGGGCTGGGTGGTGTGGTCTTTCTGAAGCGCCCGGCGCACCAGCAGGACGACGGGATAGCTGATGAGGATGACGAGACAGTCTGCCCCAAAGGTGGCCACCGCCCGCGGCAGCAGGGCCAGCGGGTGGCTGCCGCTCAGCAGGCACTCGAGGACGAACCCCACAAAGACGGCCGCGGCGCAGAGCATCAGCGCGCCGGTCACAAACACCACCACCAGCCGCACCCGGCCGGCCTTGCGCTCGGCGGGGACGAGGGCGGGCAGCTCCTCCTCAAACTCGGCCTCGGCGGCCAGCAGCCCGCGCAGCCCATACGCGAGGATCAGGTTGCACAGCAGATGGGGCAGGCAGGCCGGGAGCGCACCGGCAAAGAGGTCCACCGCCGCCGCGCCCGCCGCGCCGACGATCATCGCGTCCAGCGCGGGCATCAGGCTGCAGGCGATGACCAGCACCGCGTAGCCGAGGCTGAGCTGGGCATCCGCGAAAAAGGGAATGGGGAGCAGGGATGCAAGAAGGGTATACGCCGCCGCAAAAAGGCAGACCCGCACGACCCGTTTGGTTGAAAATTGTTCCATGCTGCAACACCTCCGGATCCGCCTTCCCCATCGGGCAAAGCGGATCAAATGCGCCGCACGACACCCCACCGCCGCCGCAGGCTTTTGTGACCATCTCATTATAGCACAAATTCCCCCGCAGGCAAAGCGTCCGGCGGCAGTTTTTGCGGCTGGCCCGGCCCGGCGCCCAAAACCGCGCTGCCGCGGTTGCTCACCGGGGGAAAATGTGGTATACTATATTGGTTTCAGGGCAAAAAGCCGCGCGAAAAATGCGCCGGGTGGTTCGGGCCCTGAACGGTTCGAGAGAAAGTGGGGCGGCGCTGTGCGCGTGTTGGGCATTGACCCCGGCTATGCCATCGTGGGCTGGGGGGTGGTGGAGTACACCGGCAACCGGTTTGCCCCGGTGGGCTTTGGCGCGGTGACCACCGAGGCGGGCCAGCCCTTTGAGCAGCGGCTGCTGGCGGTGTACGAGGGCGTGCGGCAGGTGCTGGCGGACTACCAGCCCGAGGCGCTCTCGATCGAGCAGCTGTTCTACCAGCACAACCAGACCACCGTGATCGGGGTGGCCGAGGCCCGCGGGGTGATCCTGCTGGCGGCGGCCGAGGCCGGGGTGCCGGTGTTCGAGTATACCCCCATGCAGGTGAAGCAGGCGGTGACCGGCTACGGCAAGGCGGTGAAAAAGCAGGTGCAGGAGATGGTGCGGGTGCTGCTGCACCTGGAAAAAACGCCCCGCCCCGACGACACCGCCGACGCGCTGGCCATGGCCATCGCCCACTGCCACTGCAGCCGCAGCCGCCTGACCAATATGCCGGTGCGCTGATCGCTGAGAAAATACGCGACGGAGACGCTTTTTTCGCCGCTTTGTGAAAAAACCAACCCAAAGGAGGCCCCCGGATGATCTATTGCCTTACCGGAGAGGTGCTGAAAAAAAGCCCCGAGCAGGTGGTGCTCTCCTGCGGGGGGGTGGGCTATCAGGTGCAGGTGCCCGCCAGCGTGGCGGGCGCGCTGCCCGCCGTGGGCAAACAGGCCACCCTCTACACCCACATGAACATCACCGACAACGACATCGCCCTCTACGGCTTTGCCGGGGAGGATCAGCTGGCCTGCTTTAAGATGCTGATCTCGGTGTCCGGCGTGGGGCCCAAGGTGGGGCTGGCGATCCTCAGCGTGATGACCCCCGAGCGGATCGCGCTGGCCGCCTCGGCCGGGGACCACAAGGCCTTTACCGCCGCCAACGGGGTGGGCAACAAGCTGGCCCAGCGGCTGGCGCTTGAACTGAAAGACAAGGTGGGCAAGGGCCTTGTGGGCAGCGTCGGGCTGGAGGAGCTGCCCGGCGCGGCCGCCCCCGCGGGCAACGCCGCCCAGGCGATGGCGGCGCTGGTGAGCCTCGGCTACAGCCAGAGCGAGGCGGCCCTTGCGGTAGCCCGGCTGGATGAGAGCCTGCCGGTGGAGGAACTGATCAAGCTGGCCCTGCGCAGCATGGCAGGCAGGAGGTAAGCGATGGACGAGCGCGAACGGATCGACGACCGTCTGGTCAGCCCCGAGGCGGGCGAGGCGGACGCCGAGGAGCGGGGCCTGCGCCCGCGCACCCTTGCGGAGTATGTGGGGCAGGAGAAGGTCAAGGAGAACCTGCGCATCTACCTTGAGGCCGCCCGGCTGCGGGGGGAGCCGATGGACCATATCCTGCTCTACGGCCCGCCCGGCCTGGGCAAGACGACCCTCGCCGGCATCGTGGCGCAGGAGATGGGGGTGCAGATCCGCATCACCAGCGGCCCGGCCATCGAAAAGCCGGGGGATCTGGCCGCTTTGCTGACCAACCTGCAGGAGGGGGACATCCTCTTTATCGACGAGATCCACCGGCTCTCCCGCCAGGTGGAGGAGGTGCTTTACCCCGCGCTGGAGGACTACGCGCTGGACATCATGATCGGCAAGGGCCCCAGCGCCCAGAGCATCCGCATCAACCTGCCCCGCTTTACCCTGATCGGGGCCACCACCCGCGCCGGGCAGCTGACCGGGCCCTTGCGGGACCGGTTTGGGGTGCTGCTCAAGCTCGAGCTCTACAGCCCGGACGAGCTGGCCCGGATCGTGATGCGCTCGGCGGGCATCCTCGGCCAGCCCTGCACCCCGGAGGGCGCGCTGGAGCTGGCCCGCTGCAGCCGGGGCACCCCGCGGGTGGCCAACCGGCTGCTCAAGCGGGTGCGGGATTTTGCGGTGGTGCTGGGGGACGGCAGCATCGACAAAGAGACCGCCCTGCTGGCCCTCAAGCGGATGGACATCGACGCGCTGGGCCTCGACGAACTGGACCGCAGCCTGCTGCGGGCGGTGATCGAGCTGTACGGCGGCGGCCCGGTGGGGCTGGACACCCTGGCGGCGGCGCTGGGGGAGGAGGCGGTGACCCTCGAGGACGTCTGCGAGCCCTACCTGATGCAGATGGGCTTTTTGACCCGCACCCCCCGCGGGCGCTGCGTCACCCGGCTCGCTTACGAGCACCTGGGCATGACCCCGCCCCCGCCCCCGGAGAAGGAGGCCGACACGGCCCGCAGCGCCGGGCAGCAGAGCCTGTTTTGAGCCCTGGCCCCTGCACCTTGCCCATTCGCCGCAGAGAGGGGCGGCGAGCGGCGGACGAAGGGCCGATGGAGGGACCGTTTTCTTTCATTTGATGAGACTTTCGCGGCGGGACGGCGACTTTTTTGCCTTCGATTTGCCAAAAAGCGGAACCTTGCCGAGAAAATTTCATATTTTGGCGGTATCATACGAAACAGCCGCCTGCGCACATCAAACAGAGTGCGCGCAGGACAGCTGCGCCCGGAAGATTGGGAAAGGCCGGGCGCGGCGGCAGGGCCGAAAGGCCGGAGGGAGTGTATTATGGGAAAGTTATTTGGAACCGACGGCGTCCGCGGCGTGGCGGGCGAGGACCTCAGCTGTGAGCTGGCCATGCAGATCGGCCGCAGCGCGGCGGCGGTGCTCACCGCCCACACCAGCCACAGGCCCCGCATCCTGATCGGCAAGGACACCCGCATCTCGGGCGATATGCTCGAGAGCGCGCTGGCCGCGGGGCTGTGCAGCGTGGGGGCGGATGTCGAGCTGCTGGGCGTGATCCCCACCCCGGCGGTGGCATATCTGGTCCGCCGGTACGAGGCGGACGCGGGCATCGTCATCAGCGCCAGCCACAACCCGGTCGAGTTCAACGGCATCAAGATCTTTTCCAACGACGGCTACAAGCTGCCGGACGAGGTGGAGGAGGAGATCGAGCAGCACATCTTTGACGGCGGCAAAAACCTCACCCTCGCCACCGGCGGGGATGTGGGGCGGATCGTCAGCCGCACCGACGCCCTGCCCGATTACATCGACTATCTGGCCGAGCATATCGGCGGCAGCCTCGCGGGGCTGAATATCGCGGTCGACTGTGCCAACGGCGCGTCGAGCGCGGTGGCAAAGGCCCTCTTCCCTCGGCTGGGCGCACAGTGTAGATTCCTCGGGGCCGAGCCGGACGGCTGCAACATCAACGACGGCTGCGGCTCGACCCACCTTGACAAGCTGGCGAAGTTTGTGGTGGAGGGCGGCTTTGACTGCGGCATCGCCTTTGACGGCGACGCCGACCGCTGCCTCGCGGTGGACGAGAAGGGCGCCGAGCTCGACGGCGACAAGATCATCGCCCTGCTGGCCTGCGATATGAAGGAGCGCGGGCGGCTCGAGGGGGACACCGCGGTGGTGACCGTGATGTCCAACCTCGGCTTTATGCAGTATATGGAGCGGCAGGGCATCCGCACCGCCCGCACCGCGGTGGGCGACCGGTATGTGCTGGAGGAGATGCGGGCCGGGGGCTATGCCATCGGCGGCGAGCAGAGCGGGCATGTCATCCTGCTGCACCACTCCACCACCGGCGACGGCGAGCTGACCGCCGGAAAGCTGCTGCGGCTGCTGGCCGCCCGCGGCTGCAGGATGAGCGAGCTCAACGCCGTGTACGAGAAGTTCCCGCAGGTGATGCTCAACCTCGAGGCCAACGCCGCCCAAAAGGCCGCCTACCGCGAGGATGAGTATATCGCCGGGTTTATCGAGAGCCAGCAGCAGAACCTGATGGGTATGGGCCGTGTGCTGGTGCGGGTGTCCGGCACCGAGCCCAAGATCCGGGTGATGGTCGAGGGCAAGGACCCCGAGGCCATCGCCGCCAGCGCCGAGCGGATCGCCGAGATGATCCGCAGGCGGATCCTCAAAGAGGAGTGAGCCGGGCGCACAAAACGTGCGGCGGGCGGCGGGGCGCATAGGCCCCGGGAGCCCGCGAAAAATAAGAGAGCACAAAAGAGGGGAGAGGGCCGGATGCGAGTGGCCGATGGCTGGAAGGATTACGCGCTGCTGGACGCCACCGGCGGCGAGCGGCTGGAACGCTGGGGCGACGCTGTCTTAGTGCGGCCCGACCCGCAGGTGGTCTGGAAGAACCCGCCCCGCTCCCCGCTCTGGAAGCGGGCGGACGCGGTTTACCACCGCTCGGCCAAAGGCGGCGGGGCCTGGGAGCAAAAGCGCCCCCTGCCGGACAAATGGCAGATCGGGTACGGGGCGCTGCGGCTGGTGGTCAGCCCCACCGGCTTTAAGCACACCGGGGTTTTCCCGGAGCAGGCTGTCAACTGGGACTGGTACGCCGCCGCCATCCGGGCCGCCGCCCGCCCAGCTGAACGGCCTGTAAGGGTGCTCAACCTCTTTGGCTACACCGGCGCGGCCACCCTCGCCTGCGCCGCGGCGGGGGCCAGCGTCTGCCATGTGGACGCATCCAAGGGCATCGTGGCCTGGGCGCGGGAGAACGCCGCCGCGAGCGGCCTTGCTTCCCGCCCCATCCGCTGGATCGTGGACGACTGCGCCAAGTTCGTCGCGCGGGAGCAGCGCCGCGGCAGCCGGTACGACGCGGTGATCATGGACCCGCCCAGCTACGGCCGGGGCCCCGGCGGCGAGGTGTGGAAGCTGGAGGACTGCATCTACGACCTCATCGCCCTCTGCGCGGGGGTGCTGAGCGATACGCCGCTCTTTGTGGCGGTCAACAGCTACACCACCGGGCTCTCGCCCGCCGTGATGGAGTATATCCTCAAAACCACCCTCTGCCCGGTACAGGGCGGGATCACAAGCTGCGACGAGATCGGCCTGCCGGTGGAGGCCACCGGCGGGGTGGTGCCCTGCGGGGCCACCGCCCTCTGGCAGGCGGGGTGAAGCGGGCGGCAGCCGCCAAAAACCCAAAACCGGCCAACCCCCCAAATTTGACGAAAAAAGGAACGAGCGGCCATGCAAAAAGAGACAACCAATCCCGCCGCGATGCTCACGGCGGATGGAATCCGCTTTCGCTATTCGCTGGAGAGCCCGGCCTACGCGGTGGACGGGGTGAGCCTCGCGGTGCAAAAGGGCGAGTTTGTGGCGGTGCTGGGCGCGAACGGCTGCGGCAAAAGCACCCTCGCCAAGCACTTTAACGCCATCCTGCTGCCCGAGAGCGGCACCGTGACGGTGGAGGGGATGGACACCCAGGACGAGGCGCGGCTTTACGACATCCGCCAAAAGGTGGGCATGGTCTTTCAAAACCCGGACAACCAGATCGTGGCGACCGTGGTGGAGGAGGACGTGGCCTTCGCGCTCGAAAACTTAGGGGTGCCCCCGGCCGAGATCCGTACCCGCATCGACGAGGCGATGGAGATGGCCGGGATCTATAAGCACAAGGACAAGGCTCCGCACAAGCTGTCCGGCGGGCAGAAGCAGCGGGTGGCGATCGCCGGGGTGATCGCCCTGCGGCCGGACTGCCTGGTGCTGGACGAGGCCACCGCCATGCTCGACCCCCGCGGCCGCGAAAAGGTGATGCGCACCATCCGGCGGCTGAACCACGAGTTCGGCATCACGGTGGTGGCCATCACCCACTATATGGAGGAGGCCGCCCAGGCCGACCGGGTGCTGGTGATGAGCGGCGGCAAAATTGCGATGGAGGGCACCCCAAAAGAGGTGTTCAGCCAGACCGAGCGTGTGCGCAGCCTGCGGCTGGACGTGCCCCAGGCGGCCGAGCTGCGGGACGAGCTGGCGAGGGCCGGCCTGCCGATGCCCGAGGGCATCATCAACGAAGAGGAATGCGCCGAGGCGCTCTACCGCCTGCTGGCCTGACCTGCCGCGCCCGGCGCGCAAAGCTGTGGGGCCGGGCGGCGGCCTGGTACCGGCGCGCGAAAAACAGCGCGCCTGTAAGGATGTGAGATCCATGTCTGTGATCATTGAAACCCGGCACCTGACCCATATCTACGGCCAGGGCATGCCGGACGCCACCACCGCCCTCGAGGACGTGAGCTTCGCGGTGGAGGAGGGGGACTTTGTCGGCATCATCGGCTCGACAGGGTCGGGCAAATCCACCCTCATCACCCATTTCAACGGCCTTTTGCGCCCCACCGCGGGCCAGGTGCTGGTGGATGGGCGGGACATCTGGGCCGAGCCCGCCAAGATCCGGGAATTCCGCTTTCTGGTGGGGCTGGTGTTCCAGTACCCGGAGTACCAGCTGTTTGAGGAGACGGTGTACAAGGACATCGCCTACGGCCCCACCAATATGGGGCTCCCGAAGGAGGAGATCGACCGGCGGGTGCGCCGGGCGGCGGCCTTCTGCGGGCTGAACGAGGAGCAGATGCAGCGCAGCCCGTTTGAGCTTTCGGGCGGGCAGAAGCGGAGGGTGGCGGTGGCCGGGGTGCTGGCGATGGAGCCGAAGATCCTGGTGCTGGACGAGCCCGCCGCCGGGCTTGACCCCGAGGGCCGGGAGACGATCCTCTCGCAGATCAAGGAATACCACGAGCAGACCGGCATCACGGTGCTGCTGGTGAGCCACTCGATGGAGGATATCGCCCGCTATGCCAACCGGGTGCTGGTGATGGACCAGCGCAAAATCGCGATGTACGACACGGTCGAAAAGGTGTTTGCCCGCGCGCCCGAGCTGCTGGAACTCGGCCTCTCGGTGCCGCAGGTGACCAAGATCTTTTTGCGGCTGCGCGAGATGGGCCTTACCATCCCCACCGACGTCTACACGGTGCCCTACGCCGTCAAAACGGTGCTGGCCGCCGCGCGGGCAAAGGGGGTGCTGTGATGCTGCGGGATATTACCATCGGCCAGCATTTCCCGGGGGATTCGGTCGTGCACCGGATGGACCCGCGGTTAAAATTAGTGCTCACGGTCGCGTATATCGTGCTGCTCTTCAGCGCGGCCAACCCGGTGGGGCTCGCCCTCTCGCTGGCGCTGCTTCTGGTGCTGTACCGGGTGGCCGAGATCCCGCTGAAGCTGATCGGCCGCAGCTTAAGGCCCATCCTGCCCATCGTGGCCTTTACAGCGGTGCTCAACCTCTTTTTTATCACCGGGCAGGGCGAACCGCTCTGGCAGTGGTGGATCTTCCGCATCTGGCGCGAGGGGGTCTCCTACGCCGTGCTGATGGCGGTGCGGATTTTGGCCCTCATCGCGGGCACCAGCCTGCTCACCTACACCACCAGCCCCATCGTGCTCACCGACGCCATTGAGCGGCTGCTGGGGCCGCTGGCAAAGCTGCACCTGCCGGTGCACGAGCTGGCCATGATGATGACCATTGCCCTGCGGTTCATCCCCACCCTGATCGACGAGACCGACAAGATCATGAACGCCCAAAAGGCCCGCGGCGCGCAGCTGGACTGCGGCAGCCTCAAGCAGCGGATCACCGCGCTGGTGCCCATCCTGATCCCGCTCTTCATCTCGGCCTTTCGCCGGGCGGACGAGCTGGCGATGGCCATGGAGTGCCGCTGCTACCGCGGCGGGGATGGCCGCACCCGCTTAAAGGTGCTGCGCTTTACAGGGTTGGACTGGGCCGCCCTCGCGGTGAGCGCGGCCTGCTTTGGGGGCATCTTTGCCACACGGTTTTTCTTTGCGGGCATTTAGGGCCCGGCTGTGCGGGGCGCGGGCGCTGCTGCGCATTTTGGCCTAAACGCCCCGCCGGAAGGAGCGGTTTTGCCCATGAACATCCTGCTGACCTTACAGTTTGACGGCAGCGCCTACTGCGGCTTTCAGGTGCAGCAGAACGGCCGCTCGGTCTGCGCGGTGGTGCAGGACGCATTGGAGGCGGTGCTCGGCATCCGCCCGCCGGTCAAGGGCTGCGGCCGCACCGACGCGGGGGTGCATGCCTTGGGGTACGCCCTCAGCTTTGCGGCGGACACCGACATCCCGATGGGCAAGCTGCCCCTCGCGCTCAACACCCGCCTGCCCGCGGATGTGCGGGTGATTGGCGCGCGGCAGGTGCCCGAGGGCTTCCACGCCCGCTATTCGGCCCACACCAAAACCTACTGCTACCGCATCCGGCTGGGGGCCGTCGACAGCCCCTTTGACGCGGCGTATTGCTGCCGGCTGTCCGGCCCGCTCGACCTTGCCGCCATGCGGGCCGCGGCAGAGGATGTGTGCGGAACCCATGATTTCCTCGCCTTTTGCGCGGCGGGCAGCGAGGTGGCCGCGCGCGGGGACACGGTGCGCACGGTCAGCCGCTGCGCGGTCTCGCTGCAAAAGGATGCGATGGGCGAGACGGTGTGCATCGAGGTCACGGCGGACGGCTTCCTTTACAACATGGTGCGCATCCTTGCGGGCACCCTCGTGCGGGTGGGGCAGGGGCGCATCCCGATGGGCGGCATCCCGTCCATTTTAGCCAGCCGCAGCCGCCAGAACGCCGGGCCGACCCTGCCCGCCAAAGGGCTGTTTTTGCAGGAGGTTTTTTATCCGCCAGAGGTGCTGGAACTGCCCGAACCGCCGGGCCTTGCCGGACCCTCCGGCACGCCTGAACCGCCGGGCCCGGCCGGGACGCCCGACAGCCCGGAGCCCCCGCGGCGGAAGCCGGGCTGACCCCCGAACCCCGGCACCTTACAACAACTTTACAGCGAGAGGATTCAAGAGAAAGGAGGCGGCCGCCGGTGGAACGCAGGACCCCACACAGCACGCCCGCGCCCCAGCGCCCGGCCGCCCGGCCCCCGGCGCGGCGGGCCGGGGCGGCACAAGCCATTAGCGGCGCGCCCGGAGTTTCCGAAACCACGGCCGCCCATACGGCCGCGGGCACGGTCAGCCACACCGACCGGCTGCGCCAGATCCGGCAGGCGCGGCGGGCAAGGCGGCTGCGCAATCTGCTGCTGATGGCGGCGGTGGTGCTGCTGATCGCCCTGCTCTACACCGGGGCCTACGGCTCCACCATCACCTTTGTGCAGGATGCCTGGGACTCGCTGCGCATCAGCCTGACCCCCGGCCCCGGCTACCCGCAAAAAACCGGCCTGGGCGAGGTGTATCAGGCGGAGGAGCTGGCCGGGGGCTTTGCGGCGCTGGCAAAGCAGGATCTTCTGCTCTACTCACCGGATGGCCGCCGGCTGCGCAGCATCCAGCACGGCTATGCCCGGCCCGCCATCTCGGTGGGGGGGCGGCGGGTCTGCCTTTACAACCGCAGCGGCTACGAGGTGCGCATCGAGAGCCGCAGCAAGACCCTCTACACCAAAACCTTTGAGCAGCCGATCCTGCTCTGCGCCATGAGCCCGGGCGGCAGCCTCGCGGTGGTCACCCGGTCGACCCGGTACGCGGCCGAGCTGTCGGTGTACAGCGCGGGGATGGAGTTCCGCTACGGCTGGCACCCCACCGACAACGAGGGCACCCCCATCCGGGTGGCCTTTGCGCCGGACAACCGCCGCCTCACGGTGGCCTGTCTCTCGGCCAGCGGGGGCGAGGTAGTTTCCGGCCTCTACTGGCTGGACACCCGCAGCGACCAGATCGCCGCCTCGGCCACAGCGCCCGGCAGCACCCTGGTGCAGCTGCAATGGCTGGACGCGGACCGGGTGCTGGCGGTGTATGACGATAAGGCCGCGGTGTACGACGCCGACACCGGCGAGGAGACCGCCAGCTACTCCTACGGCGGGCGCACCCTCATCTCGGCCTCGGCAGGCGGCCGGGCGCTGGCGCTGCTGCTGGAGGGCGGCGCGCGCCGCCTGGTGCTGCTGGACGATGCGCTCGCCCCGCTGGCCGAGATCGCGGCGGCCTCCTCGGCGGCCCGGGTGGTCTGCACCCGCACCGCCGCATATAGTTTGGAGGGCGAGGCGGTGCGCTGCTATACCCTTGCGGGCGAGCAGCAGTGGCTGCGCCAGCTGGATGACCCGCCCCAGGCGCTGCTCAGCGCCGAGAAGCTGCTGCTCTTCAGCGCCGGACAGGTGATCGCGCTGGATGACATGGGCCAGGGCGAGACGGTGGCCGATGCCCGGGGCGCGGCGCAGGAGGACGCAGCGAGTTCCGACACGGATGCGAATGGGGTGGACGCCGCGGACGCGGACAGCGCCCCGGAGAGCACCCCGGAAAGCGGCGCGGGCGCGGAGCCTGCCGCGGATGCGGATGGGGCGGGCGCCGCCGGGGCCCCCTGAGGAGAACGGATGGAAAGTGAGGGCGTTTTGGGATGAATTATGCACTGATCCTTGACCTTGTGCTGCTGGCGGTGCTGGTGGCGGCGGTGTGTTTTTACGCGCGGCGCGGCTTTGTGGCCGGGCTGGTGCAGTTTGTGGGCAACCTGGCCAGCCTGCTGGGGGCGCTGTTCCTCTCCCGCACGGTGGCCCCGATGCTGTTCGACCGCTTTCTGCGCGGCAACTTCATCGAGCAGATGGAGCACGCGATTGCCGAGGGCGGCACGGTCGACCTGGCCGAGCTGCTCGAGCGGTTCGCGGGCTTTCTGCCCGACGCGGTGCAGCAGAGCATCGTCAATTCGGCCAACAACCTGCTCGGGGCGGCCAGCCCCGACCTTGCCCAGCGGCTGGTGGCCGAGGTCATCGAGCCGCTGCTCACCCCCATCATCGCCATCGTGATCTTTTTTGTGGCCTTCGCGCTCTGCCGCTTTCTGGTCGGGCTGCTCACGGCGGTGCTCACCAACCTGAATAAGCTGCCGCTGGTGGGCGGGGTCAACCGGCTGATGGGGGTCGCGATGGGGCTGCTGGCCGGGCTGGTCGATCTGTACATCCTGCTCTGCGCGGTGTGGGCGGTGATGGTCATCACCGGCGGCAATCTGCCCTTCCTCAACGAGCAGGTGCTGGCCCAAAGCCATCTGTATGGGCTGTTCAGCCAGTGGAATCCTTTTGTATAACAGACGAGGAACCCCAAAAGAAGAGAAGAAAATCCCCGCGCCCGGCCCCGGCTTTTTCCGGCCCGGCGGCGCGTGATGAGTGAGGTGTATGACCCATGAAAACCCCCCTTTGCTGCCGCTGCAACAAGCGGCCCGCCATCGTGTTTGTGCAGCGGGTGGAGAACGGCGAGCCCAAGCAGGAGGGCTACTGCCTGACCTGCGCCCGCGAGCTCAAGATCGGCCCGGTGGAGGACCTGATGAAGCGCTTTGGTGTGACCGACCAGGACCTTGAGCACATGGAGGAGCAGATGGCCGGTTTTATGGAGGAGGCGGGCGAGAGCGGCTTCCCCCTGAGTGCCCTGATGCAGGCCGGGGAGCCGGAGGAGGACGAGGACGGCGATTTCACCCCCGGCGGCAGCGCCACCTTCCCCTTTGGGTTCGGGGCCAGGGCCAGCCGCGAGCCCGGCAAGGAGAAAAAGAACAAGAAGGAGGAAAAGCGCCCCAAACGCAAATTCCTCGACACCTACTGCGACAACCTCACCGGCAAGGCCAAAGCCGGGCGGCTGGACGCGGTGATCGGGCGGGATAAGGAGATCTACCGCACCATCCAGATCCTCTGCCGCCGCCAGAAGAACAACCCCTGCCTGATCGGCGAGGCCGGTGTGGGCAAAACCGCCATCGCCGAGGGCATTGCCCAGCGCATCGCCGCGGGCGAGGTGCCCGCCCGGCTGCAGGGCAAGGAGATCTACCTGCTCGACCTCACCGCGCTGGTGGCGGGCACCCAGTTCCGCGGCCAGTTTGAGCAGCGGGTCAAGGGGCTCATCAACGAGGTGCGGGCGGACGGCAACATCATCCTCTTCATCGACGAGGTGCACAACATCACCGGCGCGGGGGACAGCGAGGGCGCGATGAACGCCGCCAACATCTTAAAGCCCGCCCTCTCGCGGGGCGAGCTGCAGGTGATCGGCGCCACCACCTTTGCCGAGTACCGCAAGTATATCGAAAAGGATCAGGCGCTCGAGCGGCGGTTCCAGCCGGTCAAGGTGGAGGAGCCGGGCATCGCCGACACCATCGCGGTGATGCAGGGCATCCGCGGCTACTACGAGCAGTACCACGGGGTTAAGGTGCCGCCCGAGGTGCTCAGCGCCACCGTCTCCCTCTCGGAGCGGTATATCACCGACCGCTTTTTGCCCGACAAGGCCATCGACCTGCTGGACGAGGCCTGCGCCTGCTGCAACCTGCGCCACCCGGAGCTGACCCGCTTCCAGCAGCTGAAGGCCCGGCTCGAGGCCGCCGAGGCCGAGGAGGCCGCGCTCTCGCAGCCCTCCGCCGACGACGCGGCGGTGGACTACGAGAAGCTGGCCGCCCTCAAAACCGAGCTGGCCCGCCTGCGGGACGAGCTGCCCAAAGTAGAGGCCGAGACGGCGGAGATCGCGGTGAGCATGGACGACGTGGCCCGGGTGATCGAGCTCTGGACCGGCATCCCGGCGGTCAAGATCAAGGAGACCGAGTTTGAAAAGCTGCTCGGGCTCGAGAGCGCCCTCAAGGCCCGGATCATCGGGCAGGACGAGGCGGTGGAAGCGGTGGCCCGGGCCATCAAGCGCAGCCGGGCGGACCTCTCCGGCCGCCGCCGCCCCGCCAGCTTTATCTTTGTGGGCCCCACCGGGGTGGGCAAAACCGAGCTGGTCAAGCAGCTGGCAAACCAGCTGTTCGACACGGTGGACCCGCTGATCCGGCTGGACATGAGCGAGTTTATGGAAAAATTCGCGGTCAGCCGCCTGATCGGCTCGCCCCCGGGCTATGTGGGCTACGACGAGGCGGGCCAGCTGACCGAAAAGGTGCGCCGCAAGCCCTACAGCGTGGTGCTGTTTGACGAGATCGAAAAGGCCCACCCGGACGTGATGAACATCCTCTTGCAGATCTTGGACGAGGGGCGGATCAACGACGCGCAGGGCCGCACGGTCAACTTTGAAAACACGGTCATCTGCATGACCAGCAACGCGGGCAGCAGCGAGCGAGGCGGCGAGACCGGCTTTAACAAGACGGTGGCCCAGATGAGCGCCGACAAGACCATGAAGGCCCTGCGGGAGTTTTTGCGCCCCGAATTTCTGGGCCGGGTGGATGAGGTGATCGCCTTCAAGCCGCTGGAGGGCGAGACCCTGCAAAAGATCGCCGCCCTGATGCTGGAGGACTACCGCGAACCGCTGCGGGCCAAGGGGGTCGAACTGAATTACACCCCGGCGGCGCTCGCGGCGATTGTGGAGGCCGCTGGCAGCAGCAAGCTGGGCGCGCGGGAGCTGCAAAAGGTCATCCGCCGCCAGTTTGAGGACCCGCTCGCCGAGCGGCTGCTCACCGGCCAGCTCGGCAGCACCGCCGAGCTCGACGCCGAGGAGGGCAAGCTGGTGCTGCGGTGAGGCGGCGGGGCAACAGGCCCCAAAGGGGCCGATGACCCTGCAACAAGAAAAAAGCCGGTATCCCAAACCATGCGGCTGGGATATCGGCTTTTTGATTGCCTTTTGGGGTCCGTGCGGGAATCGAGCGCGGCGCGGCGGCGCTCTTGGTCGGCTACACCGCGGCGAGCACCCGGCGCAGGCCGAAGAGGGGCCAGGCGTGGGTGAGCTCGGCGAGGGTGGCCAGCTTGTCGGCAAGGTTCACCAGGGCAGACTCCCGGTACCGGGGCAGCGCGCGGGGGGTCACCGGCCACATGTGGGTCAGGATGATATCCTCCTCCAGCGGGCTCAGCCCAAAGCGGCGGGCGTTGGCCAGCGCCATCTGCGGGTGGATCACCAGCCGCTCAAACGGGCCCACCGAGGTTTTGCTCCAATCGCAGAGGTAAAGGTCGTGCAGCAGCCCGGCGCGGGCGGCGGCGCGGGCGTCAAGGCCCAGCCGCTTGCACAGGCAGAAGGCGAGGTACGCCACAAACAGGCTGTGAGCGTAGCAGTCCACCGATTTGACATGCTGGCGGATGGCGTGCATCTGCAGCACCGCGGGGTCCGAGGAGAGTTCCCGCACGCAGGCGGCAAACTGGGCGAGGGTGGTCTCTTTCATCAAAGGAGCGGCTCCTTTCGTGAAACGGTGATTTTGGGCGCGGCAGGGGGCGGCGGCCGCCGCTGCCGCGGGCCGACATCGGCCTTAGCATACAATAAAACGAATGTCGGGGCAAGGTTTTTTCAACAATTTCCAAATTTTCTCACTCTCTGCCGAAAAATCCTCTTGACAGAAGCCGGGGATTGAGCTATCATATGAACAGATGCTCATATGATA
>DKVN01000096.1:0-10803 GCA_002491225.1 Faecalibacterium sp. UBA7177
AGCCGGGCGATCTGGGCGGCGGTCAGCACATCGGGGCTGCCTGCCAGCTGTTCCTCAAAACACCGCCGGATCAGCAGGCGGCTGACGATCTCGTAGTTGATGCTCTGCACAAGCGGCCTTGCAGGCGGCTTGTGCCCGGGATAGTTCTTGTACCACCCACTGGGGGCGGTGTAATATTCCGGCTCACGCTCGCGGCGGCGCAGGTACTCGGCCACGTCCGCCTTTGCGATCTTATAGCAGCGGGTCTTTTTGCCGGTGTGGGTGCAGGGCACAAGTATCAACTTTTTCAAGTGACTTTTCCCGTCATGCCAAAGTTTTCTCTCCTTCCTTCTGCCGTATCCGTTCGAGCAACAGAAAATTTTTGTCGCAGAGAGGCCCTTATCGCTCCATCCCCACAGCCTGGCGCTGTGCGCGCATGGGGAATTTCCAACCATACACCCTACCGATCTCATCCCCCAGCCGACGGGTCAGGCGGTTCAGGTCCGCGCGGGTCGCCCTGCCGCAATGCAGCTTCCATTTCAGGTTCTCGATCTGCTCATCCGACACGCCCTCCTTGCGCACGCGGTACAGATAGTGCATGGCTGCGTCCACGCCGCCCGGATCGTCAAAGACCCGGTGCTGCAACAGCAGCACCGCCCGGATACCCGGCACGGTGATATTCTCGATCTCGGCAAGCTCCAGCGGCGAGATGGTGAGGATGCAGGCCGGGGCGTACCCCGCCTGGCTGAACACCCGCACAAGGCGCTCCATAAACCGTTCCCGTCTGATCTGCATCTTCATTGTTTTGTTTCTCCCTTCATGTTTATCGTTCCAGCCCGCTGTCCGGTGGGCGGCGGGCTGAATGGTCTTTTTGCTTCATGTGCTTGTTGAATTGGGGAACACAGGATTTCATTTCTGCACACAAATGCTCCCCAATCCAGATTGACCATTGGGGAGCATTGTGATATAGTTTTCGAGAAGAATGTTCCCCAAAGGAGGGCGTACAATGGCGGCACAATACAATGAAATTCAGGAATTGCTCCGAAAGCGGGCTGACCTTCATGCAAGGCTGAACCTGATGCCCTACGACGGCACCCCGGAGATCAAGGAGCGGGGCGACGGGAAATATCTTTACATCCGCAAACGTGTCGCGGGCAAACAGACATCAACCTATGTCGGCGCGTATACGGACGACCTTTATAATCTCCTGCTACGCAACGCCAGAGAGGCCCGTGAAATCCACAAGGAGCTTCGCCGCATCGAAAAACAGCTTGCAGCTGCCGGATATTCGGAGGATGAGCTCTCTCCCGACGTGATCACCAACATCGAATTTGCGCGCGCCAATATGAAGATGAACATCTATGACCAGGCCGTTCTGGAGGGGGTGGCGACCTCTTTTCCGCAAACGGAAGAAATCATAGAGAACGGCAAGGTTACCGGCATGACAGCCGCCGATGTGCAAAAGATTTTGAACCTGAAACACGCATGGGAGTTTATTCTGGACCGTGATGTTGTTGCCAGCCGCTCCGACTACTATATGCTCAGCCATATTGCCAGGCTGGTCAATGAGGGTTTCTTTGCCGAGGGAGGCCGCATCCGCGGTGTCCCTGTCACCATCGGCGGCTCGTCCTATCTGCCGCCGCTGCCCGATGAGCTGGATGTCAAGAGCCGGATTCGTGAAATCACGGAGGAAACCGACGAGCCGATCAATATTGCCATCCGGCTCTGCCTTTATTGCATGAAAACGCAGGTGTTCCTGGACGGCAACAAGCGGGCGTCGGTCATTTTCGCAAACCACTATCTCATCGCTCACGGTGGTGGTTTTCTGGTGATCCCCGAAAAAGAAGTGCCACAGTTCAAGCGCCTGCTCGTAAAATACTACGAGGGCGAGGACATCTCGGTCATTGCCTCTTTTATGAAAGACCGCTGCTGGAAAACCGTGCAGTCCGAATAGGCTCCGCGTTGGGAAACAAGTCCCATGCTCTGAGCGGTGGTTCGATAAGAAAACAAAGCCGCAAATTCTACCTGTGCAGCCGCATCCGCTGCGTTAGAAAAGCTTGCATTCCACCAAGGAGTGCGGCGCTTTTCTGCCTTGCGGCTACGGCCGCACAGCGAATTTGCGCTGCTCCGCAGGTTCCCCGAACTCTTTGTTTTCTCATCTCACCACCGCTTGCTATCGCTCTCTCAGCCAGCTTTTACGGCCCAGCCGCTCGTCAATGGGCTTCACGCGCGGGGTTTGCGGCACAGCCATCAGCGCATCCCCGGCATCGACAAGCTGCTCCGGGTACAAATACCGGCGCGAGTACCGCTCGGCTTGTTTGCGGGTCAGTTCCCGCAGGCGCTGCCCATCCCAGCCGCAGATGAAAGCCTTGCCCCGCAGCACAAATTGCTCGTTGATCGAGCGGTTGAGCGGCAGATCATCTTGCACCTCGCTGCAAATCAGGGCAATGACCGTGTTGTCAAAGGGCAGCAGCATTGCATCTGCCGAGACGCCGTCAAATCTCTTGTCAAAGAGAATCGCTTTGGGGACGCGGTAGAAGGTAAACTGCTCGGCCTGCCGACCGTAGAAGCAATCAAGTTCCATCCCGCCCACCGCCTCTGCATTGCCTCGCATTGGCAAGTGCTTGAAGAATGTCGCGGGTACACCAACCGATGCAGGGCGCGTCCCGCCCATACGGACAGTCCTCACATCTGCCGGGCGGTGCGTTCGGCGCGGCTTCGATGGCAGATTCAGCATACGGGCAAGGGGCATCCCCAAGTGCGCAGCCGTATCCGCCCAGCCAATAAAGGCAATCCGCACAATCTTCCTCTCGCTTTGCCAGTTTTTGTTTCTGCTGCATAGCTTTTCTCCTCCCTCCCAAATTAGGGCATAAAAATAGCGCCCAGTGAACATAGCTCACTGAGCGCAAACAACTGGTACTATGATTTCTTTTTCTCTTTGCAGACCCTCAAATTCAATAAGCGTCCATCTTTTGTCCCCTAATCTGCTCTCACATAAAATGTATTCTTGCCTGCGCCGTGTTTGATGATATAATTCTCCGCCGTCAGTTTCTTCAGATGCCGCTCTACGGTAGAGGCGCTGAGGCTGGTGCAAAGCTCCAGAATATCCTTCTTCTTGAATTTACCCAGTTTGTTATCAATGGCATTCTTCACGGTATCAAGAGAAGTGGAGCTGACGATCTGAATGCGGTCATCAAAATCCCGGTAGGCGGCGATAATGGTGCCCAGCAGATATTTGACAAAAGCCGTGGGGTCATCCTGCTGCTCATGCCAACCGATTTGTGAAACCTCCAGCGCAGCATAGTAGCCGTCTTTGCTCCCGGCAATCTTGGCCTCCAGCGAGATATACTTGCCAACCTCATAGCCTGCACGGTACAGCAGCAGAGTGGTGAGCAGGCGGGACATTCTGCCGTTGCCATCCAGGAACGGGTGGATGCACAAAAAGTCGTGGATGAACACCGGAATGATCAGCAGCGGATCAACCTTACCCTCACCGATAGCATGGTTGTACTCGTCACAAATCTTCTGCATGGCCTCAGTTGTCTCATATGGGGCCAGAGGCGTGAACAGTGTAAAGCGCCTGCCGGACTCATCAGTAGCACTGATATAGTTCTGCACATTTTTGAACCTGCCGCCGAATCCGGAGTCCGTATGGCTCATCAGAATCTTGTGCAACTGCAGGATATAGTTGGGCGTCAATGGGATATATTCAAAGTTCTCATGGACGATATTCAGCGCATCGCGGTAACCGGCAATCTCACGCTCATCCCGGTTGCGAGGCGTTGTCTTCTCGCTCATGAGCTGGTGCAGACGCGTTTCGGTGGTTCGGATGCCCTCAATGGAGTTGGATGCTTCCGTACTCTGCACCTTGGCAATCTCCACCAGCCGCTTCAATTCATCCGCCTTGCTCTGCACATAATGCGCCTGTTTGCCCTTATATTCATGGATGAGCGCCAAGTAATTGACAACCTCATTGTCCCAGGTTTTAGTGCTTAACTCTGTGTAATTGAAACGGCGCATCTCGTCACCTCCGGCATTATTCTCATCAATTATAGCATATATGACGAGAATAATCAATTTATATTGATCCTTAAACAGCCCGCTTTTTCTTCTTTTTCTTCTCCAAGAATGTACGAATCAGAAGCTGGTGCTTCCAAGTCTTTTTGGCGATGTTACAACAGTAGGGAGATGCAAGAAATTCTGCATAATATTTCAGCTTTTCATTCATGCAGATAGCCACCTTGAACGTTACTCGGCAAAAGCGGGTGGTCTTGCATGAGGCTCTGAATTCTCTCCAATTTTTTCGTGACATGCACGAATCGCCCATGATCTGCGGGTTCGTCTTCTCTCCTAATTCTCTCCTTTTTCTCTCCAACGTGCATTTTTGGCCTCAAAACCGCAGTTGATTTGAACCGCTTGGAAACGCTGGGTTCGCAGCCTCTTATAGCCAAAAGGGGTTGTTTTTTCAAGGATTTTATCGTATCATATCTACCAAGGAAATCCGGCTATGTCTACTAACTGCGGAGTTGAGACTTTGACTCGAAATCTCGTAGGGTGTTAACAGCACCGCCAGGGTTCAAACCCCTGCTGCTCCGCCATCAAAAGCATCGAAGCTATGATAGTTTCGATGCTTTTTTCTTGGTGCTTCTGCTAAACAACGGGGCTGTTGCTCCACTTCCGCTTTGCAACAGCCCCGTTTGGACATATGAATCGTCTTATGGATTCGATACCGGCTGGAACTCGATCTTTACCCGCATTCCCATCCCGGCGGCAAGCCGCTTGAGCGTTTTGATGGACGGATTCGCATTGCCGCTCTCCAGCTTGCTGATATCCGCCTGCGCAATGCCCGTGCGCTCGGAGAGCTGCTTTTGCGTAAGACCGCTCGCTTTTCGGGCATCTATCATGGCCTGCACGATCGCAAATTCCGGCTCAAGGGCCTCCCACTCCTGCCGAAACGCGGGGTCTGCCATCTGTTCTTTCAGATAATCGTTAAACTTGGTCATCTCGACTGCTCCTCTCGACTGAGATACTCTGTGCGATAGCGTTTCGCTTTTTCCTTTTCACCGGACGGAGTTTTGTTTGTTTTCTTTACAAATCCATTGGTCAGGATCGCTTTATGACCCACGATAAAGAAGTAGAGCACCCGGGAAATGTCCGACCCGACCTTGGCCCGCAGTTCAAAGATCCCGTCCTCAAGGGCTTTGGAATATGGCTCCCGAAGCTCTGTGCCGTTTACCGACAGCAGTTGGATCGTGCGAAGCATCTTTGCTCTCATCTTCAAATCCAGCGAGTTCAGAAACTCTATGACCGGCTCCGTCCCGTCAGGCTCGTCATAAAAAATGATTTCAAATTCCTGCATGACTCTTTCCCCTGTTTATAGGATTTATCCCATAACCATTATATGGGATAAATCCTATGCTGTCAACTGTTTTCTTTGCACGACTTTCTTGCTTTTGACCCTTACCCTGACCCTTACCAGCGTTTTATCAGCTTTTACGGCAAAGGGCAGGGTTTCCTGTAAAAAGCAATATACCAGGTTCCGCAGGCTCTTTGCCGCCAGTCGTAATGATATTTCATTCAGCGAAATGATGACCTGTATGGATCGGATTTTTGTAGACAGCTGTAAAAAAATTGGTGGTAAAATGGTATATAAAGTAATATGCCGGGCTTTTTGCGCGGAATCGTACAGAATCGAATGGAAGGTCCTGTTTTTGAGAGGCCGGCAGCGGATCCCGTGATAAACAAACAGATGTGTGATGTTGAAGCGCAGACCGAGAAGGCGGCAGAAGAGAAGGCGAAGGAAGTAAAGGAGGAGAAGGAGGCAGAAGAGAAAGCAAAGGACAAAGAAGAGAACGCCGTTGAAACCACGGAACGCATGACCATTCGGTTTCTGTTCTTCACCAGTGACCTGAAGAGCCGAACCGCCCTGGAGATGAAGCTCGATCACCGCAGAAAACGGAACCTGTCCCGCGCCGCCAAGCGAAATAGTCCCTTGCCGGTTGTGTGCCGGTATACCTTTGTTGTTGATCGTGAGTATCACGGAGAGACGGTGCGTATTGAGGGAGTCAACCGCTTTGACAGCATCCTGATGCCGCCTGTTTCCGGGCAGCCCAATACCGACGCAAACGAACATTCCGCGAAGAATTTGCCTCCGGCCATTGTGCTGACCGTCCCCCTGCGGCAGCTGGTATTGCTGTACAATCAGGTCGGCGATCGGCTCTTCAGGCGAAATGTCCGGCTTGGTATCGCTGATACGATGGATGTCCACAGGGCGATGTACAAGACTCTGGCGGAAGACGCGGAAACCTTTTGGTTCAAGAACAACGGCATCACCATCCTGGTATAGGATCCCGATTTTCGCCTGTACAGTGCGGATTCGATCGAGTTGGGGCGGCTGGAGCCGGACAGCGACCCCGGCTTCTCGGTAATCAATGGCGCGCAGACGCTCAGCATCTGTTCAAAATATGCCTTCGAGTGGGAATACCGCAGGGAAAATTGCCAGGATGATGAGCAGGAAGCAGTGAAACGGCTGAGAAACTTTGAAAAAGCGCAGGTCCTCCTCCGGGTCATTCACATCCCGCTTCGGGCGGGGAAGGGCTCCTCGGAAGAGGAAAGGGAGAAGCTCCGTCTGGCGAACGAGATCAGCATCGCGCTGAACCGGCAGAAACCGGTGAAGCAGGAGGATATTGCCTTTACGACACCCTTTGTCCAAAAAATGCAGGAATATCTGGAAAGCCAGCCGGAGCCGCCCTTCCTCCTTGTCCGCCGCGGAGAGGACCGGGGTTATCCCCGGCAGCTGGATTTGGTGGCGTTTTCCAAGGCGCGGCTGGCCTGTATCGATCAGCCGGGCAAGGCCAGGACGGTATCCAACGGGGAGATTTTGCAGCTTGAGTTCGGCGGCGACAATTTCCGCAGAGAGGATATCTTTGTGAAGAATTGGCTTGCGGATGATGCTGAACAAGCTGTGAAATCGAATACCGGGCAGGATGCGGTATTCCGGCGTCATTACGGTGCGGTGCTGTTCGCGAGCCAGCTTGAGGACTGCTATAAAAGAAACCGGAAAGCGGTTCAGAAGGCGATGCAGGAGGCCGGCTGCGGAGAAAACGAATTCTCTGCGCTCGGCAACGGAAGCTGGTATTTTACCGCACTGCTTGTACAGCTTCTCAATGGTTTTTCAACCGATTACGCAAGGTTCAACTGCGCCGTTCGCAGTGTCGAGGATCGCGTCCCCGACGCCATGAGAATTTTTGCCGACATGATCGCCTGCTGTGCGGCGGAAAAACAGACACTGAACTCCAACGATTTCAAAAAAGAGGAGCTCTATAAGGCCGCCCTCAAAAAGCTGCAAAAAGCGAAAAAGGGCAGTCCTTTCCAGAAATTCCGGGAACTCTTTGGAGTGTTTTTGAAGGAAGAAGGGGAGACGGCAGAGAAAGCGACAGAGGAGGCCGCTGCAGAAGCGGCGCCCGGAGCGATTCAGATTGCTTACGGCCCTTCGTTTGTCCGGGAAAACCCGGAGCCTGTCAAGACCGTTGCCGACGCTTTTGTGCGAACGGTGGAGGATATCCTGGTTCAGTTTGCACCGAGCCCTGCCGAGCTTGCGAATTTTTCCGCATGGCTGACCAGTAGCAGGGAAAAATGCTCCACAAGCCCCTATTACACCAAAAATCCTCCCAGCATTGTTTACCGCGGCAAAACGTATTGGGTCGGGACCTCCATCAGCAACGACAGTAAATACCTGTATCTTAACCGTCTCTGTAGCGTAGCCGGCGTACCCAGCGGAGAAATCAGCTGGAAAAAGGGAGACGACATCTTGTACGAATGGTAAGGCCGCTGCGCCTTCACAGGGCTTGTGCTGCAGTAAGATAAAAGAGACCGGTCAGCGATGCGCTGATCGGTCTCTTTTGCAGTGATGGGGTTCCCGGCTGCGGGGGCGCGGTCAGCGGTAATCCCTGCGGTTGTTGAGGAACTTTTTCTCCTCGGGGGCGAGGTCGAGGCCGAGGGTGCCGCCGGGGTTCATGACACCGTCCGGGTCGAAGTAGTGTTTCAGCACCTTCACCGCGCCGTACTCCTTTTCGCCCAGATACCCCTCCAGCCAGGGGGCGAACATCTTGCCGATGCCGTGGTGGTGGCTGATGGCCGCGCCCGAGCGCTGGATGGCGTCCAGGATGGTGGTGTGGTAACGCTTGAACTCGTCCGCGTCGTTCATTTTGGTGATGAAGATAAAGTAGAGGTTGGCCCCCTGTGCGTAGCAGTGGGACATGTGGGTGGTGACCACCGTGTTGGGCAGCACCCCGCGCTGCTCGGCCCAGCCGGGCTGGGCCGAGTGGTAGGCCGGGCTGTGCTTGACCTGGCAGAGGTCCTCGAAGCCGCCATCCGGCCGCACCAGCAGGCAGCGGGTGCTCTGGGTGCCCACGTCAAAGGTGAGGATCAGGGGCGTTTGCATGCGGCTGTCCTCCCCTCATCCATCGGCCGGCCGCAGCAGGCCGCTGGCGGCGATGAGGTCGACCCCAAGGCCCGCAAGATCCGGCTCGATCACCCCGCCGATGGCGATGTGCCGGGCGAGGGTGATGGCGTTGATGGCGGCCATGGCGTCGAAAATCTTCTCCTTGGGGATCTCGCCCGAGAGCCGCACCGGCAGCACCGGCACCGCGGCAAATCCGGTGCGCACGGTGGTGCAGAGGGTGCGCATGGGGGCGGTTTGCTCCGAGATGGCGAAGGCCTCCCCCCGCTTGCAGGCGTTGCCGGACACCCGGAAGCTGCCCGGCTGCCCCTCGACATGCAGGGCGTTGCCGCAGGAGAAGATGCCGTCGACGCTGGTCATCAGCTGGCCGTTGCAGACCGGGCCTTTGGTGCGCGGGTCGAGCGTGACCCCGAGCGACTGGGCGAGCTCGTTTTCCGGGATGAGGCCGAGCGGACCAGTTTGTCGGCGGATTTTCTCACCTGGCTGCTGCTGGTGTCGGACGGGATCATCGTGCAGAAGGCGATTCAGGACAGCGGGTTTGACGCGGATGCCTTTATCGACCAGGGCACCCGCTACCTCGGGCAGCTGAGCGCGCTGGAGCGGGGCGGCGGGGAGCGCTGAGGCCGCCCGCGGATCGCCCGCTTCGGCACCCGCCCACGGATCACCCGCGGAACCGGACAGAGACAAAGACGCAGGCCCCCTGCCTTTGGCGGCAGGGGGCCTGCGCTTTGCGTTTTGGCTGCGGCCCGCCGGAGGGTTGCTTCGCGGCGGGCGGCGGGGTGCGCTTTGCGGCGGGCGCGGCCGTTTGGGGCCGCTTTGCCCGGACTGTTACGCCTTGAGCGCCTTGATGGCCTCGATCAGCTGGGGCACGACCTTGAAGAGGTCGCCGCAGATGCCATAGGTGGCCGCCTGGAAGATGGGGGCGGACTCGCTCTTGTTGACCGCCACGATGCACTCCGAGTCCTGCATGCCAGCGAGATGCTGGATCGCGCCCGAGATGCCCAGCGCCACATACAGGCGCGGATGCACCGTCTTGCCGGTCTGGCCCACCTGGTGGCTGGCGTCGATCCAGTCGGCATCGACCACCGCGCGGGAGGCGCCCACGACGCCGCCCAGCACACTTGCCAGCTCCTCGGCCAGCTTGATGCCGGCCTGCGGGTCCTTGCTGATGCCGCGGCCCACCGCCACGATCACGTCCGCGCCGATCAGGTCGACCATCTGTTTGGCGGTCTTTTCAACGCTCAGCACCTCGGTCTTGAGGTCGGAGGCAGCCAGGTTCACCGCAACCTTTTCCACCACTGTTTTGGCAGCGCCCGCCTCGTCAAAGGCCTGCGTTTGCATAACGCCGGGGCGCACGGTGGACATCTGCGGGCGGAAGCGCGGGCAGATGATGGTGGCCATCAGGTGGCCGCCAAAGGCCGGGCGGGTCATCTTGAGGTTGGTGTTCTCCTCAAAGGTGGTGTTGTCCACGTCGATGGTGGAGCTTTTGCGCAGGAAATCCTTGTACTTCTCGACATCGACGTCCAGATGGGTGCAGTCGGCGGTGAGGCCGGTGTGCAGCCGGGCGGCGCAGCGGGGGCCGAGGTCGCGGCCGATGTTGGTGGCCCCGATGAGGAAGATCTCGGGCTTTTTGTCCTCGATCAGCTCGCACAGCACCTTGGTGTAGGCGTCGGTGGTGTAGGTGGCCAGCAGCTCGTGCTCGGCATAGAGCACCCGGTCGGCCCCGTAGCCGCCCAGACTTTTCAGGAACTGCTCGTTGACCTGGTTGCCCAGCACCACGCCGCAGAGCTCGACCCCAAGGTCATTGGCCAGCTTGCGGCCCTCGCTGAGCAGCTGGTAGCTGGTGGACATGATCACGCCGTCGCGCTGCTCGCAAAATACCCAAACGCCCTTGAAGGCGGCAGTATCCTTACTATCAAATGCCATTTTCCTTCTCTCCTCTCTCTCAGATGACCTGCTTGTCGTGCAGGATGCCGACCAGCTTTTCACAGGCGGCCTTGTCGGCCCCCTCGATCATGGTACCGGCGCCCTTCTGCGGCGGGGTGAAGGACTTGTAGACATTGGTGGGCGAGCCCTGCAGGCCGATGGTGTCCTTTTCGATCAGCGGGTCGTCCTTGAGGGCCTCGTAGTCAAAGACCTCGTAAGGCTTGTTGTAGCAGTCCCAGATGCCGCCGACGCTCATGTAGCGGGGCTCGTTGAGCTCCTTGATGCAGGTGAGCAGGCAGGGGGTCTGCACCTTGATCTTCATAAAGCCGTCCTCGAGCATCCGCTTGACCGTGAGGGTGCCAGCCTCCTTTTGGATATCGGCCACATAGGTCACCTGGGGCAGGCCGAGCTTTTCGGCGATCTGGGGGCCCACCTGG
>DKVN01000096.1:11126-11583 GCA_002491225.1 Faecalibacterium sp. UBA7177
GCCGTCGATGGCCTGACGGCCGCAGAAGACGACATCCTCGGGGCCGACCCCGATCTTGTTGACCGCCGCGGCCAGGATCTGGCTGGTGGCGTAGGTATCCGAGCCGCCGAACTCGCGGCCCGAGACCAGCACCGCCTTATCGCACCCGCGGGCCAGCAGCTCGCGCAGCATCCCCTCGGCCGGGGGCGGGCCCATCGAGACGACCACGACCTCGCAGCCGGTCTGCTCCTTGAGGGTCAGGGCGGCCTCGACGGCGTTGAGGTCGTCCGGGTTGGTGATGGTGGCCATCGAGGCACGGTCCAGGGTGCCGTTCTCGTTGACCGCTACCTTGCCGGAAGTATCCGGCACCTGCTTGACGCAAACAATCGCTTTCATCTGTATCGCTCCTCCTCTCTCACTTCACACCCATGTTGCCCGAGATGACCATCCGCTGCACCTCGCTGGTGCCCTCGTAGAT
>DKVN01000096.1:11898-30963 GCA_002491225.1 Faecalibacterium sp. UBA7177
TGGCGTCGCGCATCATGCGCTCGATCGGGTAATCGCGGGTGTAGCCGTACCCGCCGAACAGCTGCAGGCAGCGGCGGGTGACGTCGCTGGCGTTTTCGGCGGCGAAGAGCTTGGCCATGGCGGCCTCGACGGTGTACCGGTCCTTGAGGCCGTTGTTGACCGCCTCTTTTTTGCAGGCGGCGGCGTAGACCAGATACTTGGCGGCCTGGGTCTTGGCGATCATGTCGGCCAGCTGGAACTGGGTGTTCTGCTGCTGGCTGATGCGGCGGCCAAACTGCACACGCTCGGTGGTGTACTTGATGGTCTCGTCGATCGCGCCCTCGGCGATGCCCAGCGCCTGCGCGGCGATGCCGATACGCCCGCCGTCCAGGGTGCCCATGGCGATCGAGAAGCCGCGGCCCTGCTTGCCCAGCAGGTTCTCCTTGGGCACGATGCAGTCCTCAAACACCAGCTCGCAGGTGGAGGAACCGCGGATGCCCATCTTTTTCTCGTGCTTGCCGACCTTGAAGCCGGGGAAGTCCCGCTCGATGATGAAGGAGCTGATCTCCTTGCTCTTGCGGCCGCGCTTGTCGATGACCGTGCCGGTGATGGCAAACACCACGAACACATCCGCGTAGCCCGCGTTGGTGATAAAGATCTTGGAGCCGTTGAGCACCCAGTGGTCGCCGTCCAACACCGCGACCGTCTGCTGGCCCTGCGCGTCGGTGCCGGCGCCCGGCTCGGTGAGGCCGAACGCGCCGATCTTTTTGCCGGAAGCGAGATCCGGCACATACTTGCGCTTTTGCTCCTCGGTGCCGTAGTGCAGGATCGGGTCGATGCACAGCGAGGTGTGGGCCGAGATGATGACGCCGGTGGTGGCGCAGACCTTGCTCATCTCCTCAACGCACATGGCGTAGGTGAGGGTGTCGGCCCCCTGCCCGCCGTACTCGCGGGGCACCGGGATGCCGAAGAAGCCGAGCTTCGCCATCTTTTTGACGTTCTCCAGCGGGAACATCTCCTCCTCGTCCACGGTGGCGGCAAGGGGCTTGACCTCGTTTTCCGCAAACTCACGGAACAGCTTTTGTGCCATCTGTTGCTCTTTGCTGAGTGTAAAATCCATCCGTCTTCAATCCTCCGTTCTGTCGTTTGAAGCGCCCGCCGGGCGGGGTGGTTTTTTCGCGGTGGTTTTTGTGGGCCCGGGCCGTTTGCCGGCAGCCCCGGGCACGCGGCCATTTTTCCGCGGCCGGAGAGGCGCTTTCAGACTGCTGAAAAACCCGATTGGGCGGGGACAGGCGCAAAGCATCTATCCCCGCCGGATCGGGTCAGCAAAACATTACTTGCTGTAATCGTAGAAGCCCTTGCCGGTCTTCATGCCCAGCTGGCCGCCGCGCACCATCTTGCGGAGCAGCGGATGGGGACGGTACTTGGGGTCGCCGGTTTCGGCCTGCAGCACCTCCATGATGGCGAGCACGATGTCCAGCCCGACCAGATCGCCCAGGGCGAGGGGGCCCATCGGGTGGTTGGCACCCAGCTTCATGGCGGTGTCGATGCCCTCGACGCTGGCCACGCCGTCGGCGTAGATGCCGATGGCCTCGTTGATCATCGGGATGAGGATGCGGTTGACCACAAAGCCCGCGGCCTCCTCGACCTGCACGGGGGTCTTGCCGATGGCCTCGCTGATCGTTTTGATCTGCTCGACCAGCTCGGCCGGGGTGTTGAGCCCGGCGATGACCTCGACCAGCTTCATGACCGGGGCCGGGTTGAAGAAGTGCATGCCGACGACCGGGCGGTCGAGCCCCTTGCCGATCTCGGTAATCGAGAGGCTGGAGGTGTTGGTGGCAAAGATGCACTCGGGCTTGCAGATGGCGGACAGCTCCTTGAAGGTCTGCTTCTTGACGTCCATCACCTCGAGGGCGGCCTCGACGACGAGGTCACAGTCGGCGCAGAGGTTCTCCTTGACACCGGTGGTGATCTTGGCGAGGATGGCATCGGCCGCGGCCTGCTCCATCTTGCCCTTGGCAATGCGCTTGGCAAAGCCCTTTTCGATCTTCTTTTTGCCGTTGGCGGCAAACTCCTCGTTGATGTCGCAGAGCGCGACCTCGTAGCCCTCGCACTGGGCAAACGCCTGCGCGATGCCGGAGCCCATGGTGCCGGCGCCGATAACGCCTACTTTCATTGCAGTTTCCTCCTTGTGATTTGTACTGTGAGCCGGGGGGCGGCCCGCCGGGCGGCACAGGTTGCTGCCGGGCGGGGGCGCGGCCCCGGTTTGCTTACCGCTTTACCTTGCGCTGCTTTTGCTGCGCTCAGCAGTTCTTGAACGGCTCTTTCACCTTATCCTTGTTCTTATCCAGGAAGAAGGCCATGCCGTACTTCTGATCCTCAGTCTCGAAGCAGTCGCCGAAGAGCTTTTCCTCGATGACGACCGCCTCGTCCATGCCCGCCTCGAGGCCCTCGTTGATGGCCTTTTTGCAGTTGCGCACCGCGATGGGGGCGTTTTTGGCGATACCGGCGGCCATCTTTTTGGCGGCGGGCATCAGCTCGGCCAGCGGGTAGACCGCGTTGACCAGCCCGATGCGCAGCGCCTCGTCCGCCTTGATGTTGCGGGCGGTGTAGATCATCTGCTTGGCCATGCCGGGGCCGACCAGCCTTGCCAGCCGCTGGGTGCCGCCGAAGCCGGGGGTGATGCCGAGGCCCACCTCGGGCTGGCCGAAGACAGCGTTGTCCGAGCAGATGCGGATGTCGCAGCTCATGCTGATCTCGCAGCCGCCGCCCAGCGCGAAGCCGTTGACCGCCGCGATCACCGGGATGGGCAGGGTCTCCAGCTTGCGGAAGACGTCGTTGCCCTTTTTGCCGAACGCCTCGCCCTCGGCCTTGGTCAGGGTGCTCATCTCGCCGATGTCGGCCCCGGCCACAAAGCTCTTTTCGCCCGCGCCGGTCAGGATCAGGCAGCGCACGGCGGCGAGGTCCACCGCGTCGAGGGTGGCGTCGAGCTCATCCAGCACGGCGCTGTTCAGGGCGTTGAGGGCGCGGGGACGGTCGATGGTGATGACGCCGACAGCGCCCTCGACCTCATATTTGACAAATTCCATCCTTGGCAGTTCTCCTTCCTGTTTCAGACTGTGCCTGTTTCAGACTGTTCTCATCTCCGTTTGGCCGCGCCCGTGGCCCAGACTGAAAGGTCGGCCCGGGGCGCGGCGGAGCGGATCACAGGATGATGCGGGATCAGTCGCGCTCGACGATGGTGGAGCAGCCCATGCCGCCGCCGATGCACAAGGTGGCGAGGCCCTTCTTGGCGTCCCGCTTCTGCATCTCGTGCAGCAGGGTGACCAGGATGCGGCAGCCGGACGCGCCCACCGGGTGGCCCAGCGCAATCGCGCCGCCGTTGACGTTGAGCTTGGCATGATCAAAGCCGAGGTCGTGGCCGACCGCCAGGCTCTGGGCGGCAAACGCCTCGTTGGCCTCGATGAGGTCGAAGTCCTCGATCTTCATGCCGGTTTTGGCCAGCACCTTTTTGGTGGCGGCCACCGGGCCAACGCCCATGATGCTGGGATCGACGCCGCCCAGCGCACCCGCGATCCAGGTGGCCATCGGGGTGACGCCCAGCTCTTTCGCCTTCTCCTCGCTCATCACCACGATGGCGGCCGCGCCGTCGTTGATGCCGGAGGCGTTGCCGGCGGTAACCATGCCGTCCTTCTTGAAGGCGGGCTTGAGCTTGGCCAGCCCCTCGGCGGTGGTGCCGGGGCGGGGGCCCTCGTCGGTGTCGACGACCGTGTCGCCCTTTTTGCCGTGGATGGTGACCGGAACGATCTCATCCTTGAAGCGGCCGCTCTCGATGGCGGCGCAGGCCTTCTGCTGGCTGGCGGCGGCAAACTCGTCCAGCTGCTCGCGGGTGAGGTGCCACTGCTCGGCCACGTTCTCGGCGGTGATGCCCATGTGATAATCGTTGAAGGCGTCCCACAGCGCGTCGTGCACCATGGTGTCCATCAGCTTGCCGTCGTTCATGCGGTAGCCAAAGCGGGCCTTGGTGAGGGCGAAGGGGGCAAGGGACATGCTCTCGGTGCCGCCGGCCACCACGATGTCGGCGTCGCCCGCGATGATCATCTGGGCGGCCATGTTGACGCAGTTCAGGCCCGAGCCGCAGACCACGTTGACCGTGACGGCCGGGGTCTCGACCGGCAGCCCGGCCTTGATCGAAGCCTGGCGGGCGACGTTCTGGCCCAGGCCGGCCTGAATGACGCAGCCCATGTAGACATGGTCGACCTGCTCGGGTTTGACACCGGCGCGGTTCAGGGCCTCCTTGATGACGATGCTGCCCAGCTCGGCGGCGGGCACCGTGCTCAGGGCCCCGCCCATCTTGCCGATGGCGGTGCGGCATGCGCCGGCTAATACGATCTTCTTGGACATGTTGAAACTGCCTCCTTTAAGTTATGAGTGGGTTCGATGCGCATGGTTCCTTCGGAGTTTCTTGGGGCCTGTGCGCGGGTCGCGTATGAGAGAAGCCGCCCCGCGGCGGCGGGAGACGATAGAAATTGAGCGGGCGGCGCTCAGCCGTTGGCGGGCGCGATCGCGGCAAACTTCTGCCGGATGCGCGCGGCCACCTCGGGGGTGACGAACTTGGAGACGTCCGCGCCGTAGCTGGCCATCTCCTTGACGATGGTGCTGCTGAGATAGGCGTACTGCAGGCCGGTGGTGAGGAACATGGTCTCGATGTTGGGATCCACGATCCGGTTGGTCTGGGCGATCTGCATCTCGACCTCGAAATCGGTGACCGCTCTTAGGCCGCGCACGATGATGCGGGCGTCCTGGCTGCGCGCGAACTCGACCGTGAGGCCGTCAAACGAGGCCACCCGCACGTTGGCGAGCGGGGCGGTGCACTCCCGCAGCATCTCGACCCGCTCCTCGATGGTGAAGAGCGGCCGCTTGCTCCTGTTGATGAGCACCCCCACCACCAGCTCGTCCACCACCCCCGCGGCACGGCGGATGATATCGAGGTGGCCGAGGGTCACCGGGTCGAAGCTGCCGGGATAGATCGCACGGATCATGGCTGTTACCTGCCCTTCACGCTGGGGATGGCGTACTTCTTGGGTACAGTTATAGTTTTACACCCTTTTGGCGGATTTGTCAAATATTTATCAAATTGGGGGACGCAAATAAAAATTTGCTCCCCACAGGGCATCCCGATCCGGTCTCGTTCCGGTCTCGCTCCGGGAAAATCTCCGAAGCCCGCCTCCGGCCCTGGGCGGTTGCCTTTGGGCGCGAAATCTGCTAAAATGGGGGCATCCGGCGCGGCGGCGGGGCCTGGGCCTGCCGGGGATTGCGGGCGGCGGGATGCAAACGCCGCCCGGCCCGGCCGCTTTGGGCCGTTTATGGGTTCATTGTACTATATCCGGCCGCAAAAGAAAAGGCGTTTTGGCGCTTTCCTCTGCTTTTTGGGCCGCAATTTACAAATTCTTCAAACTTCTGTGTTTCCGGGGCGCGGCGCGCCCCGATCAGCAAGGGCAACACCCAACATGAGGGAGGATGGTTTTGATGGAGTATTCGCAGCTGTACAAGCAAAAGCTGGTCAGCGCCGACGAGGCGGCCGCCGTGGTCAAGAGCGGCGATTTTGTCGACTACGGCTGGTGCGTGGGCACCCCGGTGGCGGTGGACGCCGCCCTGGCCAGGCGGATGCCCGAGCTTTTCGACATCAAGCTGCGGGGCGGCATTTTGATGTGGGAGCCGGAGGTTTTTAAGATTGAGGACCCGGCGGCACATTTCAGCTGGAACAGCTGGCACATGGGCGGCATCGAGCGCAAGGCGGCGGCGAAGGGCTTTGCCTTCTACGCGCCGATCCGGTACAGCGAGCTGCCCCGCTACTATGTGGACGGGGCCGACCCGCTGGACGTGGCGGTGTTCCAGGTGGCCCCGATGGATGGGCACGGCTACTTCAACTTTGGGCCCTCGGCCAGCCACCTTGCCGAGGTGTGCAAAAAGGCAAAGGTGCTGATCGTCGAGGTCAACCGGAACATGCCCCAGTGCCTCGGCGGGTTTGAGAACGGGGTGCACATCAGCGCGGTGGACATGATCGTTGAGGGCTCGAACCCCCCGATCGCCGAGATGGGGGCCGCGGGGGCGGCCACTGCGGTGGATCAGGCGGTGGCCAGGATGATCGTGGAGGAGATTCCGAACGGGGCCTGCCTGCAGCTGGGCATCGGCGGGATGCCCAACGCGGTGGGCAGCCTGATCGCCGAGAGCGATTTGAAGGATCTCGGCGTGCACACCGAGATGTATGTGGACGCCTTTGTGGACATCGCCCGCGCGGGCAAGATCAACGGCAGCCGCAAGGCCATCGACACCGGGCGGCAGGTGTACGCCTTTGGCGCGGGCACCCGCAAGCTGTACGAGTATCTGGACGGCAACCCCGCCTGCATGGCGGCCCCGGTCAGCTACACCAACGACATCCGCAGCATTGCGGCGCTGGACAACTTTATCTCGATCAACAACGCGGTGGATGTCGATCTCTTCGGCCAGGTGAACGCCGAGAGCGCCGGCACCCGCAACATCAGCGGCGCGGGCGGCCAGCTGGACTTTGTGCTCGGGGCCTACCTCTCGAAGGGCGGCAAGAGCTTTATCTGCCTCTCCTCCACCTTTATGGACAAGAAGACCGGCCAGCTGCAGAGCCGCATCCGGCCCACTTTGGCCAACGGCAGCATCGTCACCGATACCCGGGCCAACACCCATTTTCTGGTGACCGAGTACGGCAAGGTCAACCTCAAGGGCCTCTCGGCCTGGCAGCGGGCCGAGGCGATCATCAGCATCGCCCACCCGGATTTCCGCGAGGAGCTGATCCGGGAGGCCGAGGCCATGCACATCTGGCGGCGCAGCAACAAGCGCTGAGGGCCTTTCTCTGTTTTTTTGCGGGCCGCCGCGCTCCCCCGCTTTCCCGGCGGGCCGGAGGGCGGCGGCCCGCGCCTTTGTTTTAGCGTGGGCGGGCTGGAAATTTGCGGTCTTTTTGGAGTTTGTTCAAAGATTTTCCATATTCGTGTGGCATGATAAGGCTATATGTTTTTTGTGGGCGGCGGGCGCTTTTTGCCCGGCCGGCCCCGAGCGTTTGGAAAGGCCGTGATGAAGATGCCCCTGCGGGAACGTCTGCGCCGCTGGATGGCGGGCCGGTACAGCACCATCGATGCCCTCTACCGCTTTCTCAGCACCGCGGCGATGGTGCTGATCCTGCTGGCGCTGGTGCTGCGGCTGCCGCTGCTGGACTGGCTCGCCCTCGCCCTGCTGATCTATGCCTGGTACCGGCTGCTCAGCCGGGATATCGCCCGGCGCGCGGCCGAGAACGCCGCCTTTGTGCGCTGGCAGCAGCAGATACTGGGCGCGGTGCGCCAGCGGCGGGTGCGCTGGGCCCAGCGCAGGCTCTACCTCTACTGCCGCTGCCCGGCCTGCCGCCAGCAGGTGCGGGTGCCCCGCGGGCATGGCCGGGTGGCCATCACCTGCCCCAAATGCCACACGGAATTTGTGAAAAAGAGCTGACAGCATGTACGGATATGTCACAGCCAACCGCGCCGGGCTGACCGACGACCAGGCCCGGCGCTACCAGAGCTATTACTGCGGGCTCTGCCGCCGTCTGCAGGCGCTGCACGGGGTCAAGGGGCAGCTGGCCCTCTCGTATGACATGACCTTTTTGGCCATGCTGCTGACCGGCCTGTACGAGCCGGAGAGCCGCGAGGGCACGGTGCGCTGCCTGCTGCACCCGGCCCGTCCCCACCCGACCCTGGCCAACGAGTTTACCGACTACGCCGCCGATATGTCGGTGGAGCTGCGCTACCGCAAGCTGCTGGACAACTGGCGGGACGACCGCGACCCCGCCAGCCGGGCGGCCGCGGCCGCGCTGGAGAAAAAGCATCTCGCCCTGGCCGCCCGCCACCCCCGCCCCTGCGCGGCCATCCACCTCGGGCTGGCGAAGCTGGCCGAGGGGGAGGCCGCCGACCGGCAGGACCCGGATGCGATGAGCAGCTATTTTGGCGCGATGCTGGCCGAGCTGTTCGACCTGCGGCGGGACGAGTGGAGCGGCTGTCTGCAGGAGATGGGCATGAGCCTGGGCAAGTTTCTCTACCTGATGGACGCCTACGAGGACCTGCCCGGCGATTTGAAAAAAGGCCGCTACAACCCCCTGCGGACGCTGGCGGCCCAGCCGGGCTACGAGGCGGCCTGCCATCGGATGCTGACCGCCCTGATGGCCCAGTGCGCCGCCGCCTTTGAGCGGCTGCCCATCTTGCAGGATGCGGACATCCTGCGCAACATCCTCTACTCCGGCGTCTGGGTGCGGTACAACGCGCTGCAGCAGAAACGCGGCGGGGCTGCGCCCCAATCCGCGAAACCGTAACCTTCCGCGCCGCTGACCGCGCGTTTTGGGGAAAGGAGCGCCCACTGTGAGAGACCCATACGAGATTTTGGGCGTATCCCCCGGCGCGGGGGACGACGAGATCAAAAAGGCCTACCGCGGGCTGTGTAAGCGGTATCACCCCGACCTCAACCCAAACGACCCCGCCGCCGAGGACCGGTTCCGGGAGGTGCAGGCCGCCTACGAGCAGGTGATGAAGCAGCGGCAGGGCGGCCCTGCCGGGTTTGACGGCTACGGCGGCGGCTTCACCAGCCAGCAGCAGGGCGGCCAGAACAACTACGGGCCCTACGGCGGCTTTTACTACGGGCCGTTTGGCGGGTTTGGGGGGTTTGGCGGCTTTTCGGCCGGGGATTTTTCCGGCGGGCCGGGCGCAGGGCGCGCAGAGCCGGTGGAGCTGCAGGCGGCCCGCAGCTACCTGCAAAACCGCCGCTACCGGGAGGCGCTGAACGCGCTGGCCAGCCTGCCCGAGCGCGAGCGCACCGCCCGCTGGTACTACTACAGCGCCCTGGCCAACGCGGGGGTGGGCAACAGCCTCACCGCCGCCGAGCACGCCCGGAAGGCCGCCGAGCTGGAGCCCGGCAACCCCGAGTACCGCCGGGTGGTGGACGCGCTGAGCGGCCAGAGCGACCGGTACGAATCTTCGAGCCGGGCCTACGGCGCGCCGAGCTTTAACCTGGTGAACAGCTTCTGCCTGCCCACCCTGCTGGTCAACCTCTTTTGTCCCGGCTTTTGCTGCCCGTTCTGGTGCTGAGGCGGGCGATTCCAGGCAAACCAACAGGCGGCCCCTCCCGTTTTGGATGGGAGGGGCCGCCTGTTTTGTTTTGTGGTGCTGCCGCGGCCCCGCGCAGAGGCAACGCGTCAGGGCCGACGGCCGCTTTGCTCAGAACCGGGTGCTGCCAAAGAACCGGATGCAGACCGGCGAGCCATAGCCGAAGCTCCCGCCGCGGGTCAGCTGCCCGTCCGGGCCGATGGCAAAGACGGTGATGCAGTCGCTGTCCTGGTTGCCCGCCAGCAGCCAGCGGCCGGTGGGGTCGATGGCAAAGTTGCGGGGGGTTTTGCCGCCGCTGGGCTGGCAGCACAGCCAGCCCAGGCGGCCATCCGGCCCAATGCGGTAGGCGGTGATGCTGTCGTGCCCGCGGTTGGAGGCGTAGAGGAAGCGGCCGTCCGGGGTGATGTGCAGGTCGGAACAGATGTTCTCCCCCGCAAAGCCCTCGGGCAGGGTGCTGATCTCCTCGCAAAAGGTCATTTTGCCCGCCGCGTAGCGGTAGTGGATGACCCGCGAGCCGATCTCGTTGATGAGGTAAAAGTGCCCGCCGTCCGGGCTGAACTCGCCGTAGCGGGGGCCGCAGCCGGGCGAGACGACGAGATCCGCGGCCGGTTCGGGCTGCACCGCCGCCCCCTCGTACCGGTAGGCAGCCACCCGGTCCATCCCGAGGTCCGGCACAAAAAAGAGGGACTGATCCGGCGCGAAGATGCTGCTGTGGGCGTGCGGGCCGGTCTGCCGCACCGGATGCACACTGTGCCCCTGGTGCTGAAAGACCGTCCGGCCCTTTTGCAGATTTCCCTCTTCGTCGCGGGCAAAGATGCTGACCGCGCCGCTGGCAAAGTTTGCCACCGGGAGGAACCGCCCGTTGGGGGCCAGCGCGATGTGGCAGGGGTCGGTGCCGCCGGTGTTGAAGCTCTGCTCCTGCTGCATCCTGCCGTCCGGGCCGTAGCTCAGCTGGGTCACCCCGCCGCCAAAGGCCCCGTCGAACTCCTTCATCTCGTTGACCGTGTAGATCTTGCGCAGGGTCTCGTCGATGCAGAGGAAGGAGGGGTTGCGCACCGGCAGGGAGGAGACGGTCTCGATCGCGCCGTCCTCAAAGCGGCAGATCGTGACCCCCTCGCCCTTGCCCTCAAAGACCTCGCCGGTGCCGAAGAGGATGGGCTCGGTATAGCTGCCCAGGCAGAAAAACTGTTCCATCGCGTCCTCCCCGGCTCACTGCCCGCCGACCCGTTCGACCGCCTTGACCGCCTCGATGATAAAGGCGTCCCGCCTGTTCATGTCGGCTTCGATGCTGCGGGTGCTCCAATCGTAAAAGCCCTGGCCGGTTTTGGCGCCCAGCCTGCCCTCGGCCACCAGCTGCTCGATGTAGGGGCTGGCCGTGCGGTCGGCACAGATGCTGGGCAGCACCGTCTGCTGCACCGAGAGGCCCAGCTCGAGCCCGATGGCGTCCAGATGCTTGAGCGGTCCCCAGACCGGGAACCGCATCGCCATGCCGCAGCTGATGGCGGTGTCGACGTCCTCGGCGCTGGCGAGGCCGGAGGCCACGATGTCGATCGACTCGCGGATGATGGCCTGGAACACCCGGTTGGCCAGCTGGCCGGGCAGATCCTTTTTGACCAGCACCGGGGCCTTTTTCCAGCCGCGCAGCTCGTCCCGCACCGCGGCGGCCACCGCCTCGTCGGTCTTGTCCCCCATGACCACCTCGACCAGCGGCACCAGATGGGCCGGCAGCCAGAAGTGGGTGGTGACCGTGCGCTCGGGATGCGCGCACCGGGCGCTGATGTCGGTGATGCGCAGGCCGCTGGTGTTGCTGCAGATCGGCACCTCCACCGGCAGCACCGCGTCCAGCTGGGCAAAGAGGGCCTGCTTGGCCTCGACCTTTTCGACGATGGCCTCGATCACCAGCCGGGCACGCCCGGCCACCGCGAGGCTGTCGGTCTCGGCGAAGAGCAGCCCGACAGCCGCCTCGGCCTGCTCGGGGCTGGCAAGGCCGTTCTGCTCCCGCAGCCGGATGCACTCGACCGCCTTCTGGCGGCCGGCCTCGGCCCGCGCCGCATCCAGGTCCACCAGGACGGTGCGGTTGCCGGCCAGCGCGCTCATCGCGCCGATGCCGCTGCCCATCATGCCGCTGCCCACGACCATGACTGTATCTCTCATTGCTGTTTCGCTCCTTTCGCGCCGCCCCCGGCGGCCTGCCCCCGCGGGCGGGCTCACTCCGGGAAGGTCAGCACCACCCGGCCCTTGGCCCTGCCGCTGCGCAGCAGGTCGAGGGCCTCGTTGATCTGCTCAAACGGGACGGTCTTGTAGACATAGGGAACGATCCTCTTCTGGTTGACCCACTCGATGACCTCGGCCATATCCTGCCTCGTCATGCCGCGGATGCCGAGGATCTCCTTTTCAAACTTCATGATCTCCTGATAGTTGACCCGGAACTCCTCGCTGATGTAGCCGCAGACCAGCACCCTGCCGCCCGGCCGCACCATCGCGATGCCCTCGTTGATCGACCATTCCAGCCCGATGTTGTCCAGCACCACATCCACCCCGCGGCCGCCGGTGAGGGCCGCGGCGCGCGCGCGCAGATCCTCCTGCGAGGTGTCGATGACCGCGTCCGCGCCCATCTGGCGGGCCGTTTCGAGCTTGTCCGCCCTGCGGCTGGTGGCAAGGACGATGGCCCCCATCTGTTTGGCAAGCTGGATGGCGTTCATGCCAAGGCCCCCGACCCCGAGGATCAGCAGGGTCTGCCCGGCCCGCAGCCGGGCCTGATTTTTGAGCCCGTTGTACATGCAGCCCACCGCGTCCGGGATGCCGGTGACCTGCTCGAAGGGGATCTCGGGGCTGACCGGGAAGGCGTTTTGGGCCGGGATCACGCAGTACTCGGCGTGGGAGCCGTCCCGCTCAAAGCCGATGCGCACCAGCTTGCGGCAGAGGTTGGTGCGGCCGGTGCGGCAGAACTCGCACTCGCCGCAGATGATGTCGATGGCGGCCGAGATGTGCTGGCCAATCCGCTCGGGCGGCACCCCCGCCCCCACCGCGGCGATCACCCCGGCCAGCTCGTGGCCGGGGGTGTAGGGCAGCCGGACGGTGGCGATCTTGCCGTCCTGGATGTGCAGGTCGGACACGCACAGCCCGCTGGCCCGCACCTTGACCAGCACCTCGCCGGGGCCGGGCTGGGGGATGGGCTTTTCCTCGATCTGGAGCGGCTGGCCAAACTGACGCAGCACCGCGGCGTGCATGGTGGTTTTCATCAGGGCAGAACCTCACTTTCCTGGGCGGCGCACAAGCCCCCGCCGGGAGAGAGGCCCCCCGCCCGGCCCTTTGAGGGCGGCGGGCGCGGGGTTCCGCAGGCGGCAAAAGGCGATGCGCGGCCCGGTTACGGATTGATGACGACCTTGATCGAGCCGTCCCGCTTATGCTCAAACAGATCCACCGCCTCGGCGTACCGCTCGAGCGGGAAGGTGTGGGTGACCAGCTTTTCGCCCTGAATGGCCCCGGTGGAGAAGAAGTGCAGCACCTGCTCCGAGACGTTGGGGTTGGCCTTGGAGCCCACGATGGTCAGCTCGTTGAAGTTGACCGTGTTGGCCGGGATCATCACATCCCCGGCGTGGTAGGTGGCGATGAGGGCGATCCTGCCGGTCTTGCGGGCCATCCTGCAGGCCTTCATGGGGGAGTCCGCCGCGCCCGAGCACTCCATCACCTCGTCCGCGCCGACCCCGCCGGTCAGCTCGAGCACCCGGGCCACCGGGTCCTCCTTTTCAAAGTCGATGCAGACATCGGCCCCAAGCTCGCGGGCCTTTTCGAGCTTGGCGCCCCGGCCCACCACGATGACCCGGCCCGAGCCCAGCGCCTTGCACTCCATCATGGCGCACAGGCCGATGGCCCCCGGCCCGATGACCACCGAGGTGCCGCCGGGGGTGACCCCGGCCATCTCCACCCCGTGGAAGGCGACGCCGGCACAGTCGCACATGGCGGCCACGTCATAGCTGACATTGTCCGGGATGCGGTGCAGGCCGCTGGTCTTGTAGACATTGTACTCGGCGTTGGCGCCCTGCCAGTAGAAGCCGTAATGGCGGTGGCCCAGGTCGAGCCCGCCGTCGTGGCCGTCCCTGCCATAGTTGAGGCAGACGGTGTAGTGGCCGTGCTTGCAGTTGTCGCACTTGCCGCAGCCCACATGGGCCTCACCGGCCACCCGGTCGCCCACCGCAAAATCGGTGACCCCTTCGCCCAGCGCGACGATCTGCCCGGCCCACTCGTGCCCCATGATAAAGGGGTAGTAGGGGGGCCAGTTGGTCCAGGCGTAATCGCCGTGGATCATCTTGGGGTCCGAGCCGCAGATGGCCACCGACTTGATGCGGCAGAGCACCTCGCCCGGGCCGGGCTTGGGCACCGGCACGGTGGCCAGTTCCAGTTTATCATAGGCCACAAGGGTCATGGCTTTCATGGTCTCGGGGATCTTGAACGGTTCCATCAAAAAATCTCCTCCTTTTTGTTTTTGCAGGATGGGCGGGATCAGGCGGCCTTGCGCAGCGCCTTCTGGTTGTCCAGCACGACCGCCACGATGATGATGAGGCCCTTGACGACATACTGCAGGTCGGGGCTGACCCCCACGTAGATCAGGCCGTAGGTGATGATCTGGAAGATGATGACGCCCACCACCACGCCGGGCAGGGTGCCGGTGCCGCCCTTCATCGAGACGCCGCCCACCACGCAGGCCGCGATGGCGTCCATGGCGTAATCCGCGCCCATGGTGCTGTTGGCCGAGCCGGTGCGGCCCGCCTCCAGCACGCCGCCGAAGGCGTAGAGCAGCCCGGCGATGACATAGACGATGATGATGGTGCGCTTGACATTGACGCCGCAGACCTTGGCCGCCTCCCGGTTGCCGCCGATGGCGAACATGTTTTTGCCCAGGGTGGTGCGGTTCCAGACGATCCACATGATGGCCACCACCGCCAGAGCGTAGAACATCAGGTAGCTGAGGCTGAGCTCGCCGATGCGGATGGTGCCCTGGCAGAAGGCGGAGTAGCTTTTGGTAAAGCCGGACAGGGGGTTGGAGTTGCAGACCGTGTTGAAGTACTGCAGGCAGACGCCGTAGGAGATGAGCTGGATGCCCAGCGAGGCCACAAAGGGCGCGACCCCCCAGTGGGCGACGATGAAGCCGTGCGCCGCGCAGATGACCGCCAGCAGCACCATGACCAGCAGCAGCGGCAGGATGAGCGGCAGCGCGGGGACGGTGTCGGCGCTGAAGACCCGCTGGGAGTAATCGGCCGCCTGCAACAGCGAGGCCGCGACCACCGCCGCGAGGCCCACCTCGCGGCCGAGGGCGAGGTCGGTGCCGCCCAGCACGATGATGCCCGCGATGCCGCAGGCGTAGATGATCTTGGTGGCGGACTGGGTGAGGATGGTGGTGAAGTTGGAGATGCGGACGAAGGACGGCTCGATGATGATGATGACCAGCAGCAGCGCGCCGATGATGAAGTACAGCGAATAGTCATAGAGCCAGTCCACAAGTTTGCCTTTTGATTTCAGCATTGCAGCTTCCTCCCTTGTGAATTACACAAACCGGGTGGCGTCCACCATGATGTTCTCCTGGGTGGCGCGCTCGCGGTCGTGGATGAGATCGTATTCGCCGGTCAGATGGCCGCCGCTCAGGACCAGGACCCGGTCGCAGATGCCAAGGAGCTCCGGCATTTCGGAGGAGCAGATGATCACGCCCTTGTTCTGTTTGGCCAGGTCAAAGATGAGCTGGTAGATCTCGTATTTTGCACCCACGTCGATGCCGCGGGTGGGGTCGTCCAGCAAAAAGACGTCCGGGTTGAGCAGCAGCCAGCGGCCCAGAATGACCTTTTGCTGGTTGCCGCCCGACAGATACCGGATCCTGGTTTTGGTGCCGGGGGTCTTGGTGTGCATGGCGTCGATCATCCGCTGGGTGTCGTCGGTCATCTTTTTTACCGAGAACCACCCAAACCGGTTGACATAGGAGCGGATACCCGCGATCATGGTGTTGAAGTCGATGCCGAGATCGGGGAAGATGCCGTTGAAGCGGCGCTCCTCGGTGCACAGGGCAAAGCCGTTGCGGATGGCCTCGGAGGTGCTGCGGTTGCGGATGGCCTGCCCGCGCAGGGTGACCGTGCCGCTCTCCCGCGCGCGGGCCCCGAAAAGGGTCTCGAGCAGCTCGGTGCGGCCCGCGCCCAGCAGCCCGGCGATGCCCAGCACCTCGCCCTCGTGCAGATCAAAGGTGATATCGTGGATGTGGTGGTCGGTGTCGTTGAGGCCCTGCACCTGCAGGATCTCTTTGCCGATGCTGCCCTCCTTGGGCGGGAAGCGGTTGTTCAGCTCCCGGCCGACCATCTGGCGGATCACCTCGTCCACATTGGTGTCGGCCGCCCGCATCGTCTTGATGAGCGCGCCGTCCCGCATGACCGTGATATCGTCCGCGATGCGGAAGATCTCCTCCATCTTGTGGGAGATGTAGATGATGCCCTTGCCCTGCTTGCGCAGCCCGTCGATGATCCCCATCAGGATATCGACCTCTTTTTCGTTGAGCGAGCTGGTGGGCTCATCGAGGGTGATGATGTCGCAGTTGTAGGAGACCGCCTTGGCGATATCCACCATCTGCCGCTTGGAGACGGTGAGGCTGGACAGCCGGGCGCGCGGGTCGATTTTGACCTCGCCGCCCAGGGTGGCGAGGACCTTTTCGGTGTCCTCGATCATCCTGTGGGTGTCCACCAGGCCCATCTTTTTGGGAAAACGGCCCAGCCAGACATTCTCCATCACGTTGCGCTCGGGCACCTGTTCGAGCTCCTGATGTACCATCGAGATGCCGTTCAAAAGCGCCTGGTGCGGCGACTGGAAATCCACCTCCTGGCCCCGCAGCCGGATGCTGCCCGCATCCTTGTGGTAGATGCCGAAGAGGCATTTCATCAGGGTGGATTTGCCCGCGCCGTTCTCCCCCATCAGGGCGTGTACCGTGCCGGGGCGCACATAAAAATCCACGCTCTTGAGCGCCTGTACCCCGGCAAACGATTTGCAGATGCCCCGCATCTCGAGCAGGTATTCCTGCCCGGCGCCCGCGGGTGTGCCGGTCTGTGTTGTACTCATTCTTTGCCCCCTTATCAGGATTTGCTTTCGGGCGTTTTTGGGCCGGGCCAGACGCCCCGGCCAGGCGCCGGGGCCGCCGCAGCCCGGTTTTTGGGTAAAGAAAGAGCGCAAAGCAGCCAGCAGCGTGCTGCTCCACTTTGCGCTTTCTCTGAGTTTGCCCCGCGCCGGGGCGGCCCTCCCTGCTGTGCTGTGCCGCCCCGGTTTGCCGGGCAAAAGGGTCAAAATACGAGACCCTTTTTTCGCTTGTTACATACAGGCCGCGTAGTCGTCCTGCGCAACCTTGAGGTTGTCGAGGGTGACGGCCACGTCGTCGACACGGACATCCTTGCCGAACTCGCCCCAGACATAGTCGGTGCCGGCCAGCGGCTCGTTGCCGGCCTGGATGTTCAAAGCCATGTCGATGATGATCTTGGCCTCACGGTAGGGGCTGGTCAGCACGGTGCCGGCCATATAGCCGTCCTCCACCATCTCCCAGACGTCCGGGATGCCGTTGATGCCGTAGACCACCGGGGGATTCTCGCCGTCAAAGGCGCCGGCCGTCTTGAGCGACTCGATCGCGCCCATGGCCATGGTGTCGTTGTTGCAGAGCACCGCCTCGATCTGGTCGCCGAACTTGACATTCCAGGTGTCCATGACGTCCTTGCCCTTGTCCGAGCTCCAGTTGCCGTCCTGAATGTCCAGCTGCTCGGTGGGCATGGTGCCGTCGGCCGCCCAGCCCTCAAACAGCTCGTTGATGGCGGCGGTGCGGTAGATGGCGTTCTGCTGGGCCACGTTGCCCTGCAGCAGCACGTACTGCAGCACGCCGTCGCCGTTCTTGTCCAGGGTGGAACCCTCGGCCGTCCAGGCCTCGTAGACCATCTGGGCCTGCACCGCGCCGGGGTCGGACCAGTCCAGCCCGACGTAGTAGGCCTGCTCGTAATCGTCCAGGATGCCGCCCACCAGGTCGGGCGCGCGGTCGGCGTAGATGACCGGGATGTTGTGCTCGCGGCAGAGGTTGTTGATGGTGGCGCCCGCGCCCGAGTCGACCGGGTTGACCACGATCAGGTCATACCCGCCCTTGGCCAGGGCGGTGGTGATGGCGTCGGTCTGGGTGGACTGATCGCTCTTGCCGTCGAAGGATTCGACGACCACGCCGTTCTCGGCGCCGTAGTTCTCCAGGCCCTTGCGGATGTAGGTGGTGAAGGTGTTGGAGTTTTCGTACATGAAGAAGGCGATGTGCAGCGGCTCGGCGTCGCCGGCGCTGCTCTGGGCGCCGCCGCCCGCAGCGGGGGTGCTGGCGGCGGGGGTGCTGCTGCCCGAGCCTCCGCAGGCAGCAAGGCTCAGGACCATCACGAGTGCCAATGCAAGACTGATCCACTTTTTCATGTGTTTGTCGATCCTTTCTCTTTGCGCGGTGTGCGCAGATTTTCAGGGTTCGGAACCCGGGCTTTTCCGCTCGACATAGCTGCGGACCCGATCGACGACCAGGGACATATGACGCTGCATAAAGAAGCCTGCTTCCTCGGGCTTGTGCTCGATCACGCACTGCAGGATCATGCCGTGGTAGAAGGTGCTGTCGATATCGGCCCCCTGCTCGTTGAGGAAGTCCTGCATGACCGGCACGATCATCTGGCGGATGATCTGCATCATCTTGATGTAGAGCGCGTTGTGGGAGGCTTTGGCCAGAGCATAGTGGAAATCGACATTGTCGTTGGAGAACTCGCCCATATCGCCCTGCTGGCTGTCCTTGCGGCAGGATTCGTACAGGACCCGCAGCGCGGCGATATCCTCCCCGGTGGCGGACTCTGCGGCCAGCCGCGCGGCCTCGACCTCCAACCCCTTGCGCAGCTGCATGATCTCAAGCAGGTTGGTGTTATAGGTCAAAGCGGCGGGCACGAAGAAGTTCAGATAGACCTCGCTGTCCGTCTCGCGCAGATAGGTGCCGCCGCCCTGGCGGGTCTCGGTAAAGCCCAGCACCGAAAGCTTGTTCAGTGCGGCCCGCAGGGTATTGCGGCTGACCTGAAGTTCATTGCAGAGAACCATCTCGGAGGGCAGCCGGTCTCCCGGCCGGTAGCTCTTGTCCATGATCATCTGCAGCAATGCGTTATAGGTCTGTTCCACAAGCACGGTAGCCATTGTTCAAGCACTCCCAAAAGCAGTTTTCTTTTTATTGTAGTGCAGCATCCCCTTTTTCGTCAACAATCGGAATCTTGTAGTACATCTTGCTCGGACCGCCCGAGTTGTTCTACAACTTGATGATAGCAACCGGCGAGGCGTTTGTCAACAGATTTTTGCCTTAATCGCTTGTTTTTTCTGTTTTTGGCAAAGAACAATCGGCTCTATTGTACAAAACGACAAAAACGCTCCGGGCGTTTGACAACCGCCCGGCGGTTCGTTATACTAAGGCTGAGCGGGGTAAGTTGTGCTACAATTCATCCAATCTGCCCGGGTATCGCAAAAGATGTGCGACAAGTTCGCCCGCATAACCCAACAAAGAAAAAAGGAGTAGGTCTGCATGATCAAACACATCGTATTCTGGAAGCTGCACAAGGACGGCACCGAGGCCGAGCGGCGGGCCACGGTGGAGGCGTTCCGCCAGAAGACCGCCTACCTGCAGACGATCATCCCCGAGATCCAGTTCGCCGCCGTGGGCTGGAACCTCAACGAGGGGGATGTCTTCCATGTCTGCATTGATTCCACCTTCCGCAGCATGGAAGAGCTGAATGCCTACATCAACCACCCGGAGCATCTCAAGGTCCGCGCCTTTATGAATGAGGTCTCCTTCGACAAGACAGTCTTCGACTACGAGTTTTGAGCGCCCGCCCCCTGATGGGTGCAAAAAGGCTCCCGCATCCGCGGC